>CAYYKV010000099.1:0-10897 GCA_964468605.1 uncultured Occallatibacter sp. | reverse complement strand
ATCTTCGAGCCGTAGCGCATGGTTACATTGCTGACGCTGATCATTCTCTGTTCTTGCTTCCCATTCTTTGTTCTTGCCTCGTTTGCCCAGGCCACACTCGGGCTGCCGCGCCGGTGGGCCGGATGAGGCCGGGTTGATTTGTGATTCACGAGAAGCGTGCGGACAGGCAGCTACTCAAGAAGACTTCGGCTCTCCTATTTTCTCACGAGCCTGCCGGAGGCGCAGACGGTCGCAGCCCGCGCGCGGAATGAATTTGATGCTGAAATTTAGCGCGCCGGATGCGAACTGGCCTACTGCGCCGGCGGAACAGCGTACTTGCCGGATTTGGCGTAGATAAAATCGAAGCTTTCATCCTGCTGCCCGTAGTCCTTCACCACGTCGAGCAGCACTGTGGTTGGCGCGAAGCATTGGCGATAAATGAGACCGAGGCCGGCCGAGTGGCCCGTGTGAATGAGGTTGACGGCGAGCAGGAAATAGGAGGGGGGAGCGTTGAGAGTGAGCAGACCGTTGCGCACCTGGCTGGTGATTTCTTCAACGTGGCCGCCGGAAAAGGTCTCAGTGCCATCGTTACCGACGCCGAGGTTGTAATGTGGCGGGTTTGGATCGTTCTGGTTGTACTGCGTATCGATGGCCACTTGATAGTGCGTGATGGGCGTCATGGTTTTGGCCTCGACCACGCGCAGCACCACGTTGCAGGAATTCTGTGAGCCGGGGCCGTAGTTGGCGCTCACGTAGTTGGTTCCGTCGTCTCCGGTTTCATCCGCGAAGACTTGAGCCGGCGTGGGTGGTGGTTTCACCCCGGCGCAGATAGCGGGAGGCACGAAGAGGGATGCGGGCGGCGCGGCGAAAGACACTTTGGTGATGTCGGCAACCGTCATGGGAGCAGCGTTGGGCATGTTGGCGACGGCGCGCAGCACCAGGCCGTCTTTCCGATCGATCCAGACCTTGACATTGGCCCCCTGCGTGGTGCCGGTATAAATCTGAGCGGAAATGCCGTCGACAATCTCGGTGCCTGCCGGCTTCATGTTGCCATGGGCGATGTCGTCGGAAAACCCGGTAATCACGGCGAACGGGTCGCCCCAGTCGCCGGAGAATGTTCCCACGCTGCATCCAACCCGGCTGTCAGCGGGGTTCCAGGTGTAGTTGGTTCCCGCAGCGATATCGATGAGGTTGCGAGTTGTGGACGCTGGCGTTGCGCCTTGGGCCGGCAGCTCAATCACCATAAGAGCCTTCAGGCCATTGCGGTAAACAGTCGTGGTCGCGCCCGGTGAGCCGCCGTCTTGAACGATGGTGTAGGCCGTGGGCGCCGTTTGTGCCATCACCATCGGGGTGATTGCAAGCAGGCAAAGACAGACTGCGACTCGTGAAGTTGACATGAAAGACTTCCTCAGAGAGTAATGAATGAATCCGGAAAATCTTGATGATGGAGCGAAGGGGCCTGAACGTGAGTGAGCCGATCATATTTGCCGGACTATCGCTCGTCAAGACGCAACAAAACGTGAGTGGCCGGCTCGCACCTGCTCAGAAGACTTCGCACAGTTTTGCAAACGAGTCGAGCTCGATGAGGTGCTGGCCTTCGGGAGCTTTGTCGACGGCCGCATGCTCCAGCACCCACGTGTCCTTGTGAAAAAGAAACACCGCGTGCAGTCCGGCTGCGAGCGCGGGGTTGATGTCGCTTTTCGGGCTGTTGCCGATCATCCAGCTGGTGTGCGGCTTCAGCTCGTGCCGCGCGATCACGGCGCGATACGTGGGCGGATCCTTCTCGGCCGGAATCTCCACCGCCGCGAAGTAAGGCGCCAGCCCCGAGCGGGCCAGCTTGTCGGCCTGCTCCGCCCGGTTGCCCTTGGTCATCAGGATCAGATGGTGCCGGCCAGCGAGTTCTTTGAGCGTCTCGGCCACGCCGGGCAGCAGTTCGATCTCCTGCTCGGCGATCGACCGTGCGAACTCGCGAATGCGCTCCCGCTTCTCCTCGGTCACCGGCGGCGGACTCAGTCGCTCAAAACAATCGACCAGCGAACGGGTAAAGCTCGAAAGCCCGTAGCCATGGGTCAGGATGGTTTCGCGCTCCACTTGGTTGAGAGTTTGCCGCACTTCAGCGGGAGAGTACTCATGATGGTCGAGAAAGCTGATGAACGCGGCGATGGCGCGCTCAAAGTAGATGTTGTTTTCCCACAGCGTATCGTCGGCGTCGATGAGCAACGTCTGACCGGCAGGGAAGCGGGGCATGGGTAGATGGTATGAGCCAAGGGCGCGGGAACTCAAGCGGACTGTAAGCGTGGAGTGCCTCGGGGCTCGTACGGAAGCTCCGGAGGTCTTAAAACTGATGTGCGGCCAGCGGCGATGAGAACCGAGCCGTTCTGCGTTTCCGAAATACAGGAGCCTGATTTTTCTCTGCCATAAAAGAGGCGGGCATATCTGACGCATCTGCCTCTGAACTCTCTTGCGCCTCTAGGAAGTCTCTGTTAGCCTTCCACTGACTCTTCGGTCAAGGAGTTTTTATGAACCTGTTAAGGCCGCGACGCAAGTGGCAAATCGGGCCGCGATTCACCGTCGAGTTGTTGGTGGGTCTTTGTGCGACGGGGTTTTCGCTAGTCGCCTTCGGGCAAACCGCAGCTAAAAGGACGACGCCCAACGTGCAGTCGCTCGACGTTCTGAAAGGGCCCATTTCCAGCAGTAGCCTCCTTTATGACGGCGCCGTACATGTCTCAATGAAGATTGAGGCAAATGGTCGCAGTTATGAAATCTTGACCGATGCAAACACCACCTTGCCGGAGGGTTGGAGGTCCGTGCCCGAAGATCATGCGGACTCTTGCATCGTGCGTGGAAGGATAAAGGGCGACCAGATTACGGCGCGCGAGATTAACTGTTTGGGCTTAAGAGAACAAAAAATGGAGATTCCAGCTGGCACGGCGGTAGGTAATCTGCTTCACAAAACGACTCCCGTTTATCCTCCTTTAGCTAAGGCTGCCCGCGTTTCTGGGATGGTTGTGCTGCATGCCACGATATCCAAGACAGGGTCTATCGAAAATCTCCAAGTCGTCAGCGGGGAGACGATGTTGCAACAGGCCGCGTTAGATGCCGTGAAATCTTGGACCTACAAGCCCTTCCTTGTAAAAGGACAGCCGGCCGAAGTTGAGACGACAGTGAATATCATTTTCACGCTCGGGGGGCCTGACGAGGCTGGCGACGATGCGGACACGGTCTGGCGCATGAACGCCCTGGCAACCGGCCCCGACCCCATTCTTCCGGTTGCGCATTCGTCTCATAGCGGCGCCCTTTATATGTCGACCTACGGCACAGTTTCGGCAAAGTTCCTGGTTCTAAATAAGGACATGTCGGAATACCTTCTTGCGCTCGGGCAGTTCCAAATCGAAGCCGCCCGTGGCACAGGGCGAACTCCGCGTACGATCTTCTGCGTTGGCGGGGCCGAGGTCTCTGCGCAGGATTTCGTCAATTCCGCGGCGGGCAACGAGGTTACAGTCTTTTACCTCAAGGCCGTTTGGAGGGACGGCGCTGAGGAGGAGAGGCTCATGAAGGTCTCTGATGAAACTGCGCTGCCAGCACCAGTGTTTGGTGACGAGGGGCCAGATCGGGAGCAAGCGAACCGCCTCTATCAATCTTGCGAATGAGTTCCTTCCGTTGCTCTTTCGTGGCACATTTAAACGGGCGGAACCGGGCGATTCTGCCAATCAATATCCCCACCTTACCGGTCACGTTGGAGGGTCCTTCATGTGACCCGAGCGGAGACGCAGGTAGGGCGACCGCCCGCGGATGTTTCTTAACCCCCGAGCTCACTGCGAATCGCCGCCGCAATCGCTTCCGCGTGCCGCCGCATCGCCTCTTCGCTCTCCGCCTCAATCATCACCCGCGCCAGCGGCTCCGTTCCCGAGTAGCGGATCACCACGCGGCCCGTATCTTTGAGTTCCGACTCGGCGGCGCGGATCGCTTCGACAACGGCCGGAATTCCGTCGAGCGGTTTCTTCTCGCGCACTTTCACGTTGACGATCAACTGCGGAAAGACTTTGAGATCTGCCGTCAACTCGCCGATCGATTTGCCGGTGCGGGCGATCAGATCCAGAACAACGAGCGCGGTGAGCAAACCATCGCCGGTCGTGGCGAGGTGAGGAAAAAGAATGTGGCCGGATTGTTCGCCGCCGAGGGCCGCGTCCTCTTTCTGCATCATTTCGAGAACGTAGCGGTCGCCAACCGGCGCGCGAAGCATGCGAATGCCGCTGCGTTTCAGCGCTGCTTCCAGGCCCATGTTCGACATGGTGGTTGCCACCACCACATCGCCAGTCAACATGCCGCGCGACTTCAGGTCGCGCGCGGCCATCAAAAGGATGGCGTCGCCGTTGATCACGTTTCCGCGAGCGTCGGCCAGCATGCAGCGATCGGCGTCGCCATCAAAGGTCAGGCCCAGATCCGCTCCGCGCGATGTAACTTCGCGCGCAACGTACTCAGGATGCAGCGCCCCGCATTGCGCGTTGATGTTGCGGCCGTCGGGCGCGATGTTGAGCAGCGCAATGGTGGCGCGTCCATCGTGATTCAGTCGGCGCAGAAGCTCCGGAGCGATTGCCGCCGCGGCGCCGTTCGCGCAATCGGCCACAATCTTCAAGCCGGAAAGCGAAAGGCCCGGCGTGCAGTCGATGAGAAATTGAATGTAGTCGCCCTGAAAAGCCGGATTGTCCTCGACGGCAGCAAAGCGGCGCGGATCGGAGATCTTCACCTGCGCGGCGTGAAACAGGATCTCCTCTTCCATGGCCAGCTCAGCCGCGTCGGGGAACTTGAATCCATCCCCGCCGAACAGCTTGATGCCGTTGTCCTGCCACGGATTGTGGGAGGCGGAGATGACCACGCCGGCGTGGAACCCGTGAGTCTTGGCCAGGAACGCGACTGCCGGGGTGGTCACCACGCCGGCGCTTTCGACGACGGCGCCAGCTTGGCGCAGGGCCTCAGCCAGGGTGGCGGCGATCCACGGGCCGGATTCGCGCGTATCGCGGCCGATCAGGACGCGGGGGCGCGCTGCCGTTTTTCGCAGCGAGTGTGCGAGGGCGAGACCGACGCTGTAAATCGTCGTCGCATCGAGTGGGGGCTCTCCGGCAACGGCGCGAATGCCGTCGGTGCCGAAGAGTTGGCGCGCTCCGTTCGGGGTCATTTGGCCGATCTCTTGCCTCGTTTGCCGGTAGTGGGCGCTTGGGCCGCGCCGGATGAAAGGTTCTCGACACGGCTCGTAAACGATCCGTCCGCCAGGCGCGTCGTAAGCTGGTCGCCAGTGCCGATTTGTGCAGTGGAGCGAATGAGCGCGCCATCCGACGAAAGGACCAGCGCATAGCCGCGATCGAGCACCGCCAATGGCGAGAGTGAATGGAGTCGTGCGTCGAACGCGCCAAGCCGCGCGGCAGAAGACTCGATGAGCCGCTCCAGCGAGCGGTCCAATCGAGCGCGGAAATCAGCCAGGTGTTGGCGCGCGTGAGCCAGTTTCTGTCGCGGGTCGTGATGCAGAACGCCGGCGGCCAGTTCGGCAATGCGATTCTGGTTTCGGCGCAGACGATTCAGGATCGCCGCATCCATTCGCTCCGCCGCGTCATCGAGCCGCTGCTCCAGCCGGTGCAGCAGCGTGGTCACGCGCGATTCGACACGGCTGATGGGCAAATGCGTCAGCCGCCGGCGAGCTTGCAAAAGTTGGAAGCGCGCGGCGCGTTCCAATCGGTGCGATTGCGCGGCCAGGTGCTCGGCGATCTTGTGTTGGGCTTCGGTGATGAGCTCGGCCGCCGCGGAAGGGGTGGGGGCGCGCAGGTCGGCGGCGAAGTCCGCGATGGTGAAGTCTGTCTCGTGTCCCACCGCGGAAACGACAGGAAGGCTGCTCCTCGCAATCGCGCGAGCCACCTGCTCGCTGTTAAAGGCGGCCAGGTCTTCGAGCGATCCGCCTCCGCGCGCCAGAACAATCAGGTCGACGAGATTGGTTGCGTTCAGCTCGGCCAGCGCGGCTTCAATCTCAGCCGGCGCGGACTCGCCCTGCACGGAGACGGGAAAGAGCAGTACATTCAGGCCGGAATGGCGGCGGCTCACAATGTTCAGAAAATCGCGGATCACCGCGCCCGTGGGCGACGTGACAATGCCCACTGTGCGCGGAAACATGGGCAGCGGTTTCTTTCGCTCGGCATCGAAGAGGCCTTCGAGCCTGAGCCGCTCCTTTAATTGTTCAAAGGCGAGCTGCAGAGAGCCGGCTCCGACGGGCTCCATCGTCTCTGCAACAAGCTGCATCTGGCCGCGCTGCTCATAGACGCTCACGCGGCCCCGTACCAGCACGTGCAGGCCGTCTTCCGGACGAAATCGCAGCAGCACCGCCTGGCGTCGGAAGAGAACAATGGGCAACTGCGCCTCGGCGTCCTTCAGCGTGAAGTAAACGTGGCCCGACGGAGCGGGGCGATAGTTCGAAATCTCGCCTTCGACCCAAATGTCGCCGTACTCCTGTTCGACCAGTTCACGCACCTGCGCCACGAGCGCGCGCACGGGCCAAATGCGGCGCGAGGGGCGCGGCTCATCGAAATGAAGCCCCAACTGGGAGCTCTCGTCGTGATCTGACGCGAATGGATCGTGCGGAATCACTGCTGATGAGTGTAATTGTTCCGGTCTCAATCGCTCGATTTGCGGCTTTCGATCATGGCGCGCAGTTCCGCGGCCCTGGCCGCGAGATGTTTGCCCGAAGAAGCACTGGGTGCAGAACTCGAGGAGAAAACCAACTCAAGCTCTCGAGCCGCATCGGTTCCGCGCGTCAGGTTGAACGTGCCCAGCACACCGGCGAGTTTATGTGCGGCTGCTTGTGCGGCCTCGCGGCCCGATTCGTTGAGCGTCTTCGCCGTAACGGCTGTGGCAGCGGCTTCCAGGGTCGCAACACGCTCGCGGATTTCCGGCAGAAATTTCACCCAGAGCCGGTCCATCGCTTCTCGAAGGGCCGCGTCCGGGGGAATCTCGGATTGAGCCGAAGTCTTCATCGGAACCAGCGGTTACTTCCAGCCGAGCGCGCGCGAAATCTGCGTCGCGAGCGTGAGCGGATCGAAGGGTTTGAAGAGCACAGCCTCGACGCCGAGGCCGGCAAATCGCCGCTGATCCGAGCCCTGCACTTTAGCGGTTAGCAGCAGTACCGGAATGCCGGCCGTGGCCGGATTCCTGCGCAGCTCTCGAAACGTGTCAGGACCGTCCATCCCCGGCATCATCACGTCCAGCAGAATCGCATCGGGGCGGTGCTCGGCGGCGCGCGCCACGCCCTGCGCTCCTGAGCTGGCTTTGATCACTTCCCAGCCGGCCACGGTTTCCAGGCTCAGCGAGGCTACCTCGCGAATGTCTTCTTCATCGTCGATGATCAGAATCTTGCGGCCCACGGCGGAATTTCCTCACATTCTATTCTCAAGCGCCGCCGCAGCGTAGCCGATGGCGCCCGTCGGTGTTATTAGTTTATGGATTGGGTACCGCCGATTCAGGCAGCGGGGCCTCTTCAGTCGTACGCGAAGAACGCAGCATGGTCAGCACCAGAGCCTCCAGTTGCTGCGGCTGCACGCGCGTCTTGGCGAGGAAATAGGTTGGGCCGAGGGTAAGCTGGCTTCGCTGTTCGGCTGAGAGTTCGCGGCCGGAGTAAACCACCAGCGGCAGTTGGGCAAGGTTCTCGTGCTGGCGCAGCCAATCCGCGACATTAAAGCCGTCTCCGTCGGGAAGCCCGATATCGAGCAACATCAGGTGCGGCTGGAACGCCGAGCAGGCCTCGATCGTCTCCTCAAGCGAATGCGCGGTTTCCACCTGGATGCTGTCGCGCGCGAAGACTTCGCTGATGACATTCGCCAGATCGTGGTCATCCTCCACGATGAGGATGCGCGCCTTTTCTCCGTTGCCGCAAAGCACGCGCGCCAGTTCAGTGAGCAGAGCATCTTCGCTGGGCGGCTTGTGGACCCATCCATCGGCGCCCGCGGGCAGCTCGCGTGGATTCTCCGGATCATCCACGCTCAACAAAACTACAGGCGTACGCGCGGATGCATCCATCCGGCGCAGGAGCGGCAGAATCTCCCAGCCATTCATGCCGTCCAACGCAGTATCGAGAAGAATGGCTTGCGGATCATTGCGCGCCGCGGACAAGGTCTGCTGCACCGTGGCCGCCTGCACCACGGAGTAGCCATGCCGCGCCAGTTGCGCCGCGATCCGCGGGCGCGAATCCGCGTTGGCGTCGGCCAGGACAACGGTGCCGTGGCCGGGTTCAATCTCCGTCCCGCCCGCAACGGCCGCGGGAGCGGGATGATAGGGCAGAAAGATGCGGAAGGTGGAACCGCGCACTGGATTGCGCTCGGCCCAGATGCGGCCCGTGTGCTGCAACACGATGGTTCGGCAGATAGCCAGTCCGAGGCCGGTGCCGCCCTTTTGCCGCGAGTCGGATGCGTCCACCTGCTGGAAGCGGCCGAAGATCGCCTCCAACTTATCCGCGGGAATTCCGCGCCCATGATCGATCACTGAAAGAATCACGCCGGTCACGCCGGGCCGCAGCATTACGCTCACCGGTGAGTTTGGCGGCGAAAACTTGACGGCATTCGACAGTAGATTGGTCAGGACCTGCAACAGGCGATCGGAGTCGGCCGCAATCTCCACCTTGGTGGAGTCGTGAATCAGTTGCACGCCGGCAGCGTCAGCCATGGGCTTCATATCCTCGATGGCTTGCGTTACGATGTCGGCGAGTTGCACGTTGCGGAATGCAAGCGGCTCGCGCCCGCTCTGGATTCGCTCGAGGTCGAGGATGTCGTTGATCAGCCGAACGAGCCGGTCGGAGTTGGTAAGGGCGATGCGCAGCAGGTTCGTGGCCTTTTCGTTGGCCTCGCCGAGAATGCCGGAGTTGAGCAACCCCAGTGCTCCGCGAATGGAGGTGAGTGGCGTTCGCAGTTCGTGGCTCACCGTGGAGATAAACTCATCCTTCATTCGATCGAGGGCATAGCGCTGGCTGATGTCGCGGAAACTCAGCACCGAACCCGAGACGCGGCCGTGCGCGCGGATGGGAGTCAGGGCATACTCGGCAGGGAAGCAGGTGCCGTCGGCGCGAAAAATGTTTTCCTCGCCGCTGGCCGCGGCAGATTGTGTTGCCGCGATGCGCAACGGACACTCCTCGCTGCATGCACGATCTGTCCCTGCGGCGCCGTGCAGCAAATCATGCACGGCCCTCCCGGCCAGCGCATCCACTGGCGCGCCGAGCAGCCGAGCCGCCGCGGGATTGGCAAAGGTCACTCTTCCCTGGCGGTCAAGCCCGCAAATCCCCTCGGCGACTGCGTCGAGCAGCACTTCCTGTTGGCGGCTCAGTTCCTCCGTCCGCCCGCGCTCCTGCGTTCGCGCCAGGATTTGTCCCAGCGAAGCCGCCGCCGTTTCAATCGCAGCCATGGCCTCGCGATCCTCGCGCAGCCTGAAGGAACAATAGAATTCCAGAACCGCCAGCACTTTACTGCCGGCGCGAACAGGCAGCGCCCATCCCGAAACCATCTCCTGCTTCAGCGCCGCAATCGCGCGCCCGGATGCGGGCTCATCCGCCAAGTCGGTCGCCCACACCGTCCGTCCTTCTCGCCAGGCGCGCTCCGGCAACTCGCTTGCCCCGGTCAGCGTCAACCCCATGCTCCCTTGGATCAGCGCCTCAGCGTTGCGGCCCGGTACTCCCCATGCCGTGCCAAACTCCAGATGCTTCTGTTCGCCGCCAACCACCCACTCAATGGCCACGTCCCATCCCTGCGAGATGCACAACGCCTCAAGGATGCGCATGCCCGCTGACTCGCCCGATGCGTTTTCGCCCACGATCTGGCTCACGGCCAGTTGCAGCGCCAGCCGGTTCTCGCGCTGCTTTTGCTGCGTCACATCGCGCATCAGGCAGCGTACCGCCAGGGGAACGCCCGTCTTCTGCCGCCGGCTCAGGCTCAATTCCAGTTCCAGCACGCGACCGTCGAGCGTGTGGTGGCGCAGCGGAATACGGTCCACCATCTCGCCATCCAGCGCGCGCCGGAAAAGCGCTGCCACCTCGTTCCTGACGCCATCGGAGAACAGCTCTTCGAAGGAACGCAAATCCAGCAGCGCCGTCTGCTCCACTCCAAAGCACCGCTTCCATGCGGGATTGGCATAGAGAAACTGTCCTGACGGGCTCAGCGTCGCGATCATCTCCGTGGAGTGCTCAAACAGGTCGCGGTACCGCTCCTGCGACTCGCGCTGCACCTGCTCACGGTTCTGGCTGTCGGTTTGATCCACGGCCACAACTACCAATCCCGTAAGCTCGCCCAGCGCGTCGCGCAACGCCGAGATGTGCAGCATCACAGGAATCTGCACCCCATCTTTGCGGCGCACTTTGGCGTCGAAACTCGGAACGGTGCTCGGAGGCAGCATGCGCACGCATTGCATGTACGCCGCCATCAGCCCGGCCCGATTGGCCTCTGCCGGCCGCTCCACGCGGCACAGCTTCTGCATTTCCATCACCAGCCGCTCCGCCTCGCCGGGCGCAAGAAGCTCCAGGGTGCCCCACCGTTCCAGCAGCTCAGGGGTGCGGTAGCCCAGCACGCGTTCGGTCGCTGGATTGCAGTAGATCAGCCTGCCTCCAAGGTCCACCGCAACTACCGCCGGTCCAGCCGAGTCCAGAAGCTCCCTCAGTCCTTCGGCGATGGGCTGTGTATCCTGAGCGAATCCGACGCGGCGTAGCTGCCGATTTAACAGCAGCGCAAACAGAGCTGTGGCCAACAGGGCCGCCACCACGGGCAACGATCCCCATGGGAAATGCGGAAAGAGGCGGGCAAGTGCGGCTCCGACCGAAGTGAACACAATCAACAAAGGCAGAATCAGCCAGAGCTGCGAGACCCCGCCCTGCTCCACTGGCGCGGGCTGCGTTTGCTCGGTC
>CAYYKV010000098.1:0-11037 GCA_964468605.1 uncultured Occallatibacter sp. | reverse complement strand
GGCGACACCTTGCTTCAAATCACCTGCGAGCCCGGCAGCGACAAGCACAGCCGCGGCGTTGAGCAAGACGACGTCGCGGCGTGCGCCGGGGATGCCGGTGATAACGTCGTAAAGCAGTGCTTCGTTGGTAGCCACGTCTCCGCCGGTGAATTGATCGATCGTGGCGCGCGGCAACCCGGCCATCTCCGGCGTGACGCGTGCAGCTTTGAGTTGCGGCTCGCCGGTCTCCGATTCCTCAATGCGGGCCACGACGGACTCGCCCGTGGTTGTGAGTTCGTCAATGCCGTCGGTGCCGTGGACGACGAAGGCGCGCCTGGCTCCAAGCGCAGCGAGCGTACGGCCCACGAGGAGAACGCGGCTGGGGGCGAGCACTCCGATGACTTGCGTACGCGCGTGTGCTGGATTGGTCAGCGGGCCCACCAGGTTGAATATCGTCCGGAAACCAAGCGCGCGGCGGAGCGGTCCGAGCGCTTTCATGGCCGGGTGATAAAGCGGTGCGAAGAGGAAGACGAAGCCTGTTTCGCGCAGACACTCGACGGCGAGCTCCGGCGGGAGTTCGATGGGAACGCCAAGGGCTTCGAGGACATCAGCTGCGCCGCAGCGCGAAGTGACGGCGCGATTGCCGTGTTTGGCGACGCGGGCTCCGGCAGCGGAAGCGACCAGCGCAGCACCGCACGAAATGTTGAAGGTCTGCGGCCCGCCACCGCCGGTGCCAACGCAGTCGACGAGCTCCGCTCTTTCGGTTTCGGAAAAAGGCAATGGGACTGCGTGCAGGCGCATGACGTCGACAAAGCCAGCCAGCTCGGGAGCCTGCTCGCCGCGCGTGGCGAGGACCGCCAGCAGAGCGGCGGTCTCCACCTCCGGCACGGTGCCGGCGAGGATCTCCTCAAGCACGCCAGCAGCTTGCAGGCGGGTGAGCGCGGCGCCATCCTCGGCCAGTGGGCGAAGCAGTTCCTTCACCAAAGACATGGAAGAAGTATTGCAGAGCCGGGCTGGAGGGGCGAAGAGGAATGCGAGATTCGAAATCAACGTTTGTCTGAAGCAAAACGAGAAGCTTCGTCGAATTGCGATTTCGCCAACGTCTCGCGGTGTGATCCTTTGCGGCTTCTTCAGCAATCCTCTCCGTCGAGGCGGAAATGCATCCGGGATCATTCTGATTCCGCAGGAATTCCGCATGGTAATCTGAGAATCGGTCGAGGTCATTACCCGTTGAAAATTCACGAATATCAGGCAAAGGGAATCCTGGCGAAATACGGCGTCGCCGTGCCCAAAGGCGAGGAAGCAGCCACTTTTGAAGAGGCCGTGGCAGTAGTGCGGAAGCTATTCGCCGAGGGCGCCGCAGGTGTGGTCGTAAAGGCACAGATTCACGCGGGAGGCCGTGGCAAAGGCGGTGGCGTGAAAGTGGCCAAGGCGCGAGAGGACGCCGAACTGCACAGCAAGAGCATTCTGGGCATGACGCTGGTGACCCACCAGACCGGGCCACAGGGACAAAAGGTGCAGCGGCTGCTGATCGAAGAGACTGCAGCCATCGAGCGCGAGCTCTATCTCGGCATTGTGCTTGACCGGAATGAAGGCAAGCTCGTGTTTATGGCTTCGCAGGCCGGCGGCATGGAGATCGAAGAAGTGGCGGCGAAGACTCCCGAAGCAATCTTCAAGGAGACGATCGATCCGGCCATTGGTTTCGGCGCGTGGCAGGCTCGAAAACTGGCTTTCGCGCTCGGGCTGAAGCCCACGCAGATCAACCATGCAGTCACTTTTTTCCAAAGCCTCTATAAAGCGTTCATTGAAGCGGACGCGTCGCTCGTGGAGATCAATCCGTTCATCACGACAACCGATGGCGGACTGTTCGCGCTCGACGCCAAGATGACCTTCGACGACAACGCGCTCTTTCGTCATCCCGATATCAAGGCGCTGCGCGACGTAGCCGAAGAGGATCCGCTGGAGGTGGAGGCAAGCAAGCACGCGCTGAATTACATCAAGCTGGACGGCACCATAGCCTGCATGGTCAACGGCGCGGGCTTGGCGATGGCGACGATGGACATTATTCAGTATGCAGGCGGCAGCCCCGCGAATTTCCTGGATGTGGGCGGCGGCGCGACGCAGGAGCAGATCGAGCACGCCTTTGAAATTTTGCTTTCCGATAAAAACGTGAAGGCGATCTTCATTAATATCTTCGGCGGAATTCTGCGCGTAGACCGGCTGGCGACGGGCGTGGTAGCAGCGGCGCGAAATCTGCACGTAAAGGTGCCGATTGTTTTGCGGCTCGAAGGCACGAACGTGGAAGAAGGGCGCAAGATTCTGAAAGAGTCAGGATTGAATTTCCAGGTGGGCGCAACGATGAAAGAGGCAGCGGAAATGGTCGTTGCGGCAGCGGCGGGAGCATAAAGATGGCTGTTTTAGTTGATAACGACACGCGCCTTATTGTTCAGGGCATCACCGGCAAGGAAGGTACGTTCCATGCCAAGGGCTGCGCGGAGTACGGCACCAAGGTGGTTGGCGGTGTGACTCCCGGCAAAGGCGGGACGACGCACGAGGGCTGGCCGGTGTTCAATACCGTGGCGGAGGCCGTGGCGAAAACCGGCGCCAACGCGACAATGATCTTTGTGCCGCCGCCCTTTGCCGCAGACGCGATTCTTGAGGCCGAGGATGCGGGGATTCCGCTGATTGTGTGCATCACCGAAGGGATTCCGACGCTCGACATGGTGAAGGTGTGGGCCAAGCTGAAGAATTCAAAGTCGAGGCTCATCGGGCCCAATTGTCCCGGCGTAATCTCGCCGGGAAAAGCGAAGATCGGCATTATGCCGGGACGGATTCACAAAGAAGGGTCGATCGGCATTGTCTCGCGTTCGGGCACGCTGACGTATGAGGCGGTACATCAGTTGACGCAGCGAGGGATCGGGCAATCGACCGCCATCGGAATTGGTGGCGATCCGATTATCGGCACGACGCACATCGATGCGCTCCGACTGCTAAATGACGATCCGGAGACCGAAGCGATCATCATGATCGGCGAAATCGGCGGATCTGCTGAGGAAGCCGCGGCGGAATTTGTGAAGCGGCACGTGAAGAAGCCAGTAGTGGGGTTTATCGCTGGGCAGACCGCGCCTCCGGGGCGTCGCATGGGCCACGCAGGCGCGATTATCAGCGGCGGCCAGGGAACCGCAGCCGACAAAATGAAGGCCATGACCGCAGCGGGAATCCACGTCGTGGTCTCGCCCGCGGAAATTGGCGCCACCCTGGCGAAAGTAATCGGCAAGGCGTGAAAAGCAGCTATTAGCTTTTAGCCTCTAGCTTCAAGCCCATCGTGCTGATGCGGAGATAATCGACTTCCTTCGGAGCAACGAGCAACCAAAAGCTCGACGATCCGCGGAAAGGACTTTTCGACTGGAAGGGGCCTCTTCATTTCTGTTGGCAACATTGCGAGGGCTTGCATACAATCCAGCACTATGCACGACCACGCACGCGTTGCCTCAATCCTGCTATTCGCCGCCCTTCCCGCCTTTGCTCATCACGCCGGCGCACAAACCACGGGTACTTTCGGCAACTGTGACCCGCAGATTCACGACAAGCTTGTCGGAGCGGAGTGGCGCTCGCCCTCGGATTGCGAAGTCAAGTTCGACGCGTATGCGCGCAAGGGGCTCACGGCGGCGCTGCAACCCGTAATCGACAACCTGACCGCGCACGACTGGGGTGTGACTCGGCAAGTTGAGCTTCAGTCGCTTACATCGATTCCGCGGCACACGGAGAACAAGCCCTTTCAACTGGCGGAACAGCAGCTGCATCAGGGCGGAGCGTTCTTTGTGACTCTGGGCCTGGATAAAAGCTCGCCCATCTTCGCGCAATACGACCAGCCGGTGCAAGCGGCAATGGCGCAGTTTGGCGCGGCGCTCAAGTCAATGAATGCTGCCGATTGCGAGGCGGCGCAGGCTGCTCTTACTGCTGCAACCAAGTCGGAAGTGGAGCACACAGAAATTCACATCGGCGTTTCGATCAATATGAGCGGAGTCGGGATCACGACCTTCAAAGGCGGGCAGACGGTTTGGCAATTGCCGACCGGCGGCTTCGCGGTTTCGGCGCCCTATGTGCAGGCTCCGACTGGCGGCGACGTAAGCGCTGCGCAGGCGGTGACATATGTTTTTCTCGGGCCGTTCACAGCGCCTGCGGCTGCCGGGCCGGGAACGGGCAGCGAGAGCATTCAGGTGAAGGGAAGTCTAAGTTCGGCTCCAGCCAAGCTACTGAGTGTGCAGAACATCTGCATTCGCATCCAGACAGGCACGGATCTGGCCAAGCAGGTGATTCAACTGATCGACTGGAACGCAATCAAGAGTCTGATGGCCGGGAAATGACGGAAGTGCAACTTCCAGCTCATCGAGCAGGGCGGAATTCGCCGACGGCACAGTAACTTGTCGTCGATTACTTCCAGCCCCAAAAGTTCGTCAACACCTGCTCCCGCTCCCCGGTCGAGGTGGATAATCGATGCATCGACATGCTTACTGGGATCATTGACCGCTGGCTCGATTGCGGCCCACGGGCATGCTGTTTGTAAGCTCCTTTTGTCGTCATTGCTTTGCCTTCCCCGGATGATTGTAGTGTGAACCCTTGCTGCTGATGCCGCGATGGATCGAGCGGCTCGATCTCGATTCCGACCGGCGTTGAGAGGATTCCACGGAACTGCGTTGGTTTCTATGAACCATCCATTGCCGGCGCCGGCGGGCCCTCCGCCTCTTCGCTATTGGTTTGCCGGCTTCAGGCTCGAAGCCGATGGGACGCTCCTGCGCGGGGAGACAGCGTTGCGCCTGCCCGCGGAGGAGGAGGCGGTTTTGCGCTTGCTGCTCATACGGGCGGGCGAGATCGTGAGCCCGATTGAGCTTAAGCGCGCCGTGTGGGGCCAAGAGCATGCGTCGAGCGCGGTCGTAGCGAAGTGCGTTGCATCGCTCCGTGAGCGGCTGCAACCCGCCAATTGTATTCAAAGCGTCTATAAGCGCGGGTACCGTTTCTCCGCTGCCATTCAGACCAATGACGCGCGGCCATCCGGTGCGATGCCGCGGCTCGCTATCCTCCCGTTTGGCGCCGGGTGCGGCGTTGCCGACTACCTTGGTTCGGCGATCGCCGAGGCAATATTGGAGCGGTTGAGTAGCGCGGAATACGCGGTTGCGTCGGTAGTGGCTCGGGAATCAGTGTTCACGTTGGCGCGGCGCGGAATGACGCCGAATGAGATTGGCAAAGCGCTCGAGGCGGATCTAGTTCTTGACGGTGAGCTGCACGCGACGCCGGAGAGCTTGAGGCTGCGGGCGGTGATGATCAGGGTTTTGGATGGCGCGCAGCTCTGGATCGAAGATGTGATGGTGCAACGCGGCCAGATCACGGTGCTCGAGCGTGAACTGGTGAACCGCGTAAGCAGCCGGATTCGCTCCACCGGCCTTTCTATCGCGGCAGTTTCGGCGGCCGAAGTTGCGTGCGAAGCTTCGCCGCATCAAGATGAGGCCCATGAGCTTTATCTGCATGCGCACCATGAGTGGCAATCGCTCGAGCGGCATCGGATGCAGGATGCGATGGGCCGGCTGCAGCGGGCCATTGAGTTGGATCCATCGTGTATCGCGACCCGTACCGACCTTGCGTATCTTTGCATCAGTCAGGCCTTTTACGGCTTCATGTCGCCGATAGCCGCGGCGAGCGTGGTGCGACGGGCGGCGGAACAGATTTCGAAGCAGGATGGGAACGCGGAGACGTTGCTTCCAGCGATGGGATGGATCCGCTTCCATGTGGACCGGAATCTGCGCGCGGCTATCGAGGCGTTCGCGCGCTCGTCGCATCTGCCGCACGATCCGTGGATCGCGAGGGTGCGCACGATGTTCCTGCTGAGCCGGCATCGATTTGAAGAGGCATTGGTTGCGCTGCGCACGGCGATTCAAGCCGATCCATATTCTCCGTGGCTGCAGGCGCGGCTGGCATGGGCGCTGCACCTGGCTGGCGAGGCCGAGGCAAGCGTGGATCAAATCCGCAAGGCGATCGCGCATTTCACCGAACACGGCGACGCTCATCTATTTGGCTCGATGATTCTGGCAACCAACGGCGAAACTGCGCGGGCGGTGGAACTGGCGCGGGCACTGACCGCGCGGTCGGCGCACTTCGACCTCGCAACGTCGGTATCCGCTTACGCGCTGGCGTGCGCGGGGCGCAAAGAAGAGGCGCGAAGCCTTCTGGAACGGCTGCAATGGCTCGGCAGAGAGCGCTTTGTCATGAACACGTTCGATGCCGCGACGTATGTGGCGATGGACGATGACGATGCCGCGATCGAGGAGCTGCGGATTGCGAATGAAAATCGCTGCCCGTGGTTTTTTCAAATGCTGGCCGATCCGCGATTGAAGCCATTGAGGGGGCGGCCGGAGTTTGAGCGGATGCTAAACTCGCTGCGGTCAATGGAGGTCGATGCGGAGAAGGATGAGCCCGGATGGCCCGCAGCGCGTGCGGGCTGAGTCCCGAATTCGCGCCAATCAGGCCCCGTGAACCTGTCAATTTCTCAATGGCTTGCGCGTTCTTCCATCACTTCGAGCCGTTCTTTCGGCTTCAAATAGCCTTTGCGGCGAAACCAATCTTCCATGGCGCTTTGCAACCGATCAAGCGGAACGTGGTTTCCCGCCTCTAAAATACCGTCGCCGGCCGGAAAAGTATCATCGAAAACCGCATCGTTCGTGAAGTTCCGCATGGCGAAGTTGTCGATCTGGTGGATCGGGCAGGCGTGGCGCTCGCCCGCGACGTCGATTCGGTTCACACTCAGTCGCCGCGCAAACATGGATCTACTCTAGAACGTCGTGCCAGAACCTCGGAAGACCGAGCCTTTAGAAGAAAGCATGCTGAGCAACTTGCGGACCGGTAGACGGCATCGATAGGGTGAAAGGTTCAGGGATTCTAAAACCTAGCTGGAGGACGACCGAATGAGACTCCTTTTGCAGTGGCTGCTCAGCGCCATCGCGCTGTTGGTTGTTTCCCATCTGGTGCCGGGATTTCACGTCTCCGGCCTGCTTCCGGCCCTGATCGCCGCAGTGGTCATCGGCCTGCTGAACGCTACTCTCGGGCTCTTCCTCAAGATCATCACCATTCCCTTTAGCATCGTCACGCTGGGAATCTTCCTTCTGGTCATCAACGGGGTTATGATCCTCCTGGCCTCGGCCGTCGTCCCAGGTTTCCACGTCAATGGCCTGGGCCCAGCCTTTTGGGGCGCAGTCGTGCTGGCCCTTCTGGGCATGCTGATCCGTGCTGTCGTCAAGGATGCGTAGAAGCTAGGGGCGGAGCGGTTACCTGGACGGGCCTGGTTCGGCAGCGGGATTGCCCGTCGATGCAGGCTGGCCAGTTCCGGTGCCGAGGGTCTTGTGACTCTCAACGGGCTTCTTTGTCGCCTTAGGCCGTGCGGGGTTCGCCTTGGCAGGCTCTGGCGCTATCGGTCCGGGCAGAGTTTGCGGCGTGCGGATTGCTCCGGCTCCCGCTAAACCACCTGTTACCGGCATGCGTGCGGGCATCACGATTACTTTGGCTGGCTGGCTCTGCTCCACGCGCATGTAAACGCCCCAGCCCCCGCCTGCAACCACAAAAACAATCGCCGCCGCGGCCGCGGTGCGCATCCAGCCACTCTCGGGACGGAGCGTCCTGGGCCAGGCCAGAACACGGCCGCGGCGCGGTGCGGCACTGAGGGCCGCATTCACACGGTCTTCGAGACCGTCGGGCGCAGGCAGGCTTGCAATCATCCGCAGGGTCTCTTCTGCCAGGCTGGACGCGGATTCAAAAGCCTTTCGATCGTGAGGGTTCGAATTCATCGCAAACTCCTCTGATGTTCGAGCAGGTCGGCCATCAGGTTCCGTGCCCGGAAAAGTCTCGATCGCACGCTCGATTCGGTAATCCCCAGCACGGAAGCGATTTCAACGCTCGTCAGCTCTTCAAAAGCCGAGAGCATCAGCACCTGCCGCTCTTTGACGGGTAGTTGGTCAACGCAAGCGAGCACATGAGCGTGATGTTGCGCGGCCGCGGCGAGTTCCTCGGCGGAAAGGCCCTTGGAGGGAAGCACTCGAGCCAGTTCACTTACGTCGTCGGTTTCAGGACGCGTCTTGGCGCGGCGCTTGCGGTCGAGCACGATGTTCCAAACGATGCGAATGAGCCAGACGCGGTGATCGCGCACTTCGCCCAGAGTATCGCGATGGCGCAGGACACGAACGAACGCCTCCTGTACGGCATCTTCGGCGTCAGCTTGATTTCGCAGGACAGAGTAGGCTACGCGGTAAAGTGCGCCGGCATACTGGTCGACCATGGCCGCAAGCGCATTGTCTTCCGCGCGCCGGCGGGCTTCGTGATTCACCGCGCTCGTGGGACTCTCCATCCACCCTGCGACAATGGCCTGGCTGGTGCTCATCACTCACCAGACGCAGCCAGAGTAGAAAATGCTCAAATACGGGAAGCCTGCCGCTGCCGTGCCGGGAAAAGGCTCAATGCTAAGCGTTTTCTGTACCGCCGGGGAGATCCTACTTGGCGGCGAGCTTCTGCGCCGCGATCGTCCCCGCCGCGCCATCCTTGTCCGCATCCTTCACCTTGGCCCATAGCACGCGGGCCTGATCCTGCTTGCCCTCGGAGGCATACAGATCGGCAAGGTCCAGTTGCGCCACGCTGGTTGATGCCGTAGCCGAAGGCTTGGCTGCGATTTCGTTATAAAGCGCGATCGCATCGTTGTCGCGGGAAGTCTGCCGGTAGAGCCCAGCCAGAGCCAACTTGGCCAGGTTTGCCGTGTTGCGATCCCATGAGCCTGCTGCCGCCTTCAATTCGGTCTCAGCGTTTCCATTCTGGCCGAGTTCCTGGTACGTAACCCCAGCAAAATAGAGGGCTTTGGTCCCTTCTGAGAGCCAACTGTAATCATGAGCAATGGCCACGAACTCGCGATTGGCTTCCTTGGCGCGTGCGGCTGCGGTGGAGTACGCGCCGGCCTCGGGAGGAGCGCCGGGGACAGCGAGTGGCGTTGTATACACATCCAAGGCTGCGCCCTGCGCGGCATCTGCGGCGGACGAGCGGATGTTCCAGAAGATCAGTCCGCCGATGGCCGCAACCAGTAAAATGCCGATTCCAATGCTCCAGCGGACCGCGGCGGCTTTGTGCCCGCCGATCCAACTGGCGCTGCTTGCGGCAGCCTGTGCAAATTTGTCCTTTTTCAGGGCGTGACGGGTTTGAGTATCCACGGGGTCTTTCTTGTCCTTTGCCGGTGTTCGTGCAGGCGGGTCCGAACAGAAGAAAATGGTGCCACTGCAACCCAATCAGTGTATCAGCGCGGTTTGAGCAGAGTCCAACGGGGCGCTGATGCAGCGCCACCTACCCGGGAAGCCAGATCAGCGCTGGATTTCGATCAGCAGAACCCACGCGTCATAGAGGGCGTTGGCAAGCGAAAGCACGGTGCCCGCCGCCAGCCAGTAGAGGCCGCCGCCGGATCCCCGCACCAGCGAAAGCCCTCCGACCACGAACGGAAGCGAGGAAAGCTCCGTAAACACGAAATGGAAGACCTTTTCCTTTGCACCCACATAGGGGTTCTTGCGTGCGGCTCCGTACTGCGAAAAAGTTGTTCCCGCCCAGATCGCAACTCCCAGTGCCGTCAGTTCGTACCCGAGAACCGTCCGACCGAGATCGGGAATCAGGCACAGAGACGACGAGAACAATACGCCCATCAAGCTCAGCAGGGCCTTGGCCGAGCGCGAAACCAGCTGATTCACCTTAATGATCTGCGCGAGGTTGATTGAGACGGCAACAAAAATCAGGCCGGCGAGCCCGGCCGACGCGCCAACCTCCGCCGCGAAAAACCCAGACCAGTTCGCCGGATTGTATGCGGATCCCATGCTTGCGATGTCGGCAAGTCTATCAGAGCTGACTTTATCGGCCGATGCTCTCTTTGCGATTGGTCAGCGGCTTGCCGCCGTACGGCCGGAACGATACGCTATGGACATGTACGAGGACTTTCACGTCACCGACCGCTGGAGCGGCGAAGACCTGCATTGTCATTGGAAAGGGACGATGGTGGCCATTGCCACGCGCCACGCCGATGCCGTGGACGTGCGTTTCGACGTAAACGGCCGCCCCATGTGGGTCGCGTTGCCGTGCACCGCCTGGGTGGAGCAGAAGAAGCGTTCCGGCAAGGTGATTACCGACCAATTGGCGGCGCAAATTGCGGGGCGATATCTGAAACAGCTCGTTGAGGAAGGCTACGACTCACGACGCGAGGTCTATACCATGACCGTCGCCGAGGTGCTCGATCACCTGGACGCCGTGGTGGCCGAAGCGAAGACCGAGGGCGCCATGCCGGCGCTGCCGGTGGGGCCGTAGAAGAATCCGCAGCGGAGCAACGAGCCAGGGCGTCCAACAGAAGCAAGCCGTTCGATTACCTTCCCATGAGTCGCAGCGCCGCCATTCTTTTATTCGCCGTTGCAGCAGGGCTCTTCGCCGCGAGTTGTCCGTGCGCAGCGCAAGCCCATGCAACTGCACCAAACGCGCCTTTGCCCAACGCCAGCCAGTTGCTGCAGCGGGCCCTCGGCAACGAACGCAAACAGGCGGCCGAGCGCGAGAAATACGATTGCCGCATCAATGACCGGACCATTGAAACCGACAGCAGAGGCAACACGAAGAAAGACACTTCGGTGGTCTCGGACCTCTTCTTCGTCAACGGGATTCCCGTCGAGCGCACTCTCCAGAAGGACGGCAAAGATCTGTCCGCCGACGACCAGCGCAAGCAGGACGATCGCGTGATGAAGGAGACGGTCAAGTACAGCAACCAGGCCAATGCTCAGAAGCAGGAAGACAAGGACAACCAGGAGCTCGAAGATTTCATGGAAGCCATGATGCTGGCCAACGGACACCGCGAAAATGTGGACGGCCATAGCGTGCTTTTTTACGACATCGTGCCCAACCCGAAGTTCGAGGCGAAGAATCTGAACCAGCATCTGGCCCAGGTGATGCAGGGTAAAGTTTCGATTGACGAGCAGACAGGCGAACTCATCGATATCAACGTGACTTCAG
>CAYYKV010000097.1:2488-11269 GCA_964468605.1 uncultured Occallatibacter sp. | reverse complement strand
GCAGCTCGTCGCGCGAGACCGTGAATCCAAGCTGTTCCAATCTATGTCTCAAAGCGGCGCGGCCGGAGTGCTTGCCGAGCACGAGATGCGTTTTGGCCACGCCCACCAATTGCGGTGTCATGATCTCGTAGCACAGCGGGTTGGCCAGCATGCCGTGCTGATGAATGCCCGACTCGTGCGCGAACGCGTTGGCGCCCACCACCGCCTTGTTCGGTGAAGGCCTGAAGGTAATCAGCTGGCCCAGCACTTCGCTTGTGGGATAAAGCTGGTCAAGCTTGATCGAAGTGGACACGCCAAAGCGATCACCGCGCACGTAAAGAGCCGCTGCAATCTCCTCGAGCGCCGCGTTGCCCGCCCGCTCACCGATGCCGTTGATGGTGCATTCCACCTGGCGCGCCCCAGCCTGGATGGCCGCCAGCGAATTCGCGACAGCCAAGCCGAGATCGTCGTGGCAATGAGCCGAAAGCACAACGCCCTTCTCGTCGATCGCGGGAACGCGTTCGCGCACTTCGCGAAACATGCCGCCGTACTCCTCCGGCGTAACGTAGCCCACTGTGTCGGGCATGTTGATCGTGGTCGCGCCGGCTTCGACGGCGGTCCGCACCATCTCCACCAGAAAATCTCGATCTGA
The DNA here is from genome assembly GCA_964468605.1 of uncultured Occallatibacter sp. Lineage (GTDB taxonomy): Bacteria > Acidobacteriota > Terriglobia > Terriglobales > Acidobacteriaceae > Telmatobacter. Next base: position 10,638 of record CAYYKV010000097.1, on the reverse strand, counting down.
GCGCGTCGCGTCCTCCGGCGAAAACTCCACGTCGTCGGCCAGCGATCGCGCCAGCCGGACCGACTCGCCGCACTGCTCCAGCGCCTCGGCCCGGCTCATCTTGAGTTTGAATTCAAGATGCAGATCGCTGGTCGCCAGGAACACATGAATGCGCGCCCGGTCGGCAAACTGCAGCGCCCGCGCCGCCATCTCGATGTCCTCGGTTTTTGCCCGAGCCAATGATGCGATGCGCGGCTTGCGTATGGCCTGCGTAATCGTCGCAATGGCGGCAAAGTCGCCCTCCGAGGCCATGGCAAAGCCGGCCTCGATGATGTCCACTCCCAAATCTTCAAGGGCGTGGGCCATGGTGAGCTTTTCCTGCGTGGTCATGCTGCAACCGGGCGACTGCTCGCCGTCGCGCAGGGTGGTGTCAAAGAAAACTACGGGTTCAGTGCTCATTTGTCTGCCTGCCGGGGAAGACCGACCTCGTCCGACTCCACTTATTGTCGCCCACCCGCATCCTATAAGGCAAAGTTATAATTCTTTTATAATCGATTAGAATTGCTTATATTATAGATCGTGGGACGTGATCCGCGAATCGTGAGCGGTGGGTCCGCCGCCCCAGGGCACGAACCACGATTCACGGGCCACGCGTTCTGCATTCCGGAGGAGCGCCCATGGAACTTAGCCAGCTCGAAGCCTTTCTCGCTGTCGCCGAGGAGCACAGCTTCTCTCGCGCGGCCGTGCGCCTGCACCGCACCCAGCCGGCCGTCAGCCAGGTCATCCGCAAGCTGGAGGGCGCAGTGGGCGAAACCCTTTTCGACCGAGCCGCGCGCGACGGCTCGCTGACAGCAGCCGGCGGACTATTGCGCGAGTACGCGCTGCGCCTGCTGGCCCTGCGCCGCGAGGCCACAAGCGCCCTCGACGAGCTGAAGAGCCTGGAACGCGGACATCTGCAATTGGCCGCCAACGAGTACACCTGCATGTACCTGCTGCCGGCCGTCGATGCCTTCCGCCGCGAGTTTCCCCATGTCGGCGTCACCGTGCAGCGCATGCTGGCCTCGCGCATTCCCGAGGAACTGAACCTGCGCACCTTCGAACTCGGCGTCATCTCATTTCGGCCTGACCCCACGCAGATTCGCACGATCGCCGTATACGGTGACAGCCTTGCCCTCATCGTCAGCCCGCATCATCCGCTGGCAGGGGCGCAGCGCGTCTCCATCCGCGACCTGGGCAACGAAATCTTCATCGCACACAATGTTGCCTCGCCGCTGCGCCGCAAGGTGATTGAGGCCTTCCAGCGCCACCGTACCCCGCTCAACATGGCCATCGAGTTGCCCACTATTGAGGCCATCAAGCGTTTTGTGGCTATGGGCAATGGCGTTGCGCTGGTTCCCCATCTCACTGCGGCACGTGAATTCGAAACCGGCGATTTGGTCCGCGTGCGCGTCGACGAACTGGATGTGCGCCGCGTGCTGCGCCTCGTCCATCGCCGTCAGGCCACGCTCTCCTACGCTGCCAAGGCCTTTCTGCAAACACTCAGAACCATGGCCAAAGAGCAGGGACCGCCTTTCTACTATCACGTGGAACGGGCAGGGTAGCTCAACCCTGTGGCTCTGGATTTGGTCCCGATCCAACTTTCTTCTTTACTTCTCGCGCGTCTAAGGCTCCAGATGTTTCCGGCACCGGCGTTCGGACTCGGATGACAGGCCCCAACCCGCTCCGGCCATTTACAATTCTGAGAGCGGGGCACAGGACCTTCCGGTGCGCCGGACCAGTGCTCGGCAATCGACTAGTGCTTTGCCACCCGCACGGTTGTGCAGTCCAAGAGGATCAGGATCGAATGAAGAGGATCGCTTTTTTTGTCTGTCTGCTGGTGGTGTGTGTGGCCGCAGCCCGCGCACAGGAAAGCCGCCAGGACATCAGCCTGAGTGGTACAGCGCTGATCGAGCCGTACAAGGCTTCTTCCACCGACATTCAAGTCCACTCCACCACCGCTTATGGCGGGTTGGCCAGTTATCGTTTCATGCTCACACCGTCCAGCGCGCTTGAAGCTAACTACGGCATCACCTACCAGAACAAAATCACGTACTACGGACCACAGTTCCAGAACGGTATCGGCATTCTAGTTCGCACCCAGGAGATCTCGGGAGCTTATGTGCGCTCCTTCGTCTTCAAGAACTTCAATCCTTTTGTAGAGGGAGGACCCGGGGCAATGATCTTCCTGCCCATCTACAACTCCGGCACCAAGACTCTCGACGCGCACCAGCAAACGGAGGTCGGCGCTCTGTACGGCGCGGGTTTTGCTTACGAAGTCAGTCCCAGTTTCGATATCCGCGTTGAATATCGCGGATTCGTGACGAAGGTGCCCACGTTCGGCGTGACTTCGACAAGCTACAACTTCACCACCAACCGCTGGTACAACATCTCCGTGCCTACCGTTGGCGTGGCATATCACTTCTAAGGGCACGGCGTACGCGCCAAAAAATGAGGGGACCGGCGAGCGCCGGTCCCTTTTTTACTTTTCAAAAGCCGTGACTTCTATGAAGGGTCCGCGTTCTCAGTGCCGCGCGCCTCGCGGTAGTGGCCCAGTTCCCTCACCATGCCGCAGTGCTCGCGTAGCGTTTTGAGCGTGCGGGTTCCTTCTTCGATTGAAGCGATCTCGCAATCCACATAGAAGATGTACTCCCACGGCTTGCCGGGAACGGGGCGCGACTCGATCTTGGTAAAATTCGTGCCCATGGCGCTCAGGGTGGTCAACGCCGCCACCAGCGCGCCGGGCCGATTCTCCAGCGTAAAGGCCACGCTCATTTTGTTCGCAGCAGGATCGGTCTCCGCCTCAGCGCTGCGCCGCACCAGAAAAAATCGCGTATAGTTTTCCGCGTCGTCCTCGATGTCGCGGGCAAGGATCTCCGCGCCGTAATAGGCGGCCGCCTGCCGGCTCGCAATGGCCGCCGCGTGGTTGTCGCTCAAACTAACCAGTTGCTTCACGCTTCCCGCGGTGTCGTAAAAGGCGACGGCCTGCATCCGGGGATGAGCGGCCAAGAAACGGCGGCACTGCGCCAGCGCCACGGCATGTGAATACACGCGGGCGATCTCCTCCATCTTCGCGCCGGCGACGGCGATCAGGTTGTGGCGAATGCGAATCAGAGTCTCCCTCACCACCTTCACATCGTGATGAAGCAGCAGGTCGAAGTGCTCGAGCACCGATCCCGCCAGGCTGTTCTCAATGGGTATCACCGCGCCGTCGGCCGCGCCTGAGTCGAGCGCTGCAAAAACCTCCGCCGAGAGCGCGCAGGGGACAATCTCCGCGTTCGGCACAAGCTTCAGCGCCGCCTCGTGGCTGAACGAGCCCGGCTCTCCCTGAATCGCGATCTTCATGTCCTTGCTTTTTGCTCCCGTTCGCGCAGGCTGGGCAGCCAAACGGCATCCGCGCGTCCCTTTCGCACCATACCATACGCGGTTGGCGTCAATTCCAGCGCGCCGGACCTAGTTGGATGGGGTGGCCGCGGCATCGCTCTCCACTTGCGCAACCATGGCCGGGATGAGATCGCTGTCGGTCGCCGGGACCCGCGCTGACAATTGCACCAGATCGGTATCCGCGCCGGCAATGATCGCAACTCCATCAATCGGGCTCGCGTTCATCTGCAGGCGTGAGTCGGTTCCCAGTCCCTGCGCGTTGGGCGGCGTATCGAACTCCACAATATTCTTGCCGCGATAGGTGAGTTTGTCATTGGGGTAAGGGCCAAATGGAAAATCGCTTGCCGGCTCGATTCCCTCCGCAATCACGTTTTGCGCGAATGTCTTGTAGGCCGGAAACACGCGCGCGATGACCTTCGCAACCTCAAATCTTCCAGACGTGCCGCCATCCAAATCTGACACTTCGACTACCTGCCCCGTGAATCCCTTCCAGTCCAGAGAAGACAACATGGTTGTGTCGATGGGGTCGGGAGTCACGTAGAGATTGCTCCCATCCGAGCCGTAGATAGAAAAGCAATTCCAGCCTCGCGGCGCGAGTGCGCCCGGACCGTATTCCGCCTTGTAGTAGGCGAGCCCTTGCGCCACCGAGGCAGGAATCGCGGCCGCTAAGCTCTTTCCGCTTGGCGCGGGCTGCGGTCCAGCCATACCGTCGGACGCGCAGCCCACGAATGGGATCGCAACAGCGGCGGCTTGAGCTGGCGCAGCTGTGCCCTTCGCCTGTGCGCATACCGTTCGAGCTCCTGCGAGCCCTGCGAAGAAAACGAGACTCGCAACGAGAACCTGACGGTTCATCATGGCTGCAATGATAGCAACTGGCGGGTCGCGGGGCCGCGCAAGATGCGTATTCTCGACGCAGGCAAAGTGGAGTAGGATTGTTGGCACGGCAGATCGGCAAATCCGCTTTGGCTCATCGCTGGATTGCCCACGGGCTGCGGGAAAAGGGGTGGCTCCATGAATACAGCTTGGCAAACTGAAACAGGCAGCCTCGTATGCCGCTGGTCCGGATTCATTGAACGCACCCGGTACGTCCCGGATTGGCTTCAGGAAAAATCGGTCGCGGACTACGAAAGCGCCTTGACGCCGGTTCCTGATTTCGCCGCGCACAGCCCATTGGGCTCGGGTGAATGGTTCGTTCCCTGGAACGCGCGGTGGTGTGTGCGAACTCGCTCCTGGTCCCGCTAGCAAAGGGCGGTCGTCACCCAGGCTTCATCTTCGCATCCACAAATCCGCCGTCACAAATCCCAGAAACACCATCGCGATCACGCCGTTCATGGTGAAAAACGCTGCATTCAGCCGGCGCAGGTCGCGCGGAGAAACCAGCGAGTGCTCATAGGCCAACAGCAGCCCCACGGCGGCAACGCCTGACCAGCCAGGGATGCGGAAATCAAAGAGAAAACCGAACCAGATCAACAACGCCAGCATCGCCAGGTGCATGGCGCGCGCCGTCCAAAATGCCACCGTAATCCCGCTTGCCTGGGGCAGGCTGTGCAGGCCCGCGGCGCGATCGTGTTGGTAGTCCTGGCAGGCATACAACACGTCGAATCCGCCCGCCCACAAGGTCACCGCCGCAGTCAGCACCAGGATGCGCGGGTCCAGGCTGCCGCGCACGGCAATCCACGCCGCTGCGGGCGCCAGACCGAGCGCCAAACCCAGCCCCAGGTGCGACCATCGCGTCACGCGCTTCAGGTAGCTATATCCCAGCAGCACCACCAGTGCCGCCGGCGCAAGTTCCAGCGCCAGCCGGTTGAGTTCGGCTGCGGCCCCCAGAAACACCAACACTGCCACGCACGTGAACCCCAGCACAAACTGCCGGCTTAGCAGCCCTTCCGGAATCGCCCGCGTCCGCGTGCGCGGATTCTCGGCATCCAGTTCCGCGTCGGCCCATCGGTTAAACGCCATCGCCGCCGACCGCGCTGCCACCATGGCCACGACAATCCATGCCACTGTTCGCCAGCCCGGCAGCCCGCCCGCAGCCAGCAGCATGGCCGTCAGCGCAAACGGCAGGGCGAAGATCGAGTGTTCCCACTTGATCATCTCCAGGGTGATGCCGATCTTGTTCAAAATGCTGGCCATCGTCTGTTTTCCAGTTCCTAGTCTAGCGGAGACAGACTCCTGCATTTACGGCCACGAATCGCCGCACCGCCCCGTACCCCAGGTTGTCGGCTTTAACCGCGATCCTTCGTTTTGCGCTACTCTATTAACCTACCGAATGTGACACAGCTCACTAGATCCGGGCCCAAGTCGATGAAATCATGACTTCGATGTTCCCCATGGAGCACGCTCATGAAGAACTCTTCTCCCCTGGGAAGTCTCTTTACGCAGCTTGACCCCGATGCATTTGTTGCTGATCCACAGCTGATTCGCGCATTCGACACACGGTCAACCCCGGTCCCTTGCGAGTCCGAACGTCCTCTCTTTCGCCAGGGCGAGCCCGCCGTGGGAATCTTTATCCTCCACAAAGGCGTGGTTACGCTCAGCATGATGTCGCAGGATGGCCACTCGCTCTTCGCCGCGCAGGCCAAACCCGGTTCCATCCTCGGCCTCCCCGGCGCAATCAGCAATCAACCCTACACGCTGAGCGCCACCGCCGGAGCCGGAGCCGAAGTGTGCTTTGTCGGCCGCGACGATCTCACCGCCGTCATGCATTCCGACCCGGCGATGTCGATCAAAATGCTTGAAGTCCTCGCCGCCGAAGTCCGCAGCGCCCGCAGAGCTTTCTCTTAAAGCGATTCCGCAATTGCAGCCGGTTCCAGTTTCTGTGCCGGGTGGATTGAATCCAGTTGGCCGCGATGGCTTCTGGACACGGTAACTGTGGAACCCCTGTAGTCTGGAATTGTGCTTGCACTCGGCGTCGCACCCAACATCACCGGAACGCCCGGCTCTCGAGCGTCACACACGGTGCGGCGGCACGACGTTTTCCCGCGCCCCCACCTGCTAAACTCACACGTTGTGTCCCTCGCCGGTCTCGCCATCGCCGTCGCCGCATATCTGCTCGGGTCCATCCCCACGGGATACCTGCTCTACCGCATCTTTCGCCGCCAGGACATCCGCTCTTTTGGCAGCGGCAATATCGGCGCTACCAACGTCCTTCGCGCCGGAGGCAAGGGCCTCGGCGCGGCCACCTTTGCTCTCGACGTCCTGAAGGGCTGCTCGGCCGTGTGGCTTGGCGGCTACCTCGCTTCGCTCTGGATGCCCGCCGTCCCATTGCGCTCCGCCGAGGCCTTCGCGGCTCTCTGCGCCGTGCTTGGACACATGTTCCCCATTTGGCTCAAGTTTCGCGGCGGCAAGGGCGTCGCCACCGGCTTTGGAGTCTTCCTGGCCATTTCGCCGTGGGCTGCCCTGGCCGCCCTTGGAGTCTTCGTCATCGTGCTCGCCCTCAGCCGCTACGTCTCCGTCTCCTCCATCGCCGCGGCATTCAGCTTTCCGGTCTTTGCCTGGTTTCTCGTAACCGGCCCGCGCCCGCCCTTCTTTTTCGTTGCCGGCGCTGTCGTCTCGCTGCTTATCATCGTCAAACACCACCAGAACATCCGCCGCCTGATCGCAGGCACGGAATCCCGCATCGGAGCTCGCAAGCCAGCATGAGCCGCATCGCCATCTTAGGTTCCGGCGCCTGGGGAACCGCTCTCGCACTCTCACTCGACCGCCGCGGCGGCCACCAGGTCGCGCTCTGGGCGCACTCCCCGGAGCTCGCCAGCCAGATCGTTGACGCCCAGGAAAACACACAGTTCCTTCCGGGCTTCCGCATCCCCTCTTCCGTTACCGTCACCGCCGACTGGGCCGAGATCACCGCCGCCGACATCGTGGTCTCTGTCATCCCGTCCGAATTCCTGCGAACAACACTGCTACGCATCCGTTCTCACCTGCGCATCGGCCAATTCGTCGTCAGCGCAACCAAGGGCCTCGAGGATCGCACGCTCTATCGCATGACGAAGGTGCTTTCCGAAACCCTCGAACCGGTCGGGCTTCTGCTTTCCATCGGCGCGTTGTCGGGCCCCAGCTTTGCCCTTGAAGTTGCGCAAGGCCAGCCCACTGCCCTTACCCTTGCCTTCAGCGACCCTGAAGTCGCCACATTCATCCAGCAGGAGTTCTCTTCTGAGACCCTCCGCCTTTACACATCGACCGATGTCATGGGCGTCGAGCTCGGCGGCTCGCTCAAGAATGTCATCGCTATCGCTGCCGGAATCGCCGTCGGTGTCGGTCTCGGCCACAACTCGACCGCCGCTCTCATCACCCGCGGCATCGCCGAGATCACGCGCCTTGCCGTTGCCTGCGGTGCGCGCCGCGAAACCCTCGCCGGCCTCTCCGGCGTTGGCGACCTCGTGCTCACCTGCACGGGCTCGCTCAGCCGCAACCGCACCGTTGGAGAGCAACTGGGCCAGGGCCGCAAGCTGCCCGAGATTCTCTCTTCCCTCGGAGGCAAAGTGGCTGAAGGCGTGCTCACCACTCACGCCGCTCTCGGCCTCGCCCGCAAGCATTCAATCGAAATGCCCATCACTGAGCAAATGGAGCTCATTCTCAACGAAGGCAAGGACCCACGCGAAGCCATCCGCGCGCTCATGCTCCGCCCCGGCAAAGAGGAACACTAGAATCGTCCCAGGATCTGTGCTGCGCACTACCTTCGCGCCCGCGAAATTCCGAATGATCTCGCCTGCATCCGAGCCCGCCGCTTCGCCGGCCTTTCAGCTTTTCCG
>CAYYKV010000097.1:0-2388 GCA_964468605.1 uncultured Occallatibacter sp. | reverse complement strand
GAATGATCTCGCCTGCATCCGAGCCCGCCGCTTCGCCGGCCTTTCAGCTTTTCCGGCAAGCTCCAGCGCGACTCTCATGCACGCGCCGCGCAGCGCATCGGCAGCTGCGCGATTCTCCATTGCGCGCGCGACGACCATGCCCCCGATGCACAAGGCGGCTGTGGCCTGCGCCCGAACCCGAGCATCTCGCCCGCGGCCGCTCATGCTCCTCTCAAGAATGCTCACCATCGCAGTGAACACGGTTTCAAACGCGCGCTTCAAACGCACATCGCCGCGCGTCACGTCGGCGGGCAGCGCAACCATGGGACAGGAATTTTCCACGTCTTCAAAATGCTGGTGCGAGAGATATGCGCGAATCACCTGCGCCCCGAAGTCCGCCGAACCGGGGTCGATCTCCACGCCTTCCCAACAATTCTTCCACTCCGGATCAGTGAAGAAGCAATTCAGCGCTTCGACATAGAGATCGCTCTTGCTCCTGAAGTAGCTGTAGAATCCGCCGCGCGTCAGGCCTGCGCCCAACATAATCTCGTCGAGCGACACCTGTTCGAAGCCGTGGCGGTTAAACAGCCTGCGGGCGCTCTCGACGATCTTCGCCTTGACTTCGACGCGGTGTCCTTCCGGATATGGCATGGATTCCTCCTGATCTCACCAGTATTGTCCACGAGTATCTTCGAGCCAGTTCTCAACTGTCCATCAAAATATGTTCTTGAACATAACGTCTCGCCGTGTTCCCATCGTTCACAGTTGCAGCTATGAATCTGTGAGGTCGGAATGAAGGACAGCTTCTCAATCTCGCGCCGGCAGACGCTGACCGGCGCCGCGGCCGCAATTGCGCTTTCTGCTTCAGGGCTGCGCGCCATTGCGCAGGAGCCTGCCACGCCCGCGCCGCCGGATATGGCGCAGAAACCCGCGACGCCCGCCAACGATCAGCGCACTTCCATTCACTACGAGCTCGAATTCGACGCCAGTCCCCACCGCCTTTACTCCACGATCGTCGAACAGAAGCAGTTCGCCGCTTTTACGGGGTTGCCCGCGACCATTGACCCTGCCGAGGGCGGCGGATTCTCGATGTTTGGCGGGCTCATCGTGGGCCGCAACGTCGAGCTCGTCGACGGCCAGCGCATCGTCCAGGCATGGCGCCCGACACATTGGGATCCGGGCGTCTATTCCATCGTTCATTTTGAATTTAAACCGCGCGCCGCCGCGGCAACGCTCATCTTCGATCACACCGGCTTCCCGGCGGGCGAATACGATCACCTTGACTTTGGATGGCAGGAGCACTACTGGGGCCCGCTCAGAAAATATTTGGCGGCTCAACCGTAGAAACCCTGGCAAATCACAGTTGCGTCAAATCTTTTAAGAGGACGAGCTCTGTCCCGACGCCTGCCCCTGGGCCGCTGGTCCCTCGGTCACTGTTGGAGGCGCGCAGCGGGGGGGCGACAGGTCCACGTCGCTGGGGTGGCTTGGTCCCCAATTTCTGCTCCCGGTTCTTCCGGTTCCTGTTTTCTTGTTCCCTTGGTCCCCGCGTTTTTTCACCCGCCCGCAATCGCGCCGAGGATCAGCAGCGGCTCCTTGCCGGACGCGACCGCATCGGGCAATGGCTTGTCGGGCGATTCCAGCGACCAATCTTCTTCGCAGGCAAAGAAGCGCAGAAACGCGCGGCGCTGGCCAGTCCCGTATTCACGGATCGTTCCGCGCAGCATGGGGTAGCGCGTTTCCAGAACATCGAGGACATTGCGAATCGTGACCGGCTCCGAAACGTCGAGCTGCACATCGCCCTCGACATGCGCCAGGTTGCGCAGGTGAAATGGCAGTCCAACCCGCACCGTCGCCGAGTTCGTCTGCGCATCGCTCAACGCGCCAGCCTCCTCATCGCCGCCTTATCGCTTGCTGGACCGCTGCTTTTCTGGTCTCTGGTCTCTATTGCAGCGTTTGCACTTCAACCGACAGCACAGCCGGCAGATCGCGCACGATCGGCGCCCAATTGTCGCCCGCGTCGGCCGACGCGTATACCTGACCGCCCGTTGTGCCAAAGTAAATGCCGCAATCGTCGAGCGTGTCGACGGCCATTGCGTCGCGCAACACGTTCACGTAGCAATCCTTCTCCGGCAGGCCCTTGGCAAGCGGCTCCCACTCGTTGCCGCCCGTGCGGCTGCGGTAGACGCGCAACTTGCCGTCCAGCGGATAATGCTCCGAGTCGCTCTTGATCGGCACAACGTAGAGTGTCTCCGGCTCGTGCGCGTGCACGTCAATCGCAAACCCGAAGTCGGTGGGCAGGTTGCCGCTCACTTCGCGCCAGTTCTCGCCGGCGTCGTCGGTGCGCATCACGTCCCAGTGCTTCTGCATGAACAGCACATCGGGACGCGAGCGGTGCATGGCTACGTGATG
>CAYYKV010000096.1:0-11313 GCA_964468605.1 uncultured Occallatibacter sp. | reverse complement strand
TGGCGATGAACGAGATCGTGTTCACTGTGGAAGGTGAAGGGAGACTCATCGGGGTAGACAATGGCGATCCCTTGAGTCACGAAGACTTCAAGACCAATCGCCGACGCGCATTCAACGGCCTTTGCATGGCCATCGTGCAATCAACCGCGTCGGCAGGCTCAATCAGGATCACGGCAGTGTCGCCCGGACTGGCTTCAGCAAGCCTCACCATTAAGACCATCTCCGCCAGCGCTTAATGTGCCTCGCGCGGCAGGTGGGCCAGTCCGCGCTGCAGTGCCGCCAACACTGTCTGCGTGCGATCCTCTACTTGCAGCCGCTTTAGGATGACACTCACGAAGCATTTTACGGTCGCTTCAAGACGCCAAGCTGCTGCCGAAGGGCCAGGTATTCCAAGCGAGGGTCAACTAGAGGTCTACTGACTTGGGTTGCGAGAAGTAGCAAGAACCTTGTCTGGCACGGCATGATGCCAGTCTTGCATCCGGGCTGTTAGAATTGGGCGCTTGTTTCAATTGCTTAATTCGGCAGCAGATCGCCATTTTGGCGAGCCCAATCATCTATCACATACGATGCGAACGGAATGAGGAGTGAATGACGATTTCACGAAGAGGTTTTCTGGAGTCCAGCGCCATTACGGCGGCGGGGCTAACGTTTGGAAATATCCTCGGACAGGCGAGCGTAGCCGCTCAGGCCGCGGATCCAAAGAAAATCAACTCGTCCGCATGGCCGCGCAAGCCCGAAGCACGCCTGCAGTTGAGCTTTAACCGGGACTGGAGCTTCATCCGGTCCGATGAAGCGCCTGCTAACTTGCAGCACCTTTCCTCTCAGCTACAAAGAGGCACGGACATCGCCGTTTTGAACGATGCTGCCTGGGAGCGCGTTGCTTTGCCTCACACTGTGCGTCTTGAACCGCTCGACGCAAGCGGCGGACGCAATTATCAGGGAATCTGCTGGTATCAAAAACACTTTACAGCGTCGTCGAATTGGCGCGGGCAAACCGTGCATCTGGTGTTTCAGGGTGCGATGCAGGTTGCCGATTTGTGGCTGAACGGCAAGTACTTGACCACTCATTATTGCGGCTATCTTCCATTTACCGTGGACATTTCAAAACACATGCAATTTGGCGAGCATGCGTCGAACGTAATCACCGTGCGCCTGGACAACTCGGACAATCCTGAAGTGCCGCCGGGCAAACCGCAGGACACCCTTGATTTTGTCTACTTCGGCGGGCTTTATCGTAGCGTTGCGCTTGAGGTGCTGGACAGCCTGCACATCAGCGACCCCATCTTGTCGGACAAGATTGCTGGCGGGGGCACATTCGTCACCTTTCCACAAGTCTCGACTGACAGCGCGACCGTTCAGGTTCAGACAGACGTGGAAAACCTCTCGGTCGCTCGACGCCGCGCACGCGTGCGCCAGGAGTTGTTCGGCGCCGACGGTGTCCTGGTTGCAACCACAGAGAGCGGGCTTGAGGTCGATCCAAACACATCCAAGTCGTTGACTCAGCGCATTGAAGTGCGAGCGCCGCAATTATGGCATCCGGAGCGCCCCTACCTTTACTTGCTGCACACTGCGGTCCTCGAAGATAAAGACGCGGATGCCAAAATGATCGACGACCAGTTCGCGCGCATAGGCATCCGAACCTTTCACATCGATAAAGACGAAGGACTCAAGATCAACGGTGAGTATTTCTTCTCTCTTGGCGCCAACCGCCATCAAGACCATCCCTATGTTGGTTACGCGCTGCCAGCCTCTGCGCATCACCGCGATGCAGTCAAACTGCGTGAGGCTGGATTCACTTCCTATCGCTGCCATTACCCCCAGGACCCGGCCTTCATGGATGCGTGCGACGAGCTTGGAATTCTGGCCATCGTCTCCAATCCGGGCTGGCAATTCATGGGAGACGAGCTGTTCCGCAAACGCGTTTACCAGAACGCACGCGAGATGATACGCCGCGACCGCAATCGTCCCTGTGTGCTGTTGTGGGAAGCCCAACTCAACGAGACAGACAACAGTCTTGTGGCGGCGGAACTTTACCGTATCGTTCATGAAGAGTTCCCTGTCGAAGGCTGCTATGCCGCCGGTGACCGTGTGGGTAAACCGGTAGCCGGCTTTGACGGATGGGATGTGGAGTACTCGCGAAACAACGGCAGCAAGCCGTTGTGGATTCGCGAGTGGGGCGATCAAGTAGATAACTGGACAGACCAGCAGGGAAGCGTGCGCGTGGCGAGGGAATGGGGCGAAACTGCCATGCTGACCCAGTCGGCACGGCATCTTGAAGATCTCGATGCGATCTACGCCAAGTTGGACGCTCCTCCCGTCCCAGGGACCGCGCGCGCAGCGGGAGCCGATCTCTGGGCTGGGATTGATTACTATCGCGGTTACCATCATCAACCCTTTTATGGCTCGCCTCTGGACTTGTTTCGTCTGCCGAAGTTCGACTACTACCTGTTCCAAAGCCAACGCCCCTTGAAAAAAATGGAAATGAACATCGGTAGTGGACCCATGATATACATCGCCAACTTCGCAACATTTCAATCTCCGGTTACGGTTATGGTCTTTAGCAACTGCGAGGAAGTGCGTTTATCACAGAATGGCAAGGAGATTGCGACGCAGAAACCCGACTCTGGATTTCACCTGCCGCATCCACCCTTCACATTCCGGCTTTCTCAGTTCAGTGAATTGCATTCCATGTTATTTGCCACAGGCATTGCAAAACCGGGAACAGCGATCGGTAACGTGAAGGCGGAAGGGCTTGTAGGCGGGGAGGTTGTTGCGGTTCACGAGCTACAGGCCCCTGGCGTTCCCACCCAGTTGACGCTGGTCGTGGATGATTGTGGCCGCGATCTTGCCGCGGATGGATCCGACTGGGTGCGTGTCTACGCGCACGTCTGCGATAAGCGAGGCACAACCTATCCATACGGCGACGACCAGATCACTTTCAAAGTGAGCGGGGACGGGGAACTCATTGGCGGTCGTAGCGGTGTTGCGAACCCGGTTCGAGCCGCCGCGGGAATTGCCACTGCGTTGATTCGCTCCACGGGCAAAGCTGGCTCGATCGTTGTTGAGGCTGCCGCCTTCGGACTGAAAACCGCGACGCTGAAGATCTCCTCGCGTGACATCGGCGTTTAGCTGAGCTTATTTGTTGCGGCAATGGATGTGCCCATGCTTCGAGTTCTAATTCTACTCATCGTCTTCATTCTTCCCGGATTCGCTTCGGCGCAGGACTTATCGAAAGTGAAGCCGCCGATCACCGGCCTTGCCCACGTCACGCTTTATGCGGACGACATGGCGAAGTCGCAGGTGTTCTATCAGTCCTTGCTTGGCTGGGAAATGGTGCCTGGAGGCCGTCCACATTCTGGAGTCCGCTTTTATGCAAACCATCTCCAATACATTGAGCTGATCTCTCCACCGGATTCGGTGCCCATGGACCGCCTGGAGTCTATCGCCTTTGTCACAACTGACGCGGAGTCTCTGCGGCGCTATTTGGAAAGTCGGCAGGTTATTGTGCCACGATCCTTGACCATCGATCGTGACGGTTCAAAATCCTTTCTCGTTCATGACCCCGAGGGAAACCGGATCGCATTCGTCGAGCCGGCAACTCATCCCCTGCCGGAGCCCAAGGCGGCATCGCGGCGACTCAGCTCACATATCATTCATGCCGGCTATGTTGTGCGCAACCGCGCCGCAATGGATCGCTTCTACAAGGATATTCTCGGATTTCACCTCTACTGGCAGGGTGGGGCTAAAGAGGGGGATGTTGATTGGGTCATGATGCAAGTTCCAAACGGTACGGACTGGATCGAATACATGCTGTATCTGCCTGATCGGCCAACACGCGAACAGCTGGGCAGCGCGGATCACTTTGCGCCGGGCGTGGTAAGTGTCGCCCAATTGCAAAGCCAGCTTGAGCAGCGCGGATGGAAACCGGCGCCGGGCAAGAATCCACAGGTGCTCGGAGTTGACGGCAAACTTCAATTGGACCTAACCGATCCCGCCGGTACGCGGGTCGAATTCATGGAGTTCCTGCCGGTCAAAACTCCGTGCTGTTCTTCTTACACCGGAACGCAGCCCTCGTCTGATCCCAATCAATGGTAGCGGAGGAGAAGCATATGAAAATCGCGTCATTGGCGGTGAAAGGCAACGATCGGATTGGATCGGCGAGGACATGTGCATTGGCCGTCGCCCTGTGTTTCATATTCGCGAGCGCCATCGCTCAGCAAAATCCGTCCGCCGTTAACGGCGATCCCGCAGCGTCGGCTCGCGTGGATGGCGGTCGTCCCCTTAACGTTGCAAAGTTCGATCGCACCGCGGATCGCGCCTTGCTGGCCATGGAAAAACACGCGCACGAACTGGGAATTCAGGGCGTTGCTGTTGTGGCATATTTCGATGGCGAAACTGTTCGATCGTGGGTTTCGAAGATGATCGTTGTAGGGAGTGGGATCGAGGATCAGCCTGCGCAGAACCAAAAGGTGTCCAACTTGCTCGCAATCGCTTATTCCAAGGCGGCGGAGATGGCCGACACGTTGAAGAACAGCGGTAGCCATGTGCGTCCCCCACTCACTGGGGAATTTGGATGGAACGGCGGCGCAATCGCGCGGGGGAAACACGGTTATCTCGTTGCAGCCTTCAGCGGAGGCAAGGGAGACCAGGACTTCAGCGTTTCCACCGCCGGCATCGCGGAGATGAAAAAGAGCCTGTAGATTGAGGTGAATCGTTCTTGCCAAGGAAAGAAGAGGGATGGTTATGAATCGTCGCACATTTGTTCAGCTCGCTGCGGGGGCAACACTTGCACAGCCGCTGCTCACCGATGCATTACACGCGACCACTAGTCCGACTAGGTTCCGGTTTTCGGTCATGCTGTGGACCCTTGAGAAACAGTTTCCCTTCGACCGCTGCGTCGAAATCGCAGCAGAGGCGGGTTACAACGGAGTTCAGCTCGTTGGAGAGTTTCAGAAATGGACTTCGGACGACACGCAGCGGATCTCGAGCCGAATCCATTCTCTCGGCCTCGTTGTCGATTCCATGAGCGGTGTGCGAGCCGGCTTCTCGACCGCTTCCGAAACCGAAACCTTTATCGCGCAGTTTAAGGATCACCTTGACGCGGCGAAGCGGCTTGAATGTCCACAGGTCATTCTTCTATCGGGCAAGCGCGTCCCGGAATTAAGCCCCGCTGCGCAAACCCAGACCGCGGTCGAGAATCTTAAGCGCGCTGCGGATCTCGCCGCCAATGATCATATCGAGATCGTGATTGAACCGATTGATGCGCTTGAGAATCCCACAATCTTTCTACAAACGGTAACCGACGCCTTCGAGATCGTTAGTCAGGTCGGCAGGCCAAACGTGAAGGTTCTGTATGACTTCTATCATGAGCAACGCGGGTTCGGTAACTTGATCGAAAAACTCGCCAATCACGTCGATCAAGTGGGGCTTGTTCACATCGCAGATGTCCCGGGGCGGCACGAACCCGGAACAGGCGAAGTAAACTACGCGAATGTTTATCGCAAGCTCGCGGAGCTTCGCTACAACAGATTCATTGCCATGGAATTCTATCCAACCGGGAATGCCGTCGATTCGCTCAAGAATGCCCGCATTGAAGTCGCGCAGGCAATGCAAGGGGGTTGTCTCGACCTACTCCCGGAAAACTCAATCAGTTGAAACTGGAGTTCATTCGCGGAGGCTCCTGGCTGATGCGCCGGAGCGGTCTTTCCATTGCGATCACCTACGCTCTCTCATAGCTAAGCAAGAAACTCGATCATCAAATTGCACCCACAGGTTCCATCTCGCCAAGCTTGCTTGCGGATCTTGCCACCCAGGATCATGGATCGATTTCCGGAGCTGTTGCCGGGAGTCGTCCGGCAGAGACAATCCTGAATGAAGCAATGGGCGGCGTCCGGTCCATTCCTTACGGACGCCGCGTTATTACAGCTCGGTGACCATTCAGATCAGCAACAATCTCTCCTACCGAGTTCTCGTCGCCGGTTTTTCTCACTCTCTTCCTATCAAATTCAGTTTTTGTGACCAACGGCATTTTCCCCGTGACCGACCGCCAAGGAATGGATTCGTGATGGCCGGTTGGTGATGCGGAGCCACCTCGTAAATCATTCAAAGCAAATAACATTCCGTCGTAATGCAAGTCTAGAACGCATCAGCCGCGTCTGATCGGTCTGCTCAGTGGCCGTTCCCCGATTCACGAATTCACAACGGAGAAAACCAATGATGCTCTTCGCAAGCAGTCGTCATCGCGCATTTGCCAACTCCGCCGCGGCTTGCTGTGTGTTGCTCGCTGCATCGTCGAAATTGATTGCCGGCGCCGAGCCCGACGTTCCCTCAATCAAAGTTGCGCCTGAGCCCCGCTCCGCTGACGACCAAATCAAACTCGCGGGCGACTATCTCGCCGGCCACGGTGTTGCGCAGGATTTCAAGCTGGCGGCCTATTGGTATGAGAAGGCGGCGGGAGCCGGAGATCCTCTGGCGGAACTGCAGATCGGCTACCTTTATGAAAGCGGAGTTGGCATTGCGAAAGACCCCGTGCGTGCCGCGCACTGGTATCAGCTCGCAGTCTCCGGCGGATTGGTTCGCGCCAAGGTTAATCTAGCAATGGCCTACTTCTGGGGCACAGGAGTTCCAAAAAACGAAGAGGTTGCCCTAAAGCTTCTCAATGATGCTGCTAACGAAGGCAGCGGGCTGGCAGCTTTCTACCTCGGGGACCTTTATGCAGTTGGAATTGGGGTTCCCCAGAATCAGGCCGTCGCCGAGCAATGGTATCGAAAGGGCGCAAGTCTGCACAGTCCCTTGGCGGAATTCGGTCTGGGCACACTCCTGTTCGAAGGTAAGAATGAAGTGCGCGATCCTCGTGCAGCCGCATCCTTGCTGCGCGAGTCCGCTGCAGCAGGCTATGTTCCTGCCATGCACAACCTGGGGCTGCTTCTGGTTCGCAATCCGGGCCTTGCCCGATCACCGGGCGAAGCACAGCGCCTTCTCAACGATGCCGCAGACGCGGGGAATTGGAGGTCGTCCCTCTTGCTTGGAGTGCTGGCACGTGACGGCAAAGGAATGCCATTCGACAACGCCGCCGCTTATTACCATTTTCGAGTTGCCGTTCTGCAGGGTGGAGACGAGGCCAGGAAGCTCCTCGAATACGACCTACGGCTCCTTTCCGCAGCGATCGGTTCCGACCGGGCCCAGGCTATCGATTCCGAGGCGGGAAATTGGTACCAGCAGCACCATTTCGTCCTCGAATTCGTCGATAAGCAAGGAGAGAATCAGGCTGGATTCCCCGCATTGGCCCTAGCTGCTCCGGCAGATGGGGGACATGCAGCGCAGTTACTGGTCTCACCGCACGATTAGTGGCGGCGGAGCATCGCCGCCGGGCGGCTCCCTCACCGTTCCCACTTGGCATTCCCATGCAAGCGCGGTCTTATGCTCGTCCGTCAGCATTTTTTGGCGGAATTTCAACAATTGAATCACGAATCGATGACAATGCAATCAGTGCGATTTCTTATTCCTGGGAGGCCAGTTCGTGTCCATACGCCGGACAAACGAGGCTGATTCTTCGGCCGGTGTCATAGCTCACAAGACCATTGAGCGTTCGCTTTGGACGCACCCGGTGATCTTTGTCGCGGCATTCACTTCGATCGGAATCCTATTCGCGGGGCAGGAGTGGCTGCATCTTTTCCACTCCGGCTATCACATGAGCGCTGCCATTGTCTTCGAGTCCTGGGGGGCGCAGTATCTCATTTGGGGAATCATCTCCTGGGTCCTCTGGCGGCTCTTTCGCCCCTTCATTCAACGGGCAAGTGCCGTCCAGATTCTGACCATTGTATTCCCGGTCAGTCTTGCTATCTGCTTCATCCAGGAGATGATATGGGTGATCTTCTTCCCTGACGTACCTATCGACCGCACTCGCATGCCCTATTGGCAGTGCGTCACATTCAACTTCAGGGGCGACCTGGTTGAAAGCATGGTTATCTTCTGGGGGGCCTTCTTTTTCTTTCGCGGATTCGGGTATTACCAGCAGTTTCGCGAGAAAGAAACCGTCGCCGCTCAGCTTCAGGCGCAACTGGCCAACGCCCAAATCGCGGCATTGCGGATGCAGCTGAATCCACACTTTCTCTTCAACACCATGAACAGCATCTCCAGCCTGATGCGAAGCGACATTGACGCCGCAGATTCAATGCTGGAACAAATGAGCAGCCTGCTTCGTATGACTCTGGAACGGCGAGACGTCCAGCTTATCCCCTTGCACGACGAAATCGAATTCATCGAGACCTACCTCGCCATGCAAGACCAGCGATACACGGGGCGAGTCATTCGCACCCTTTTAGTCGATCCGGAACTGCACGACGCACTGGTACCCGCCATGATCCTGCAACCGATTGTCGAAAATGCCTACGTCCATGGCGTGTCGAAGCTCGACCGGGGAGGCGAGCTGACGATTGAGGTTTCCAGCGACGGAAGCCGCATTTGGGCCCGGGTTACTAACAGCGGGCGTGGCCTCACAGCAGCCCGGAATGGTTCATCTGCCGGCCATGGCGTCGGTTTGACCAACGTAAAGAATCGGCTTCATCTTCATTACGGAGAGGATTGTTCATTCTCAATCGTCGAGATCGATCCATCCCATGTGCAGGTCTCCATCGCGTTTCCACTGCAGTTTTCGCAAAGCGCTCTCGAAACCGTCACGAGGTTCGGTGTGTGATGATTCACGCAGTCATCGCAGATGACGAAGTCCTGGCCCGCCAGAAGCTGCGCCAGTTGCTCCGCGACGAGAACGACATCGAGATTGTCGGCGAGTCGGTTACGTCGCTTGAAACCATTGAGCTGGTGCGCGCCGCCAATCCCGAGCTTCTCTTTCTCGATATTCAAATGCCCGGCATGGATGGATTCGACGTCGTCGGGGCCCTTGCCGGCCAGTCCGAAGCTCCAACGCCACGCATCATCTTTACCACGGCCTTCGACCAGTATGCAGTGCGCGCCTTCGAGGTGAATGCAGTCGATTATCTTCTAAAGCCATTTACGCGCGAGCGGCTTCACACGGCCATTCAGCGCGTCCGCGAGCAATCCGCCGTCCAGCAACAAAACCCCGGTCAGGGCAACGGCGCCGTCTCGACTCTCAACCTGTACACGAATCGCATTGTCTTCAAGTCTCGCGGACGCATTCTCTTTCTTCCAGTCTCCGACATTCGCTGGATCGGCGCCGAGGGGAACTACGTGCGCCTCTGCACGGCCACTGAGACGCACCTTCTGCGCGAGACCATGGCTCATCTGCAGGATCGGCTTGACCCGCGCGGATTTCTGCGCGTCCATCGTTCCTTCATCGTGAATCTGAAGTATGTGAAGGAAGTTCGTCGGGAAACGAATGGCGACTCCGTGGTCATCCTCGACAATGGCCAAAAAGTCGCAATGGGCCGCAGTTATCGCTCGTCGCTCGGTGATCGGCTTCAACGGCCCTGAATCTCCCGTTTGATGAAGGGCCCACACGGTTTCGATGGATTGTTTGTTGACTGGATCTGCATTCCAGTGCAAGGGCAACGCTGTTGATCACAACTATCGTGCTGTCGAGCCCTCAATCCCGGGATTGGAAGATGCGGTCTGCGAATTTCCCGATCGCAAAAGGCGCGGGAGGCGTATTTGCCTCCGGGTACAAGGCTGAACATGGGTTTCCTCCCGGCGAAATGCGGCTGGTCCCCTTTTGGCGCCGTGTCCATCACTCAGGCGGATCAATCGCGCAATTCGGCCTTTGACGTGCACGCACTATGAAGTGAGGTCATCGTCGTGATAGAGATATTGGAAGCTTCCCCAGAGCAGCCGGCGCAGCGATCTCATTCCTGCGCCCGCCCAATGTCACATTCCGATTGGGCCATTGTCCTTTCAATCGGCGTCGATGCGGATGCGCGCCGCATCTCGCAAGCCTTGACTGAGCCTGAATATCTTGAGGCATGGATCTCCATGCCCGATCAGTCGGAAGGCTCGTCGATCGTAGCTTCCAAAAGGGCGAACGGCTACGGGCTCGATCATTGGCGCTCCGGGCGTGTCGTCACGAGCATCATCTGCTCTTTTCTCTCTTGCCACCGGCGCAAGATGCGCCTAAGGTGGCGCAAGGTATGCAGCCAGAGTTTTGCCGAGAGCCTTGTCGATTTCCGCATTCGGGGTAACTTCGGCAGCAGCGTTCTTGAACTCCGCCAGGCCACGTTCATCTCCGCGGACGACCACCTCTGGCATCTGACACTTTGGCAACGTTCGCTCGAGACCCTGGCCCTTATTTTGCGGTCCATGTGACTCCGGCAGCATTCCTGGCTTCCTCTACCAAGCATCTGCTGCTCTGTCTCTTCCGGGTTGCGAGACACAAAGGATAACCGCGTTACACGATCACTTACCCCGATACAAATTGCCGAGTGGTTCACCGGTCGTCGAAGTCGCCAAAAGGACGACCGGGCAGAGGGCCCGACGAGGCTCTATGCTCGCCAGAGCCTTCAGAAACAACCTGGGTCTCCAGCTCCACGGTCAAGGTCTTATTTGGCTGCAGGCGATCTTGTGGCTGTCATTGCGTCCGTTGCCCAGCGAAGGCTCAATAAAGACGCACCCTTTAGTCCCAGGGCATTTGGACCAGCGAGAGGGGGCCGAACGATTGCGTCTGCAAACTATTGATCGTGTTGGTCGGGGAGAGAGGATTTGAACCTCCGACCCCCTGGTCCCGAACCAGGTGCTCTACCAGGCTGAGCCACTCCCCGACGTGCTGCTATTTTATCGCATTTCGTTAAAGGATGTACCGGGACAGATCGTGGTCCTTCACGATGGACGCAACCATCTGCTTGACGTACTCGTCGTCGATGAGGAAAACCTTCTCGGGGCCGGAGGCGGTCATTCGCTCCTGGTAGGGTAGAGGCGCCGATGCTTCGTTCTTGATCGCCGCAGAAAGCGCCGCTGCGGCATCTTCGCTTGGCGCGTGACGGGCTACGTCGGGCGCCAGAAAACTGACATCCTCGAGGACCCGCTCCATGATGGTGTGCAGACGGCGGGCGCCGATGTTCTCGGTGGTCTCGTTCACTCTAAACGCGAATTCGGCCATTTCACGCAAAGCTTCAGGCGCGAACTCCAGGCGCACTCCCTCGGTTTCAAGCAGCGCCGAATATTGCTTGGTGAGCGAGGCTTTGGGCTCGGTGAGAATGCGCAGAAAATCGTCGACGGTGAGCGATTGCAGCTCGACGCGAATTGGAAATCGGCCTTGCAACTCTGGGATCAGATCGCTGGGCTTCGACACATGGAATGCGCCGGCGGCGATAAAAAGAATGTGGTCGGTACGCACCATGCCATAGC
>CAYYKV010000095.1:0-11484 GCA_964468605.1 uncultured Occallatibacter sp. | reverse complement strand
AAGCGATCAAGCAGGTTCTGGACGAGTTGGTTCGGGAGTATGCGGCCGATGGACGTGGAATCGAGATTCGCGAGATTGCGGGCGGATACCGGATGGGAACGAAGCCGCAGTGCCACGACGCGGTGCGGTTGTTTGTGAAGAGTCTGAAGCCGCCGCTGAAGCTGTCGCTGCCGGCGCTGGAGACGCTGGCGGTGATTGCGTACAAGCAGCCGGTGACCGCGCCCGAAGTGAACGAGATTCGCGGCGTGGATTCGTCGGGGGTGTTCGGGTCGCTGCTGGCGCGCAAGCTGATCGTGACGGCGGGGCGCAAACCGGTGGTGGGGCGGCCGATTCTCTACAAGACCACGCGGGAGTTTCTGCTGCGCTTCGGGCTGAAGGACGTGACGGAGCTGCCATCGATGGAAGAGTTCGAGAAGATGGCAGCGAGCGAGCTGGACGAGGCGGCGCTCGGAGCCGGAGATGAGACGGCAGCGGAAGCGGAGTTCAACGCGGACATGAGCGCGGAGACGGAAGAGGCGGCGAGCGAAGAGCCGGCAGAGACCAAAGAAAACACACCAGAGGCCGCGCGAAGCGGCGCCGAGTAAGTAGAAACCGAGGCTTTCCCCCATGAAAAACGAGTTGAAATCGAAGGCGAAATCGCCGACGGCCAAGCGTGCGCCAAAGGGCGCGACCAAAAGCGCGAAAACCACAGACGCGAGCAAGGCCCCGAGAACAAAGGCCAAAACGGCAACGGTGAAGGCGAAGACGCCGGCCGCGAAGACGAAGGCAACAAAGGCCAAGCCAGCGGAAAAGCCCGAAGCGAAGAGTAAAAAACCAGCCGTTCAATCGAAAACCCCCACTGCAAAATCAATTCCGACTCCACGCACCGGAAAACGTGCCGCCAAAGCTGAAGGAGCCACTCAATTCAGGATCGGCGAACCGGTGCTGGATCCAATCGGGGATGTGATCAGCGGAGAGGCGCGAACCTACCTTGGCGACGTTGAATCGCAGGGTCGGGTGGTGATTGACGCGTACCCAGAGGAGACGGAGACCGCTGCGGCGGATGGAACTCAAGAAGACGGGCCGGGGATGGCGGCAGCGAACGGAGCCGCGGAGGTTGAGGAAGAGGAAGAGGCTGAGGGAGAGACGGGCACAGTTGAACGGCCTCCGGCGAAGCTGGAACGGCTGCAGAAGATTCTGTCGCGGGCGGGAATTGCAAGCAGGCGGCACGCCGAGGAGATGATTGTAGCCGGCCGCGTGATTGTGAATGGGCAGGTGGTGACGCAACTGGGAAGCAAGGCCGACGCAGGGCGCGACCATATCCGCGTGGACGGCAAGCTGCTTCAAGGCGCGGAACGGCACCGGTACTTTGTGCTGAACAAGCCGAAGGGCTACGTAACGACGGTGAGCGACCCCGAGGGTAGACCCACCGTGATGGAGTTTTTCGCAAAAGCGCGTGAGCGCCTGTATCCGGTCGGCAGGCTGGATTACCTCAGCGAAGGTTTGCTGCTGATGACGAACGACGGCGAGCTTGCGAACCTGCTGACGAAGGCCAAATCGGGCGTGGAGAAGGTCTATCTGGTGAAGGTGGCTGGGCAGCCAACCGAAGAGGAGTTGGAGCGGCTGCGCGGCGGCGTGGCGATTGAGCGTGGCGAGGCCGGGTCAGCGCGCGTGCGTACGGCGCCGGCGCGGATCAGGCAGGTAAGGGTGGGAGAGAATCCCTGGTACGAGGTGGTGCTGACGGAGGGACGGAATCGCGAGCTGAGGAAGATGTTCGCCGCAATTGGGCACTTTGCCGAGAAGATTCGCCGCGTGGGGTACGGACCGCTGGTGCTGGACGTGGAGCCGGGCAAGCTGCGCGAACTGACGGCAGATGAAGTGAAGGCGCTGCGCCTGACTGCCGAGGGAAAGATAAAGCCGCGACGCATGAGAGTGGATATTTCGCTGCCGAAAGAAGCTGGAAGAGCTCCGGCAAAGAGGGGCGAGAGGCCAGGCCGACCGTGGCGAGACAAGCCTGCGGGAAAGCGATTCGAAGGAGCACGAGGCGGAGGGCCGAATCGCGGCGGAAGGCCGTTCGGCCAGCGCGAAGAGCGCGGACCGAGAACGGAATGGAAGCCGCGAGAATTTGATCGTGGACGCGAGGGCGGTGCGGGCCAACATGGAGAACGCGGCGGCGAACGCCCTAGGTTCGACAAGCGGGCTGGCGGGCCGCCGAGAACCGGTTCGGGGTTTGGCGCGAGGCCGGCGTTTGGCGACAGACGCGAGGGCGGCGCAGGGCGCAGTGGAGAACGGAGGGAATGGAAGCCGCGTGAAGCGACGTTCGGCGGGGGCAGCGAGGGCAAGCCGTTCCGGCGTGAAGAGAAAACCGGGTTCGGCGAGCGAGCAAGCCGGCCGCCGCAAAAGCCGTTTCGCGCGGAGGGCGAGCGACCGGCATTCGTGCGGCCTGAGGGCTCATTCAAGCGAAGCGATGGACCGAAGAAACCATTCGGAGGCGGTCGAGGCGCGGGCGTGGGCAATAGCTTCGGCAGGCGGACGGGAAGCAAGGAGCGTTGGGTTCCGAGGCCGGGTCGCGCGGGAAATGAAGAACGGCGCGGGCAGGCGGGCAGCGGAGAACGGCCCGCATCGGCATTCGGCGAAAAGCGCTGGGAGGGAAAAGGCGCGGCGACGGGAGCAGGGCGGTCAGAGGCGGGAAGAACTGGGCCCGTGTTCGGTGCGCGGCCGGGTGGATTCAAGAGGCCAAGCAAGCCGGGTGGCTTTCAAAGGCCGGGCGGATTTCAAAGACCGGGCGGATTTTCGAAACCGGGCAGGCCGAGCGGCGGCGCGAGCCGGGGTGGTGCGCGGTTTGGTGGAAAGCGGCCAGAAGGGCGATAGGTCGTGAAGCGGAGGTTTTCTGAATGGCGAACAAATTTGGCACAGACATTTTGATTCAGGCGCCGGACCCAAGAGTTGCGGCTGCGTATTATGTGGAGCAACTTGGGTTCAAAATCAGCGGGGAAGATCACAACATGGTCAGCTTGCACGGAAAGCACATTAACCTGTTCATCGAGGAGGGGCCGGCGCTGGGCGCGGTTCTTGAAGTGACGGTTGAGAACGTGGAAGAAGCGAAAAAACGGCTCGTGGCCAACGGGTGCGAGATCGTGAAAGACGAGCCGGAGTTTCCGCGGTGCTACGTGAAGGACCCGTTTGGGCTGATCTACAACTTGACGGCGTAGGTTCGTGCGCTTGCGGATCGTTCAAGGTTCCCGCTGACGGAAGCGGCGCATGCGGCCGACGAGCGAAGCTGGGCCGCTGACGGTGAGCCGGACGAGATTGCCCTCGTAGTCGCGGGAGTGGACGATCATGCCGGCCTCAATGGCGGCGAGCGCGGCGCCTTCGTGCTGAGGAACGTGCAACTCGGCTTCGACGATGGGATCGGAGTGGAGCGCCTCGTCGATTGCAGCGAGCAGAGCGGGAATGCCTTCGCCGGTGAGCGCCGAGACCGGGGCCTCCGGCCTTTGACCTTTTGGACTGGAATTGACGCGTGCCACCAGCGCCGCGCGCTCGTCTTCCGGAAGCAAGTCAATTTTATTAAGGACTTCAATGCGGGGCTTGGAGAGCGATTCGAGCTCGCCGAGGACTTTTTCGACCTGCGCCTTCTGCTCGTCGCCGTAGGTGGAGGAGGCGTCGCGTATATGGAGCAGCACCTCGGCCTGTGCGACCTCCTCCAATGTTGCGCGGAAGCTGGTGACCAGCGTGTGGGGCAGATTGCGAATGAAGCCGACTGTATCAGACAGCAGAACCTGGCGCCGGCTTGGCAATTCGATGGCGCGGAGCTTCGGGTCGAGTGTGGCGAACATGCGCGCGGAAGAAAGCACCTGGGCGCCGGTGATCGCGTTGAAGAGCGTGCTCTTGCCGGCGTTGGTGTAGCCAACCAGAGCAACGGTCGGTACGGGGACAGCTTCGCGGCGCTGGCGTTGCTGGCGGCGGACGCGGCGGACGGCGTCGAGCGAGCGCTTGAGGTGATCAATGCGGCGCTGGATGCGGCGGCGATCGGTTTCGAGCTTGGTTTCGCCGGGCCCGCGAGTGCCGATGCCGCCGCCGAGTTGGGACATGGCTTTGCCGCGGCCGGTGAGGCGAGGCAGCATGTATTCGAGTTGAGCGAGCTCGACCTGGAGCTGGCCCTCGCGCGTGCGGGCGTGACGGGCAAAGATGTCGAGGATGAGCTGCGTGCGATCGAGAACGCGGCAGGGCAAGGCGGCTTCGAGATTGCGCAGTTGCGTGGGCGAAAGGTCGTGATCGAAGAGAACCAGATCGGCGTTGGTAGAGGCGGCGACGGCTGCAATCTCTTCGACTTTTCCGGAGCCGATGAGCGTGGCGGGATCGGGACGAGGGCGGCGCTGGATGAGTTCGGCGGCTACCTGGCCGCCGGCGCTCAACAACAGTTCGCGAAACTCGGCGAGAGATTCTTCGACGTCGAGGCCGGGCGAGACCGTTGAAGCGAGTGAGCCGCCTGAAGGCAGCGATGGCGCCGTTTGCGGCGCAGCACCACTCAACGGGCCGGCACCCAAGTGCTCGCCCGGAGTTGTCAGGCCTTTATGGCGCGGGCGGACGTCGAGGTCCACAGCGACGAGGACGGCGCGCTCAGGGCCGCCGCCCCAGCGGCCGGAGTCTCCCGATGAGATCTGCGACCGGCCAGCGGCGCTGCCCGACCTGGACACCTCGCGTGCCAATCGCTCTAACGTTGCTCAGCGGTCGCCTGGGATATCGATTGCACCGGAGCCGGAACTGCCGACGGTCCGATGCCCGATGACACTGCACCCGGACGGTGCTCGCTATGCATCACGCTCCGGTTGCTCACCACGGTTGAAATGGCGTGTTTGAAAATCAACTGTTCCTGGCTGTTGTTTTCCAGGAGCACAGAGTATTTATCAAACGACCTGATCTTCCCTGTCAGCTTGACGCCGCTGACCAGATAAATCGTAATGGGGGATTTGTCTTTCCGAACCGTGTTCAGAAAGGTGTCCTGAATATTTTGTGCCGGCTTGTTCTCCATATGCCGATCTCCTACTTTCTTTTTGAAGTTGTTTGTGATCCTGCTGTCGCACCGAATTTCAGATACACGGGACGATCCCGGAACGCCCGGAACCGGCAAACCCCGCAATGGGTCAACTTTATAGGGATTTTCGGCCTATTTCAACTCCACTGAGGAGTTACGTTCGGGTTGAAATGGTCCCCGAGGGAGTTCGAGGGGGCCAACTCTTCGGCGAAGATGAGTGTTTGCCATGGAATAGGCGAAAGAACGGGAAAGAGCCAAGCGCTGGGACAGGGCTGATTCCGCGGCTGATAGCATCGATTTGTAGTCGAGGGGTCTGAAAGAAGGCGGCATGCAAAAGACTGCCATTCCGGAGCGGGTTGAGACAAAAAGCGGCGTCGCCGTGCGCACGCCGGTGCCGATGCTGGACCTGAAACGACAGTACGAGCCGTTGCGCGGCGAACTGCTGGATGCACTGGGACAGGTGCTGGAGACGCAACAGTTTATTCTCGGCGAGCACGTGGCGGCGTTTGAGCGGGCAGCTGCGGAGCAGTTGGACGTAAAGCACGCGCTGGGTTGCTCGTCAGGGACAGATGCGCTATGGCTGGCGCTGGCTGGCGCCGGAATCGGGCCTGGAGCAGCAGTGGTGACGACGCCGTTCAGCTTTTTCGCCTCAGTGAGCGCGATTCTGCGCGCGGGCGCAACGCCGGTGCTGGCCGACATCGATCCGGCGACGTTCAATCTGTCGCCGGCGGCCGTTGAAGCGGTCCTGGATGGAGAGCTCGGAGCAGCAGTGAAAGCGATTCTGCCGGTGCACCTGTACGGATTGTGCGCGGACGCTACCGCATTTTCCAGGCTCGGTCGGGAACGCGGGCTGACGGTCGTCGAAGACGCGGCGCAGGCGTGGGGCGCGGAGTGGAATGAAACGAAAGCCGGCGCGCTGGGCGACGCTGCGGCATTCAGTTTTTATCCCACCAAGAACCTGAGCGCTGCTGGCGACGCGGGCCTCGTGACAACCAACCGCGATGATGTGGCCGAGCGGGTGAAGATGCTGCGCAACCAGGGAATGCGCCGCCGCTATCACCACGATGAGCTGGGCTGGAACGCACGCATGGACGGCTTCCAGGGCGCGGTGCTTTCGGTGAAGCTCAAATATATCGGCGCGTGGAACGAGAAGCGGTGCGAGCTGGCAGCGCGATATGGCAGGCTGTTTTCGAGGGCCGGGCTTGCCGAGAATGGGCCGTATCCGGCGAACGGGTTGGTGCTGCCGCATGCAGCGCCGGGAGCGAAACACGTTTGGCACCAATATGTAATTCGCGTGGTGCGGCGCGATGCGCTGCGCGAGTTCCTGACGGCGCGAGGAATTGGATCGGAGATCTATTATCCGGTTCCGCTGCACAGGCAGGAGGCGCTGAAGGGGCTGGGGTACAGCGAAGGGGATTTCCCCGAGGCGGAGCGCGCCGCGCGCGAGGTTCTGGCGCTGCCGATTTTTCCGGAGTTGCGCGAGGACGAGCAGAACGCAGTGGCCGAAGCGATTGCGGAGTTTCTGTCGTAGCGATCAGCCTTCAGCTTGTTCTGCCGGCTATAGATCGGGCATTTAGACTCAAGCCACAACTGGGGCGTTCCTGGCGAATCCACACGAGAGGAGCGGGCGGATTTGCGTATTGCGATCGACACCGGCGGCACGTTTACCGACTGCGTTTGTTTGGCGGACGGAAAACTGCGCGTGAAGAAAATCTTTTCGACGCCGGCGGACCCCTCGCGCGCGGTACTCGAAGGCGTGCGGCAGTTGGGCGGCGCGGAGAATGTGGAGGTGCGCCATGGAACAACCGTGGGCACCAACACGATGCTGGAGCGGACCGGAGCGCGCGTGGCGTTTGTGACGACGGCAGGATTTGAAGACACGATTGCGATCGGAAGGCAGGCGAGACAGCGGCTCTACGACTGGTTTGCGCCGGCGCCGGAGTGCCTGGTGGCGAAAGAGCTGCGATTCGGCGTTCGGGAGCGCGTGAGCGCGGAAGGTGAAATTCTGCGCGAGCCGGCAGACGATGAGTTAGCGGCATTGGTGGAGGCCGTCAAGGCGAGCGGCGCTGAGGCAGTTGCGATCAGCCTGCTGTTCTCGTTTGCGAACCCAAAAACGGAGCGGCGCGTGGAGGCCGCGTTACGGCAGCTCGGGATTCCGGCTTCCGTATCGCACCGGATTCTGCCTGAGTTTCGCGAGTATGAGCGCGCATCGACGACGGTGGTGAACGCGTATCTCGCGCCGCGAATGCAGGTCTATTTATTGGCTTTGGAAAAGCGGATCGCCGAGCAATACAGTGGCGGGCGCGTGGATGTGATGCAGTCGTCGGGAGGCATCATTGCGGCGCGCGCGGCGGCGGAGGAGCCCGTGCGCACGGTTTTAAGTGGGCCGGCAGGCGGAGTGGTGGGCGCGTGCCGCATGGCGCAGTGGGCGGGATTCGATAAGATCATCGGGTTCGATATGGGAGGCACATCGACCGATGTTTTTGTGGCGAACGCGGAGACGGGCGCGGAGCTCACGCGCGAGTCGGTGGTGGCTGGAGTGCCGATTGGCGTGCCGATGCTGGACATAGCTACGGCGGGCGCAGGCGGAGGGTCCCTCGCGCGTTTTGACGCGGGAGGCATGCTGCGAGTCGGCCCCGAATCCGCCGGCGCCGATCCGGGGCCGATTTGCTTTGGCCGCGGCGAGCGCGCAACGGTGACAGACGCGAACTTTATGCTGGGTCGACTGGACGCGGAGAGCTTTCTGGGCGGGGGCGTGCAGTTGGACAGCGAGCGCACGCGACGCATGATGCGCGAGCAAAAAGGCGGACTCGAAACGGTGGAAGATTTCGCGGCGGGGATTGTGCGCGTGGTGGAGACGCAGATGGAGAAGGCGATCCGCGTGATCAGTGTGGAGCGCGGGCACGATCCACGCGATTTTACGCTGGTGGCGTTTGGCGGCGGAGGGCCGCTGCATGCATGCTCGCTGGCGCGTGCGTTGCGCATTCCGCGTGTGCTGGTTCCGGCGCTGCCGGGAGCGCTTTCAGCGGTGGGAATTTTGCTGGCGGATACGGTGCGGGACTTTTCGCGTACGGTGATGTTGCCGGGCGATGCCATGGGAACTGTTGACGAGATTTTCGGCGAGCTTTCTGCGGAGGGCGCGGCGGAGTTTGCGGCGGAAGGATTGAATGGAAAGGTCGAACGGAGTCTGGATTTGCGCTACCGGCGCCAGGGTTACGAGCTCAATGTCGGCTACGATCCGCAGGCGCCGGATCGGTCGATCAATGCGTTCCACGAGTTGCATCGGCAGCGGTACGGGTTTGCGGATGCAGCGCGGCCGGTTGAGATTGTGAACCTTCGCGTACGGATGATTGCTGCGAGCGAGCCCTACGAGCCGGAGAGGCAAGCTCTGGCTGCGGGCGATGGCAGCGCGGCTTGCAGCGCCGAGCGCAAAGTTTGGTTTGAGGGCGGATGGAGGGCAACGCGATTCTACAAGCGTGAGCTGCTTCGGCCGGGCGATGCGATCGCGGGCCCGGCGATGATCACCGAGTACACCGCGGCCACGCTCGTGCCGCCGGGATGCGCGGCGCGCGTGGATGGATTGGGCAACCTGGTGATCGAGATTGGCGAAGATGCGGTGGGCGAGGAGGATCGCGCATGAAGACGCAGGCGGCCGATCCGGTGGAACTCGCGATCTTTCAGTGCGCAGTGCACTCGATTGCGGAGGAGATGGGCGCGGCGCTGCGGCGGACGGCGCTCTCGCCCAACATCAAGGAGCGGCGCGATTATTCGTGCGCCGTGTTTGACGGGCGCGGGCGCGCGATTGCGATGGGCGACCACATGCCGGTGCACCTGGGATCGATGCCGATGAGCGTGCAGGCGGCGATCGAGGCAATCGAGTTTGCGCCGGGAGACATTGCGATCCTGAATGATCCGTACGCAGGCGGAACGCACCTGCCGGACATCACGATGGTTTTGCCGGTCTTTCTTGAGGCCGGGGGCGCGCCGGTCTTTTACGTTGCCAACCGCGCGCATCACGCCGATGTGGGTGGGAAGTTCGCGGGATCGATGGGGCCGGCGACGACGATCGAGGACGAGGGGATTCGCATCGCGCCGGTGCGGATTGTCCGTGAAGGGGTGGTCGATCGCGAGGTGCTCGATTGGATTCTGCGCAGCGTGCGCACTCCGCAGGAGCGCGAGGGAGACCTGGACGCGCAGATGGGCGCGTGCCGCGTGGGCGAGCAACGCGTGCTGCAACTGGCCGCGAAATACGGAATAGAGAAGCTGGCGACATGGGGCGATGAGCTGCTCGATTACTCCGAGCGGCTGGTGCGGGCGGAACTCAAGAAGATGCCCGCCGGCATCTTCGACGCAGACGACTGGCTGGATGACGACGGCGTGACCGATGAGCCACGCAGGATCGCGGTACGACTCAAGATCGACCCAGCGGCGGGAGCGATCGACGTGGATTTTGCCGGCTCGTCAGCACAGGTTGCGGGCGCGGTGAATGCGGTTCGCGCGATCACGCTTTCGGCGTGCTTCTATGTGCAGCGGTGTTTGCTCCCGGAGGATGCCCCGGCGACCGAGGGGATTCTGCGGGCGCTGACGCTGCATGCGCCGGAGGGCTCGATCGTGAATGCGCGGCCGCCTGCGGCAGTGGCCGGCGGAAATGTAGAGACGTCGCAACGGATTGTGGATGTGCTGATGCGAGCGCTGGCAAAGGCTGTGCCTGCGCGGGTTCCGGCGGCGAGCGCGGGAACGATGAGCAATGTGACGATCGGCGGGACTGATTCGCGGACGGGTGAAGCGTTTGCGTACTACGAAACGGCGGCGGGCGGAATGGGCGCGCGGCCGGGGATGGAGGGGATCAGCGGCGTGCACACGCACATGACCAATTCGCTGAATACACCGGTCGAGGCGCTCGAGTACGCGTACCCGTTTCGCGTGCGGCGGTATGCGTACCGCTACGGCTCGGGCGGCGAGGGGAAGTTTCGCGGCGGGGATGGGTTGATTCGCGAACTGGAGTTGCTGACCGATGCGGAGGTGACGTTGCTGGCGGATCGGAGGAAGTTCAGGCCTTACGGATTGGAAGGCGGCGAGGACGGAGCGGCGGGGCGGGCGCTGGTTTTGAAGGCCGAGAGCGGCGACGAGATGGAGTTGCCAGGAAAGTGCAGCCGCCGGCTCAACAAGGGCGACGTGCTGCGGATTGAAACGCCCGGCGGAGGGGGATGGGGATTTCGCGAGATGAGTTGACTTGCCCGTGAAGCCGGAAGACGCTACGCGCCCGGCACCTTGACCTCGACGTGGGAGGCGCTCTCAACGAAAGTGGCGATGGCGGAGTGATCGAGGTCGCCTTTGCCGTCGGCAATGAGGGATGAGAGCATCTGCTGCACCTGCGCGGTGAGCGGCAGAAAGACGTGATTGGCTTCCGCGGTTTCGAGGGCGTTGCGCAGATCCTTCTGGTGCAGGCTGATTCGAAAACCGGGCTTGAAGTTGCGCGCGATCAGCATGGGGCCTTTGGCGTTGAGGACGGCGCTGCCCGCCAGGCCGCCTTTGACGGCGTTGACCACGACTTCAGGATTGAGGCCGCAGCGCGTGGCGAGGGTGAGCGCCTCGCCCATGGCGGCGATGTTGCAGGCGACCATGATTTGATTGGCGAGCTTGGTGGTGTTGCCGGCGCCGACGGGGCCGGTGAGCGTGACGCTGGAGCCGAGGCACTTGAGAATGGGCTCGGCGATCTCAAAAGCGGCAGGGCTGCCGCCGACCATGATGGCTAGTGTGCCGTCGATGGCTTTGGGCTCGCCGCCGCTGACGGGCGCGTCGATAAAATCGACGCCCTTCTGCGCGCAGGCCGCGGCGATTTTCTGCGAGACGAGTGGGCTGATGGAGCTCATGTCGATGATGAGCGAGCCGGGCTTTGCGCCGGAGAGGATTCCGTTGGCGCCGAGAACGACCTCTTCGACTTCAGGGCCGTCGGGGAGCATGGTGATGACGATGGAGGCACGCGCGCCAACGTCGGCGTTCGATGAGGCACGCTGAGCGCCGTCGGCGACGACAGAGTCGAGCTTGGCGGGAGTGCGGCCGTAGGCGACGACGGTGTGACCTGCCTTGAGAAGGTTCCTGAGCATGGGGCGGCCCATGATGCCGAGGCCGACAAATCCAACGGTTGCCATCGTTCGTCTCCGTTTATGGAATTTACAGCGGCTCTGCAGTTGCTGTGTCCCGAAACCCTGAACGCCAAGTGGATTCTTCATCAAGAAGAATCCACCCTGCACTATGGCTTGAAACGGCTACATTAACTGCGGAACCGCTCTAAGATGAGACTGTGCGCAACTACTTTAACTATTTTACCGAGATCGAGGAGCGCTTCCAGCGGAGGCGAGGGACAATTTTGCTGCTCTCGACCCTGGATTGGGCGCTGATCGAGATGTGGCGTGAGGCGGGGATTCCGCTGGAGGCGGTGTTGCGCGGGATCGATGCGGCGTTCGACA
>CAYYKV010000094.1:0-11534 GCA_964468605.1 uncultured Occallatibacter sp. | reverse complement strand
TCGCATGAACATCCGGCCCGGGAATGCCGAGTCCCTTCTGCAAATCCTCTTCGTTTCCGATCAGCACGTCGACGTTCTTCACAATCGACGCAATCGTCTCCACGGCTTTCTCGGCGCCGCCCGAAATCTTCCACAGCTTCTCGCGGAAGTTCAAGTCGAACGAAGTGACAGCTCCTGCTTCCTTAGCCGTCTTCATCATCTCCGCCACCAGCGGAGCTGTGGTCGACGACAGCGCCGCGAAGATTCCCCCCGAGTGAGCCCAACGCACGCCCTTCGCGCAGATCGTATTCCAATCGAAGTCGCCAGGCTTCAGCATCGCGCCGGCTTCATTGGCTCGGTTGTAGAAGACCACCGGTGGTCGCACTCCCGCGCCACGGTCGCTGTAGACAGTCGCCATATTCGGGCCCGTCGCGCCGTTGTGCTCAAAATGCTTGTAGATCGGCCTTACGCCCATCGCGCGCACGCGCTCCGCGATCAAATCGCCGATCGGGTAGTCCACCATCGCCGACGCCACTGCCGTCTTCATTCCGAAGCAATCGGCCAGGTTTGCGGCCACGTTGAACTCACCGCCGCTCACATGGATCTTGCATTCAGTCGCCTTGCGGAAAGGAATGATTCCCGGATCGAGCCTGTGTACCAACGCGCCCAGCGCCAGAAAATCCAGTTCACCGTCCTTGCGAATATTCAGCCCGTAACTCATCGTTCTCTCCTTGCATTCGCACAAAATTCCGATCGTTCAAAACTCGCCTCGGGGTGCCCCATCCTGGCCACGCTTTTGTTCTTGTGGCCACGGTGGGATATCGAAGGACTCTCCTCACCGCGGCCAAGCTAACAGCTAGGAGCTGGAAGCCGCCTTCTTCACATCCGCCAACACCTGTTCCGGCGTCCATTCGTTGCCGGGATAAAACTGCGCCACCTTGCCGTGCGGTCCAACTAAGGTTGTCGAAAGCGTATGCGTAATCGTCTCGTCAGGACCCTGCGTAATCCCCACATCGAAGTACTTCGCCATCTCGAGCAGCTCCGGCTTCGAGGGCACCGCAAAATCCCAGTGCGCAAATGCGCCCTTCGCGTCGCCGCCGATGTACTCCGCGCCATAAGCGCGCAGCCGCTCCGGAGTGTCGTGCTCAGGATCAAAGCTGATGCACAGCAGATGCGTTTTTCCATTGAGCGCTGGATTCGCCGCCAACTGCTGATTGATCACCGCGAAATTGTGCGTAATCAGCGGGCAGAAGTTTGGCAAGGGGCAGCGCGTGTAAATAAATGTCAGCAGCAGCGTCTTCCCGCGAAACTGGCCAAGGTGAATCGCACGCCCATCCTGGTTGCGCAATTTGAAATCCGGAACCATGTCGCCGGGCGCAGGCACGTGATAAACCACAGGCGGCTTGTAGTCCGGCTTGGCCTGCGCGATTACAACAATATGATCCAGCACCACCGTCTCTTCGGAACTCTTCTCGACCAGCACGTCCGCGGTGATTGTGTCGCCGGGATGCAGCTCGCTTGCGATGGTTGGGTCCTTGAGTTGGTAGGGCATGGTCATCGCATCCATGAAGCCGGGAATGGCCTCATGATCGACAACCACGATCCCGTGCGCAACGTCGGTCGAAACCACTTTCCCGCGCAGGTGATACACCGTCGCGGATGAATTCGCCGAGCCTTGCGACCCTGATCCTGTGTTGGAGTGGCAACCCGCCAAAGCGGCAACGGCAAGAAGACAGCCTGCGAGAATGATGCGCATCACGAACCTTAGTGTACAACCGGTGGACTGACCACTAACACCCCTATTGGCAGCTCGGGTTTCCCACCTTTGCAAAGGTCAGGAACGTGATGCTGGCTGGCGCAAGCTGAATCGTCCCCGAATGAACGGCGCGCCCCCGTAGGGCTGGAAGTGCATCCCCAGGGCCCAGTTGGAGCTGCTTCCCATTCAGGTCGATCGTGGGCGACAATAGTTCACTTGCGGTCAATGTGTAGCGCTCCGCCCCGTCAGGCGCTTGCAACGCCTGTTCGGATTCCTTGTCCGCGTTGATTGCCAGCACCGCCACGCCGCCGGGTTGATTGCGCAGACAATGTGCATAAAGATGCAGATTCGGCGCAGGCGAGGAGCCCGGGTCAAGGACCGTAGTTCCCATCAGCTTTCGCCAGAGCCATGCCGCCCAGTAGTCGGGCCGGGGCGCGAGCGTTTGTTCATTCAACAGGCCGTAGTCGCTGGCGTCGAGCGTGTTGTGGATCTGCACCTGGACCCCGAGCCGTGCCAGGCTGCCCAGTTGATTCAGGTAGCGAAAGGTGTCAATAAATGACGAAGCCCAGCGGTCGCCTCCGCAGGCTGCCTGCCCAGTCTCAGTGTTCCAGATCGGCTTGCCCGGTTCGAAGCGGTCACGCAACGCGGCATAGAATGCTTCGGCACTTGTTCCGCGCGACAGCCAATCCGCTGACAGCGCGGCATCGCTCGTAGTGCCTGCCGCCGCGCCCATCATGGCGCATCGGCTTGAAACGGCTCCGTACGAGTGGTAGGTGAAT
Source organism: uncultured Occallatibacter sp. (assembly GCA_964468605.1). GTDB lineage: Bacteria > Acidobacteriota > Terriglobia > Terriglobales > Acidobacteriaceae > Telmatobacter. The sequence continues at coordinate 9,020 of CAYYKV010000094.1, read as the reverse complement.
ACGTCAAAGACAGGGCCTGTGGCCTTCAGGATGTCCTCGGATGTCAGCAAATGCATAAACGCCGGCGCAATCGGCGTCCCTTCGCCCACGCCACCCGGCCCCATGATCCGCATCTGCGGGGCATTTTCTTTGGCCCACGCATGAAACACGGCGAAATCGCGCCTAAAGGCCTCCGCGTCGTATCCTTTCGGCGCGCCGCCCATCTCCGCAAACGTGGGCTCATTCATGAATTCTGCCGCGGCAATATCCCCGCCCACTGATTTCGTGTATTCCAGAAATGCCTCAGCCACCTTTGGCGTCCATACACCCGAAGCGTCGCGCGTTCCTTGGCTCACCGCAAACGAAGTCACGATCCTGGCATCCACGGCTCGCGCAAAGTCGATCACGTCCTTCCATTCTTTGCGGGTCAACACACTGTTGAATCCCGCCGGTGGTTGCGTTGGTGCGGCACCGTCCGCGTCCGGAAAATACGTGGAATTCATCCACGTTCCGCTCACGCGTAGGTAGGCCGGCCCCAGTGCGGCTGCCAGCTTGCGCAGTCGCTGATTGCTCAGGTCGGCCGGCGGCCGAAAACGAAAGAGCGAAGGATCCATCCCCGCCGGCTCACCGGCGGCATGCGCACCCGAATCAGGGGCGCTCGCCGCGCCATATGGTTTCCAGAATCGCCCGCCGGTCACCTCAACAGCTTCAATATTGTAGGACTGAAACCGCTCATCCACCGTTCCAACACGGGGCATCGAGCCAGGGGTGATTTTGGTTCTCGGGGTTTGCGCATGGCCCGTCAGGCAAGCTGCCGCTCCCGCCATCCATGCCGCGCCAATCGCCCAGCCTGCTAGTTTCTGGGACCAAACCATGGTCTCATCCCTTCTCGAAACCGGATTGCAGGCACAAGTATAGGTCACTGCGCGGATTGTGGTCTCCCGTCAGCGTCCACCACGTTTAGCGTCCATTGCGCCGGTCAGCGTATAACGCTGGTATGGGGGCTGGGCCGGAAGACGGCATCGATGCTTGGCTGCGCGGCGGCGGACTCATAGTCACGGCAAGCGAGCGTGCCTCTCGGTCGATCGCAGCGGCTTTCAACCGCTCGCGGCGCGCCGAGGGCCTTACGGCCTGGCACACACCCAACATTCAGGACTGGCAATCCTTCGTCCGCAACGCCTGGCATGACCGCAACTTCGACGGCCGCACCGTTTTGAATTCGCTGCAGGAGCAGTCGCTTTGGGCGGGAATTGTTGCCGCCGCTGCGCCTGTGGCCGCGCGTCTCGCCGGTGCCAGAGATCGCCTGGCGTCCCTTGCCCTGGATGCGCACAATCTTATTTGTGCGTATGCCCCGCAGCACCTGAACAGGAGGTTCCGCATCGCCTGGGACCGGGACGCCGGCGCCTTCAGCAACTGGCTCGCGGGCTTTGATGAGATCTGTCGCGCGGGCAGCTTGATGAGCCCTGCGCGCCTGCCACTCGAATTGATTGAAGCGCTAAAGCAGGATTCAACTGAGCGCGCTCCGCTGCTGCTCGCAGGTTTTGATCGCATTTTGCCCACGCAACAGGAACTTTTCGCCGCGTGGGGCGATTGCACGAAGGTTCCACTCGACGAGCCTGCGGAGCGGATCAAGTTCCATCACGCTTCCGATCCCTCCTCTGAACTTGCTGCGTGCGCGCTTTGGTGCAAACGGACGCTTGCAGCCAATCCCCTCGCTCGCTTGCTCGTCGTCACCCAGGACGTGCCCAAACGCCGCGGCGAAATCGAGCGTGCTTTTCTCCGGTTTGTCTCGGACGGTGGGAGCGCGTCGGGAGCAACCAGAGTATTTGAGTTCTCGCTAGGCGTTCCGCTTGGTCAAGTCGCTCTTGCACGCGGAGCTGCGCTGCTACTGCACTGGCTCACTGAATCGATCGAAGAGCACGAGCTCGATTGGCTTCTTTCGACTGGCCAGATCGCTTTCTCGCCCGCCGAGTCGTTGGCTCTTACCGCGTTCATGCGCGCAGTGCGCCGCAGAAACTTGCAGCGCACCCGGTGGACCCTTGCGGATTTTCTGCGTCAGAAGCCCGGTGCGGAATTGCCCGCCCCATGGGTCGTGCGTATCACGCAGGCCCAGCGTAGGCTCCAGGAATTCGCGCGCCGACCTCAGTCTCCAATCGCATGGGCTGAGCTGGCGCCGCAGTTGCTCGAACTCGCTGGTTGGCCCGGCGATCGTCCGCTGACAAGCAGCGAATTTCAGGCTCATCGCCGTTGGCAGCAAACCGTTGACGAATGCGCATCGCTGGGCTTCGATGGCCGGCGCATGGAGTGGGGGCAATTTCTTTCGGCTCTCAATCGTGCTCTCAATGAGACGCTCTTCGCGCCTGAGTCGCAGGACGCGTCAATTCTGATTGCCGGCCCCGCCGAATCCGCAGGCCTTGCTCGCGATGCCGTGTGGTTTCTGGGCGCCAGCGAAGAAGCCTGGCCGGCTCACGGCGCGACGCATCCGCTCATTCCGATTTCAGTGCAGCGCGACACCGGAATGCCTCACGCCTCGCCGCGTCTCGATTGGGAATTAGCCGAATCGATCACGCGTCGTCTGCTTGCATCTGCGCCTGAAGTCCATTTCAGCTACTCGCGCCAGAGTGATGGCCCCGACAGCGCCGGTGTTGCCGCGCGCCCTTCGCGGCTCGTCGCGCAAATTGCCGGCAAGCCCCAGCCGCTTCCCGACGATTTGATTGCACCCCCGCTTTCGCCGCCGGTGACGGAGTTCCTTGATGACGCAAGCCGGATTCCCTTCCCTTCCGGCTCGGTCATGGGCGGCTCCGGCGTTCTCACTTCGCAATCACAATGTCCCTTCAAGGCATTCGCCACGGCTCGTCTCGCGGCACAAACGTGGGAGCCTGCCGAAGCCGGCCTCACTGCACTCGAGCGCGGCTTGCTGCTTCATGAAGTGCTGCACTCAATTTGGGCTGGCTCGCCGCGCGGCATTCGTTCGCACAAAGAACTTCTTGAGGTTCCGAATCTTGTTTCTTTCGTCTCGGGCCATGTGCGCCGCGTCTTCGCAACAAAACTCCCCTCGCGCGCGCGAGATTCGATGCCGCCACGTTATCTCGATCTCGAACAGTCGCGCCTGGTCTCGCTCGTCACCGAGTGGCTCCGCTTCGAATCGGAACGCGTGCCGTTCACCGTTGCAAAAACAGAGGCGGACGCGAACCCTTCGATCGCGGGCCTCAAGCTGCATCTGCGCCTCGACCGCATCGACCAACTAATCGACAATTCCTTGCTGGTGATCGATTACAAGTCCGGTGATCCCGATCCACGCTCCTGGGATCTACCCCGTCCCGACGACGTGCAACTTCCTCTCTACGCCGACTTCGCACTCGGATGCGACCCGAGCGCAATCGGCGGCCTCGTCTTCGCCAAGGTTCGCCCCGGCGACACGAAATTTGCGGGATTGATCCGCCATGCCAAGGCGACTTTGCGCGCAGATCTGAGGGCAAACACAAATCTGGTGAAGAAGCCGCTTGATTCAGAGCAGCTTTTCGCGTGGCAACAAAATATTTCGGAGCTTGCAAGGGACTTTCTTTCCGGCAGCGCAGAAGTCGATCCGCGCGACTATCCCGATACCTGCAAGCGCTGCGGCCTGCAATCGCTTTGCCGCGTCCAGGAAAATCCTCCGCAATCCGGCGACGAAAAGAGCGAGGAGGCTGGCGATGCCTAGCCCGCCGCACAAGACACCTCCTCCCGACCAGGCTCAGCGCGATCGTGCGCTCGACCCAGCGCGCTCGATTCTCGTCCGCGCACCGGCAGGCTCGGGAAAAACCGATCTGCTCACGCGCCGTTTCTTGCGCCTGCTCGGCGAAGTCGACGATCCCGGCCAGATCGTCGCAATAACCTTCACTAGGCCCGCCGCCGCCGAAATGCGCAACCGCATTCTTTCTGAACTCGAGAAGGCCGCGGAATCCAGCACTGGCGAAGCTGGGGTCGAGCCGTTCTCAATGCAGGCTCTCGCGCATCGCGCCCTGGCGCGTTCGCAAGCCCTTGACTGGGACCTACTTGATCTTCCCGCGCAGTTGCGCATCCAAACCATCGACTCCTTTTGCCGCGACCTTGCATTGCAGCAGCCGCTCCTCTCCGGCCTTGGTGGCGGCCTCGACATCGCCGAGCAGCCCACCGAGCTCTACCGCCGTGCCGCGCGTCGGACGCTCGATCAAATTGCCGGCAGTGATCCCTCGCTTCGCGAGGCCATTGAGGATCTGCTTCTTTGGCGCGACAACAGTTGGCCGGATCTTGAATCCCAGCTTGTCGCCATGCTCGAAAAGCGCGACCAATGGATGCACGACTTCGTCCTCGACCGGGCTCCGAACTGGGATGCCTTGCGCACACGTCTTGAGCGGCCCTTTGCGCGAACCGACGCCGCTGACCCCTCTTTATCTCGCTATACCGAAGAAGAGTGGCAAATCGTGCGCGCCTGTTTCACGCTCCTGCGTCACGCCGTCGCCGAGTTGAAGGTCGTCTTCGCAGAGGCCGCTACTGCGGACTTCATCGAGGTCGCCCAGATCGCCCTCAACGTACTTCGAGGCGAAGACAGGCTTCCTACCGACGGCGCGCAGGCCGTCGCTGATGGAATTCGTCATTTGCTCGTCGACGAATTCCAGGACACGAGCCGCCGCCAGCACCAGTTGCTTGCACATCTCATCGCTGCATGGCCTGAGCGCGAAGGCCGCACCTGTTTTGTCGTCGGCGACCCCATGCAGTCCATCTACTTCTTCCGCGACGCCGACGCGGAACTGTTCCCGCGCGTCGAGGAACTCGGACTCGAGATTCCCGGCGACCTGCCGCTGCGCTTCGACTCCGTCCAGCTCAGCGCTAACTTTCGCACCGCGCCGCCGCTGGTCGACAGCATCAACGACGCATTTACCCGGATCTTCGCCATCGACGATGGCAGCGGCGTAACCTATGCGCAGTCTGCGCCGGCCCGCAGCGTCATTTCGCAACCCGACCCGCATCTTGTCGCCGATCCTGCGCCTCTTCTCGAACTTCATCTCGAGTTCATTCCGGAGTCGCGTGGGAATTCGCGCAGTGTCGGTCCAATCGGGAAAAAAGAGGTTGCGGCACAGCGCGAGGCGGCCCAGCAAAAGCAGATTGAAGAAATCGTCGCACTGATTCGGGAAAAAATGGCCGCAATCGACCAGGCCCGCTCTGCGAAAGGCAAATATCGCGTCGCCATCCTCGGCCGCGCGCGCAAATCGCTCACGCCTATTGCCGCCGCGCTTCGCCAGGCTCTCATTCCATTTCGCGCAGTCGAGCTTGAGAAGCTGCAGGATCGCCCCGAAATCATCGATGCGCTCGCACTGGCTCGCGCGCTCCTCAACCCCCACGATCGCGTCGCGTGGCTTGGCGTGCTGCGCGCGCCCTGGTGCGGCCTCTCGCTTCCTGATCTGCATACGCTCGTCAGCGCCGACTCGCCCGAACTGCTCGCACGCCCAGTTCCCGAGCTCCTTCTCGAGCGCTCACAACTTCTTAGCGTCGAAGGCCGCGAGGGCGTGGAGCGCGTTTTGCGGGCGGTCGAGTTCTCCGATCGCCTGCGGTCGCGGCAACCCACGGCCGCGCTGGGCACCCAGCTCGAGCAAGTCTGGCTGCGGCTGGGCGGCGCGCAATGTGTTGATGCCGCGGCGCGCGCGAATCTCGATCTGCTCTGGCGCAGCTTCGACAATCTCCCCGTAGGCGAGCCCGATCTCCTCGGCCCCGCGCTCGATGCGGCGCTGGACAAGCTCACCGCCCTTCCCGATCCCGAAGTGGACGGCGACTGCGGCGTGCAGTTGATGACGATCCACAAAGCCAAGGGTCTGGAATTCGAAATCGTGATCGTACCCGATCTGCAAGCCGGCACCGGAAGAAGTAAACGCGAATTGCTTTCCTGGCTCGAGCGCGGATTGCCGCCCGATGCCGAATCTGAGGACACGGAGACGGCCGGCGAGATCACGGAGTTTCTCGTCGCGCCACTTCAGCGGAAGGGCTCTGATAGCGGCAAAGCGAAACAGTGGGTTGACCGTGTTCGTCGCGAACGGGAATCTCAGGAGGCGCGCCGGCTACTTTACGTCGCCGCCACGCGCGCCCGCGAGGAGCTTCATCTCTTCGCACGGCCGTCGTGGAAGACCTCGAAGGATGGATCGTTCGTCCTCGCCGAGCCGCGCGAGAGTCTGCTCCTGAAAGCCTGGCCCGCATGGGAATCGGAGATTCGCCGCAGTTTCGATGAGTGGATCGCGCGCACTGCTTCAACTGCACAGCCCTCGACCATCGAGTCACTCGCCGCAGCTGCCGACAATCTGCTCGAAATGCCTGTTCACGCGCCCGAGCCAACGCGCTTGCGCCGCTTGCCGCCCAGTTTTCACAGTGAAATTGTCGATGCTTTCCCGCCCGTCGCCGGTGAGCCGCTCGTCGGTGCCGGTCGCCTCTACGAGCGCCATGAGGGAGGGCTGATCTCCCGCGCGCTCGGCAATGCCGTTCATGCGCTTCTTCAGCAATTCGCGCAGCTGCTGGTTTCGCAAACTCGCGAGGCAGCTCTCGCGACGCTCACGCGGCAGCAGCTTCGCATCGACGCAACCATCCGCTCAGCTGGAGTCGAGCCAGCCACTGCTAGCCGCATCGCCGCGCAAGCGCTGCAAACGGTAATTCAGGCCGCCGGCGATCCGATCGCACAGTGGATTCTCGCGCCACACGCGGACGCGGCCAGCGAAACCCGCTGGACCGGAGTCGTAGCGGGCAGCCTGCGCACCGTACAGGTGGATCGTGTCTTCCGCGCCGGACCTGCGCCGCAAGGTGCCGACGCGTCCACAGCGAGTGACACTTGGTGGATCATCGATTACAAAACGGCGCATGAAGACGCCCTTGATCCCGTCTCAGCGCTGCCCGAGTTGCGCAGCCAATTCGCGCCGCAGATCGAAGCGTATGCAGCCGTTCTCCGCAACTTGCGCGGCGCTGAAATCAAACTCTGCGGCGGACTCTACTATCCGCGCATGGCGCTCTTCGACTGGTGGCAGCTGTAAACACGCGCTATTCCCATTTCCCTGATCGGCCCTGTAACCTCATCCGGCGTCGCCTGGGCCTTGCACAGCTCTTCTGCAAACACATCGCGGTGCGCCAGGATGAATCGATCGGCGTTGTGGAGTAGCAGTCCGTACGCTGCGACAGCTGCGAAGGCGAGAGGACCGAAGATCCACGCGCAAGTTCACGTCCTGAACCGCGGTGAAGTCGCCAAAGAGCCGGGTGAGCGCAGTGCTATCGATTGCCGGTGTTGTCATCGGTCTCTAAGACTTGAAACTACGATGCACGCTTCAGGTTGCGCTCGTCTGTACAGCTTCGGCGCCTGTGTTGGGTTTATTTCGATGGTTCTTCACAGGCGCTCCGCGCACAGCAAAATGGTTTTTCGGTATTCTGTAGTGGAACGCTTGCTAATTTGTCGAACTTGCAGAGGAGAATCTACACATGGCTAAGTCCGTCAAGAAATCAGGCGCTGCGCCCAAGGCTGCCGCAAAACCGCGCAAACCCGCGGCGAAAAAGACCGTCGCCTCGGCCAAGACAAACGGGAAATCGATCTCCCACGATCAGGTCGCTCAACTCGCCCATCGTTTCTTCATCGAACGCGGCCACACGCACGGTCATCATGAAGAAGATTGGTTCCGCGCCGAACAGGCACTTCGCTCCATGGCGTCCTGATCGCCTCGGCCCGCCACTTTATTGGCGACCCAACGCCCTGTGCGGGCGAATCGCCTGTTGCTGGGATCAGGGCTGTGAAGTCGCGCTACTGTAAATTCGCCATCAGGCTTTCAAGCGCTGACTTCGGCGGCCGTGTGAGCGACTCCGGCAGAGTGCCTAGCGGCTCGTCCACCACGTTCAATTGATCGATGAACGTCGGCTTTTGAGTATCGATGTAGAAGACGCCGGTGAGGATCTCATTCTTCTCCTGCGCCTCCATCAGCGTGCGCACAGCATTGGCCTTGTCGGTCGGGTCGTAGTCCTCAATCAGTTTGCGCAGGCGCAGTTGCGACCCATCATGCATCTCGACGTCGTACACTTCGCCTGAACCATAGTCCACCTCGATGTCGTCGAAGCTGGCCACAAATCCGATTTCGTTGATCGGCTCGTCGTTCTCCTGCAGGAATTTGTAGCTCTTCGTCGAACCTTCGTGGTCGTTGAAGGTGACGCACGGGCTGATCACGTCGAGCATCACGGTCCCCTGGTGCGCGATCGCCGCTTTCAACATTGCGAGCAACTGCTTCTTGTCGCCGGAGAAAGAACGCCCGACAAATGTCGCGCCCAACTGGATCGCCAAGGCGCAGGTATCGATGGGAGGCAGCTCGTTGATCACGCCTGTCTTCAGCTTCGATCCGATGTCCGCCGTGGCCGAGAACTGGCCCTTGGTCAATCCGTAAACGCCGTTGTCCTCGATGATGTAGATCATCGGTAGGTTGCGCCGCATCAGGTGGACAAACTGTCCTATACCGATTGACGCCGTATCGCCGTCGCCTGAGACGCCGAGCGCCATCATCGTGCGGTTGGCCAGCACCGCGCCCGTGGTCACGCTCGGCATGCGCCCATGCACGCTGTTAAAGCTGAACGAGCGGTTCATGAAGTAGGCGGGGCTCTTCGACGAGCAGCCGATGCCGCTCATCTTCATCACCCGCTCCGGCTCCACGCCCATCTCGAACATCGCGTCAATAATGCGCTCGCTGATTGCGTTGTGGCCGCAGCCCGCGCACAAAGTCGACTTGCCGCCGCGGTATTCAATAACCGGCAGGCCAATGTGATTCAGTTTCGGGCCACCCGGCGCGCTCGCCGCCCCACTCGCTGTTGTGGTCGCCATTTTAGAGGCCCTCCTTGGTTGCAAACTCATCTGTGATACTGCGCGCGTCGATCGGCAGTCCGTTATAGTGCAGAATGCTGCGCAGCTTCGCCACCTGCTCGCCAGGAAGGTCCAGCTTCAGCAGGCTTGCCAGTTGTCCGTCGCGATCCTGCTCCACCACGTACACGCGCTCATGGCTGGCCACAAAGTCGTGAAT
>CAYYKV010000093.1:0-11542 GCA_964468605.1 uncultured Occallatibacter sp. | reverse complement strand
CAAGATTGCCTCCGAGGGTTGCGCGGCCCTGGTTCGCGACGGAGCCGATCCAGCTAGCGGCTTTGGCGAGCAGCGGAAAGTCGGCAGCAATCACGGCGTGTCTGCGCAGATCGAGAAAGGTGGCTGCGGCGCCAATGACGATGCTCTGCGGCGTGACTTCAATTGCGCGCAGATCGGGAATGCCCCAGAGACTGACGAGCTTGGGCGCGGCCAGCCGCCCCGCCGAAAACGCCACCATCAACTCGGTGCCGCCAGCAATCGGCGTCCACGCGGCGGGCTCGGCGGCAAGCAGCTCGAGGACACCGTTCAGAGTGCCGGGGGCAACAAGATCGTGCATGTCCGCATTACCGCGCATGGTGCATCTGCTCCGTGGTCAGCCTGGTTGCCGGGCCGGCGCTCTCCGCGTCAACTGCCGCGGCAACCGACTCAAAAATGCGCATGAATCCCGTGCATCGGCAGAGATTCCCAGCAAGCGCTTCGCGAATTTCGGCCATCATGGGACGTGGACTGTGCTCGAGGAGCTGCGCGGCAGCCATCAACATGCCCGGCGTGCAGATGCCGCACTGAGCGCCGCCGTGGCAAAGGAACGCTTGCTGCAGAGGATGCAGCTCGCCATCGAGAGCCAGTCCTTCCACGGTCTGGATGTCGGCGCCTTCGGCCTGCAAAGCCGGAATCAGGCAACTGTTCACAAGCTCGTCATTCATGCGGACGGAACATGAGCCGCACTCGCCTTCACCGCATCCCTCCTTGGTTCCGGTCAGATGCAGATCCTCGCGCAGGACGTCGAGGAGGCGCTTCATCGGGGGAACTTTCACGCTTCGGGCCGCGCCGTTCACATTGAAGCGAATCGGGGGCCAGTGTTGGTCCGAGGTTGCGCCTTCGTTCGTGCTCATCGCGCAGCCGTCTCCTCCGCCGGTTGAACTGTGGCGAGGCCAAGGTAGAGATCCTCAGGCAGAAGTGGAATGGAGTTGAACGCAACCCCCGTCGCATCGCGGATGGCATTCAGAATCGCGGGCGCGGGACCGTCGTGAGGCAATTCGCCAAGGCCCTTGGCGCCGAACCCTCCAAATCGGAAGGGAATCTCCTCGAAAAATACGTGAATCGGCGGAACGTCCTCGGCGGTGGGCATGATGTAGTTGGTCATCTGATTGTTGGCCATGCGGCCATCCTGCCAGACAACTTTTTCGTAGAGCGCGTAGCCGATGCCTTGCGCAATCCCGCCCTCGATCTGCCCAGCGGCCAGCACCGGGTGAAGCACGCGGCCTACCTCCTGCACGGCCCAGAAATCTTCAACCTCGGCGGAGTAGGTGACGGTGTCGACCGCGACTTGCGCCACATAAACCGCCCACGCATACGCGCCGTACGCTTCGCCGTGGTACCTCTGATCATCCCAGACGATTCCGGGCGGCGCTTCGTAGCGGCACAAAGACATAACTTCGCCGTGCGCGGCGCGATAGCGTTCGCAGGCGGCGAAAAACTCTTCAGAAGTGAAGCTCGGGCCAAGACCGGCACGTTCGCGGAGCAGCGCGAGAAGTTGCGAGCAGGCGCGCTCGATGATGCGGCCGATGACCATCGATGTGCGCGAGGCAACCGTGGGCCCACTGTTCGGAACCACGCCGGTGTCGGGCGCAGCCATCGTAACGTCAGCGTAGTCGATGCTGAGCGCCTCCGCGGCAATTTGCGTCAGGATGGTGTTCGTGCCCTGGCCGAATTCCGTGTTGGAGACAAGCACGCGGACTTGGCGATCGGGCGTGACGTCGATTCCGCCTAGCGAGTTGAGGTAGACCTCGCCCGAGCCGGTGAAGCCCGAGCCGTGGTAGAAGGTGGCGATTCCCATGCCGCGCTTGACGGGGCTCGCCGGATTCTCGCGGGCAAACTGCGCGCGTTTGGAGTGGTAATCGCTCTCCTTGAGGGCGCGCTCGAGCAGTTGATCGAGAATGACGGGCTCGCGCATCTCCTGTTCGGTGGCGTTGGTGTCGCCGACGTGCAGAAAATTTCTGCGCCGAAGCTCCACTGGATCGACCCCGATGGCAGCGGCGATTTCGTCCATGTGGCGCTCCATGGCAAAGATCGCTTGCGGCGCGCCGAAGCCGCGAAATGCGCCGTACGGAACGTAATTGGTTGCCCAGGAGCGTGCATGCAGGCGAATATTTGGGCAGAGATAGGGTCCCGTCGCGTGAAGCGTGGCGCGGGAGAGCACGGTGGACGAGAGCGTGGCGTAGGCGCCGCCGTCGGTTGCGAGGTCGATCTCCATCGCCAGCAACTTTCCATCGCGGTCGACCGCAGTGCGGTGGCGGACGCGCGAAGGATGGCGCTTGGTGGTCGCGGCCAGATCTTCCATGCGGTCGTAGACCATCTTCACAGCGTGGCCGCTCTTCATGGCCAGCAGAGCCGCGTGGCAGGCGAGCGTGGAGGGATAGTCTTCTTTGCCGCCGAACGCACCGCCGGTTTCAGTCTGAATGACGCGGACTTTTTCTTCGGGGAGATCAAAGACCGCGCGCAGAGCTTTGAAGACGTAGAAGGGGCACTGCAGCGAGCCCCACACCGTAACGCCGCCTTCCGCGCTGTATTCGGCGATGACGCCCTGATTTTCAATGTAGAGATGTTCCTGCGCGCCGGTGCGGTATTCGCCTTCGATAATGCGCGCAGCACGGGCCCACGCGGAATCCACGTCGCCCTTTTCGAGAAGAAAACTCTTGAGCAGATTGTCCGCGCCCCAGACGACAATCTCTTGCCGCTCGCTTTCTTCAATGGTGAAGATGGGCGGCAGCGATTCGTATTCGATCCGCACGGCGCCTACGGCTTCGCGCAGTTTGTGCTTGTCAGGATGCGCGAGGAGCAGAATCGCTTCTTCGCAATGATTCACCTTGCCGTCGGCGAGGCAGGGCTGATCGGCAACGATGAGCTGGATGCAATTCTCGCCGGGAATGTCGGCGGCGGTGACGACTGCGAATTCACTCCAGTCGATACGGCGATCAAATGCAATGGAGCGAATGAGCCCGCGCGGGATCGAGCTGCGCACGGTGGCACCATGCCACATGCCTTCGCGGTCGATATCGTCCACATAGCACGCGCGGCCAAGCAGCTTGTCCACGCCTTCCTTGCGGGGAACGGAAGCGCCAACGATGCGGGTTGTCGTAGGCGTGCTCATGGTTGCAAAAGCCGCAATTGCCGAACAGGTTGAGGGATAGCATACAACGGTGCGCGGATCATTTGAAAGCGTCGGTGCTATGAGGCGAGTTCGGCGAGAGTGCGCGACAGCACGTGCACTCCGCTGCCGATCCATTCGGGCGAGGCATACTCGTCGGGCCGATGACTGACTCCGCCGCGGCAAGGAATGAACAGCATGGCCACAGGCGCGATGCACGAGACAAACGATGAGTCGTGGTAGGCGCGCGCAACCATCCGCTTGAATGTCTTGCCGGCCGCGATGGCCGAGCGTTCGAGCGCCGCAAGGATTTCAGGATCGCACGTTGTCGGCGGATCGGCGTTGATCAACTCGGTAGTGATTGTGACTCCGCGGCGAGCGCTCACGTCTTCCGCGGCGGAGGCCAGTGCCGCCAAAACTCCATCGCGGCGCGCACGGTCGATGTCGCGAACGTCGGTGCTGATGAGCACGCGAGAGGGAACGCTGTTCACAGCGCCGGGAAAGACTTCGCAAACGCCCACCGTGCCGACGGTGTCGATCGCTCCGGTTGATTTGGCCGCCGATTCAAGCGCAAGAATCAGTTCGGCGGCTGCGGCGAGCGCGTCTTTGCGGCCCGGCATCAGCTTGCCGCCGGCGTGCCCGCCTTCGCCTTCGATGATGATGCGCTGGCTCGCGGGTGCGGCGATGTGCGTGACCAGGCCAACGTCGATGCTTTCCTGCTCAAGATAGGGTCCCTGCTCGATGTGCAGCTCGAGGAATTGATGGAATCGGCCGCGAGGCACAGCGACCGACTCAAGCGGGCCGGTGAATCCGGCTTGCGCGCGCCACTCTTCGAGCCCACGACCTTCCTTGTCGCGGAGCGCGAGAGCCTGCTGCGGCGTAAGCACGTTTGCCATCATGCGGCTGCCCAGGCAGCCAATGCCGAACCGCGTCGGCTCCTCGGCTGTGAAGATCACGAGTTCGATCGAACGCCGCGGCTTGAATCTGAGTTTCTGCAGGACGCGAATGGCTTCAAGGCCGCCCAGCACGCCCACACAGCCGTCGTAGAGGCCGGCGTTGGGAATGGCGTCGATGTGCGAGCCGGTCCCGATGGGGGCGAGCGCAGGATCGCTGCCTTCCCAGCGCGCGAAGGTGTTGCCGATTGCGTCTTCGCGCACCTTGAGCCCGGCGGCCTGGCATAAACCCTTTACGTAGGCCCGCGCGCGCAGGTCGGCCTCGCCGAAGACGACGCGCGTCACCACCGGCGGCTCGGCTTCAGAGATTTGACCCAGAGCCATCAGCTCAGCAATCAGACCGTCGATCGTGAGTTGAGGACGAGTCGCTGTCACGCGATTGAATCTCCGAACGGATGGCGGCGCCAGTCTTTATAGAGGAGATACTTCGCCGGCCGCTTGCCCAGCGCGCCAAACCATTGTGGGCAGTAAGCGCGCATCCAGATGAAGTCGCCAGCATAAACCGAATACCACAAGTCGCCGAGTCGATAGATGCCGCCGCCCTCAAGCATCAGCAGTCCGTGCTCCATCAGATGAATCTCAACCAAAGGGAGCGACGCACCGGGGTCGTAGGTCATTGAGTTCACCGCGAAATCGTAGGGCGGGCCGTCGGGCATAAGAGGACGGACGCGCAGCGCATCGTCGTCCAGGAGCGGCGTTGCTCTGACGGCGGATTCGTCGCCGATGACGATCTTCGGCGCGGCGGCGCCGGCCTGCGGCTGGTAAGGTTTTTCGATCACCGCAGCTCGCGCAATTCCCGTTGCGCGGACGGAGTGCGGCACGCCTTGCGGCAAATAAGCGTAGCCTCCTGGCTTGAGGAGGTGCTTCTTGCCGCCCGCCTTGACTTCGAGCTTGCCGTCGAGGACATAGACAAATCGCTGGGTCGAGGCCGGCGGGAGGGCGCCGCCAGCAACAAATTCGGCAGTCATTTGCGTGAAGCGCGCTCCGAGCTGCGGAGCGGCGTGGATGATGAACTCTACGCCATCGGCGCCGGGCAGCGGACAGCGAATAAATGTATCCGGGGTTTGCAGGAGATGATCAGGTTTAGAACTGCTGCGCGTTGATCCAAGATGATGCAAGTGCGACCTCTATCCGGGGGAAGCGAACTTTATTCGGAAGAATTCCGATGTTCGATTCTATCCGACCTCCGCGGTCAGCCGCTCCAGAAATTTGCGGCCCACGTTGAGCGCGGCCTCAACGTCACATTCCAACACGGATTCATCGGGATGGTGGCTGATTCCGCCGGGGCTGCGCAGGAAGAGCATCGCCGCCGGCACGCGGGCGGCCATCACCATGGCGTCGTGGCCTGCACCGCTGGCCATGAGTTTCTCCGGCAAGCCCGCCGCTCCAATCGCATCGGACAGATGAGCTGTCAGGCGCTCGTCCATGGGGACGGCGGGCTGATCCATCTGGCGCGCGATTTCGAGGGTGAGCCCGCGTTGAGCGGCGATGGCATTCGCATGCGCGAGAAGAGATTCCACTGCAGCTTTGCGTAACCCGTCGACAGGATGGCGGACATCCAAACTCACACGCGCAACCCCGGCGATGACATTGGCCGCGTTCGGTTCGACACGGATTTTGCCCACAGTGGCGATCAGACCGTCGGTCTGGAGCGCAATCGACTCCACTGCCGAGATCCATTCCGCCGCACCGGCGATGGCATCGCGGCGCAGGCGCATGGGTGTCGTGCCCGAATGATTGGCATGGCCGCAGAACTCGGCGGTGAGGCGTGTTTGGCCGACGATGGCCGTGACAGCCGCGACGGAAAGGTCTTCGGATTCGAGGACCGGGCCTTGTTCAATGTGCATTTCAACGAAGCCGAACGCATCCGCATCGAGCGCTGCTTCGCCGATTTTGCCGGGATCCAGTCCGAAGTTGCGAATTGCGTCGGCTAATGTGACGCCGTCGGCATCCTTGAGGGCCAGGAGCGCCGGGTCGAAGCGTCCGGCTACAGCCCGGCTGCCGAGGAAGGGAACTCCGAAGCGCACGCCCTCTTCTTCAGAGAATGCGATGACCTCGATGGGAAGCAGAAGCTTGAGCTCCTGCGCCAGTTCCAGCCATTCCAGTGCGAGCACCACACCGAGCACGCCATCCAATGCGCCCGCATTCGGTACGGTGTCGATGTGCGAGCCGAGAACCAATCGCTTGCGGTGCGCGCGCGGCGGCTGCCATAGCCCACGCAGATTGCCCGCCGCGTCGGTGCGCACGGTCATTCCGAGGGACTCCATGCGGCTGCGCAGGAGCGCGTGAACATCGTGCACGGGAGGCGTGAGAAAACGGCGCGTGATTCGGCCCGGCTCCTCGCTCATTTGGGCGATGCGCCTGCATTCGGCGATGGCGCGTTCCGCACGTTCCTTCATGAGCGCACCTGCTCTTTTCCGCGCGCGTGATTGGAGAACTTGTCCGGCTGCCCAACATTGCGAAAGATAGACTCACCTCGCAGCCAGGTTTCGACGACGCGCCCACGAAGCTCCGCGCCGAGATAGGGCGAGAGCTTGTGGCGAAAGTGAAGGTCATTCGGTGTCACGGTCCATTCGTCGTCGGGATCAAAAACAACGAAGTCTGCGTCGGCGCCGGGAGCGAGTGTGCCTTTGCGCGCGGCCAGGCCAGCGAGACGCGCGGGCGCCGCAGACATCCACTCGCCCATTCGCTCAAGCTTGATGCCTCGCCGTTCCATGGCGGTCCACATGACGGGCAAAGCGAGGCCCAGGCTTGAGATTCCACCCCACGCCTGGTCCCAACGGCCCGTTTCAAGTTGCTTCATCGACGGAGGGCAGGGAGAATGATCCGTGGCCACCATGTCGATTCGGCCCGCTTCAAGCGCCTTCCAAAGTTTCTCGCGGTTCTCCGCGTTGCGAATAGGCGGCGCGCATTTGTGTTCCGTCGCGCCGTCGGGAATGTCTTCCGCGGCGAACCACAGGTAGTGGGGGCATGTTTCCACCGTGACGGCCACACCACGATCGCGCGCAGCGGCCAGCAGTGGCAACGCCCGAGCGCTGGACAAATGCACAATGTGGATGGGAGTGCGGAATTCCTCGGCCAGGCGAGTGAGCAGAGCGATAGCATCGACCTCGGCGTCGTCAGGGCGGGAAGCGAGAAAGGTTGGGAACTTGCGCCAGTCTGCGCCCGCTTCGTTCAGCTTCTTTGTCGACGCATCGACGGGACCGGACAACTCGGCGTGGGCCAGCAAGGGCAAGCCGGTTCCACGCAACCTTGCCAAAGCCAACCGCAGATCGGCCTCGTCAACCCACGCGAAGCCGTCAATGCCGGAATGAATGAGGAAGCATTTGAAACCCGCAACGCCGGCGCGCGCCAGCGGCTCGATCGAATCGGTGTTTCCGCGCACCAAGCCGCCCCAGGCGGCCCAATCGACCCACGCTTTTTCTTTCGCCGCACTGCGCTTGACTTCGAGAGCCGGCACATCGACCGTTTCGGGCACGCAGTTCAATGGCATGTCGACAAGCGTGGTCACGCCGCCTGAAGCGGCTGCTTGTGTTGCCGTCTGAAAGCCCTCCCATTCCGTGCGTCCGGGCTCATTGATGTGCACGTGCGTGTCGACGAGGCCGGGCAAAATAACATTGTCGCCAAAATCGATCAGATCGGCGTCCGGCGGAAGATCGTCCCAGCCGCGCAATGCGGAGATTCGCTCCCCGCCCACAACTACCGTCGCGGGCGCGAAACCCGCAGCAGTCAAAACGCGAGTGGAACGAAGCGCCTTTGTCATCTTGTATGTACTTTCGCTGCCTGGGGACCCCGAGGGCAAGGCTCGTGCAAACGATTCTATTGAACGCCTTGATTCGCTCTTGTGTCGATGGATGGAGCCAGTATTGGTGTTCCTTATATTTCGCCGCGCACGAGGGCGTTAACCGCGCAGCTTGGCCAGCAGGTCCTGCGGGTGGACCGGCTTGGCGAGAATGTCGAACTCATAGCCTTCGGCGCGGGCTTTCTCGAGCAAATCGGCCGTTGCTGCCTGACCGGAAAAGAGAAGAATCTTGATTCCGGGCAAAAGGGCGCGCATGCGAATGGCAGCGTCGATCCCGTTCAGGTCGGCCATGATCACGTCGGAGATGAGCATATCGGGCACGAAACTCTCGGCGAGCTCGAGGGCCTTTTCGCCCGAGTAAACCGCACGGGCCTCAAATCCGCTCTGATTCAAAATCATGGCCAGCGTGTCGGCGATGACTCGCTCGTCGTCGGCTACCAGCACCTTTGATTTTGATGCGTTCGGCATATTCTCCTGTGGGGGCAGGGAAGTGATCATCGTGAAACAATTCGTTGATTTCGATCGGTCGCGGTCATTCGCGCCAGGTCGAACTTACGCTTTCAATCGCTGAAAAATGCTACGCTCTACCAGTGTAAAGCACGGCGCGCCTTTTCTGGTGAGCCCCGTCAATTGAGCCGTAAAGCCTCGCCGCCCAGCCGAATGGCATGGTTTATTCGGCGCGGCGCGAATTTATCTGCCATCTAATGTCAACACTTATACTGGCGCGAGCGGACGCGAGTCCCGCCTGAATGTCCTTTACCGGAGACCCGGAGATGCAGGAAACGGCTGTCCCCAACGCACCGCTCGATGCGCCGCCGGCCACGGATGCAATTATCCGCGCGGAAAAAGTCGAGAAATACTATGCGCAGCCAAGCCAGAATCGTATTCAGGTGATTTCGGCGACAGACCTGAGCATCGTCCCCGGAGAGATTCTTGCCTTGCTGGGCCCTTCGGGATCGGGCAAGTCGACCATGCTGCGCATGTTGACCGGGCTCTCTACGCCGACGGCGGGCCAGGTCTACTGGCACGGCACACCCATTTCGCAGGCCGAGATCAATGTGTCGATTGTCTTTCAAAGCTTCGCACTTTTTCCATGGCTCACGGTCCTGGAAAATGTTGAAGCTCCGCTACAGGCACGCGGCGTTTCGCCCGCGGAACGCCACGAACGCAGCATGAAAATGCTCGACGTGGTGGGTCTTGACGGATTTGAGGCTGCTTACCCAAAGGAGCTTTCGGGCGGGATGCGGCAGCGCGTTGGATTCGCCCGCGCCCTGGTGGTCGAGCCCGAGGTTCTCTTTATGGATGAGCCGTTCTCAGCGCTTGACGTGCTGACGGCCGAGAACCTGCGCAGCGAATTGCTGGAGCTTTGGGCCAACAAAACCATGCCCACGAAGGCGGTCTTTCTGGTAACGCACAACATCGAGGAAGCGGTTCTGCTGGCCGATCGCATCGTGGTGCTGGGGCGGAATCCGGGGCACATTCGCACCGACTTCCCGGTGACGCTGGCGCAGCCGCGCGATCGAAAGTCAGAGGCCTTCACGCAACTGGTGGATTACATCTACAAAGTGCTTACCCAGCCGGATGTTTCACCCGCGGAAGCTCCGGGGCAGGTGGTCGAGCCTCGCGTGCGCGACCAGAGACAAATGCGCTACCAGATGCTGCCCCATGCCCGCCCCGGAGGCATTGCCGGCCTGCTTGAGTTGCTGCTCGATCGCGGCGGGCGCGACGACATGTATCGGCTCGCCGAGGATCTAGCCTTTGAGATCGACGATTTGCTACCCATTGTCGATGCCGCACAGATGCTCGGTTTTCTCAAAGTCGAAGAGGGCGATGCGGCCATTACCACCGGCGGCGCGGAGTTTGCCAACTCCGAAATTCTCCGCCAAAAGGAGCTGTTTCGCAGCGCTGCGGTCGAAAACGTCCTGCTGCTGCGGCAAATTCGCCGTGCGCTCGACGCAAAAAACGACCACACCGTGCCCGAGGATTTCTTCATGGACATGCTCGCCGAGCAGTTCAGCGAAGAAGAGTCGCAGCGGCAGTTGGAGACCGCGGTGACTTGGGGGCGGTACGCAGAGATCTTCGACTTCGACTCCGCCCGCCGGCGCTTCGTGCTGCCCGACGCGCTGGAAGAGGAGATTGCCTCGAGCGAGGATGCGAAGTGAGCCTTCCGCGTCCGCTCGCACGATCCCTCGTAACGGTTCGCAGCACGCCATTCTTCGTCGACCTGGGAGTGGCGGCCTGTGCGCTGGCGTTGTTCTTCGCCGTTGTCAGCACGGGCGTTTATTGGTTTCAGAAGCCGATCCCAGTGGTGCCGATTTCGAGCTCCATCGGCGCGCTTCCCTTGTACGCGTTCTACTCCATCGTTCGCATGGCCATCGCCTACGGGCTCAGCCTGGCTTTCGCCATCGGCTACGGCTACATCGCTGCCTACAATCCGCGCATCGAGCCGTGGATGGTCTCGGTTCTCGATATTCTGCAATCGATTCCCGTACTGAGTTTTCTGCCGCCCGTAGTCCTGGCCATGGTTTCGCTCATTCCCGGCCATCAGCTGGGCATTGAGATGAGCGTCATTCTTCTCATCTTCACCGGGCAGGTTTGGAACCTTGCCTTCAGCTTTTATTCGTCGCTCAAAACTATCCCACGGGAGATGCTGGAAGCGTCGCGAATCTACCGATATTCCGGCTGGCAGCGGTTCTGGCAACTGGAGTTGCCTTTCTCGGCGATCGGCCTGGTGTGGAACTCGATCGTTTCCGTGGCCGGCGGCTGGTTCGCGCTCATCTTCTGCGAGACGTTCACCATGGGCGATCGCAGCTTCCAGTTGCCCGGCCTGGGCAGCTACATCCAAACTGCGACCAACAACGGTGATGTCCATGCATTGTTGGCGGGCATTGCGACGGTGATTCTGATCGTGGTCGCAACCGATCAACTGGTGTGGCGGCCGCTGATTGCGTGGAGTGACAAATTCAAATTCGAGCAGGTGGAGTCGGCAGAGCAAGTCACTTCGCCTATCCTCGAGTTGCTTCGCCGATCGAAGATTCTGGAGACACTTCCCGGCCGCATCTGGAATCGTGTCGAGGAGCCGGTATACCGGCATATGGCGCAGACGAAGGAATGCCGCGTTGTGACGCCACTGGACGAGCCGAACTCCGGAAGAGTGTCGCCGGCGCTGTGGACGGTGGCTGTTGCAGGCGGTCTGGCTGTGTGCTGGGCCGCGGTGCAGGCTGGCCTCATGCTCAGGACCATTACCTGGCCCGACCTGCGCCTTTTGCTCGAAGGAGCCGCGGCGACCTTTCTGCGCGTGAATGTTTCGCTGCTGATTTCGGCGGCGTGGACCATTCCAGTCGGGGTGGCCATTGGATTGAACCCGAAGCTTGCGCGGATCGTGCAGCCGCTGGCGCAGATCCTGGCGTCGGTACCAGCCACGGCCTTTTTTCCCATTCTGCTGATGGGGTTGGTGAGGATTGGCGGCGGGTTGGGCATTGGATCCATCGCGCTGATGCTGCTCGGCACGCAGTGGTACATCCTGTTCAATGTGATCGCGGGTGCGATGTCGATCCCATCGGACCTTCGCGAAGTTTCTTCGATCTGCCGCTTTACGCGCTGGCAGCGATGGACCCGGCTGATTCTTCCCGGCATCTT
>CAYYKV010000092.1:0-11844 GCA_964468605.1 uncultured Occallatibacter sp. | reverse complement strand
GCGCGCCACGGCATGAAGGCCATGCTGCGTCCCGGCCTGGCGCTCTACGGTCTTGTGCCGCGTTTCGATCCTGCGTTCGGTTCGCCAGCATTCACCATGCCCGATCAGTCGCCCCCTCCCGCCGAACCGCCTTCACTCGCCGCCGCTCGCGCTTCACTTAAGCCCGTGCTCAGTTGGAAGGCTTCTGTCGCCGGTGTCCGCTCGGTTCCAGCCGGGGCAACCGTCGGCTACAACGCTACTTTCGTTGCCACCGAGCCCATGCGGCTCGCGCTCGTCTCGGCTGGTTACGGAGATGGCCTAACGCGGTCTCTCGGCAACCACTTCAGTTTTTTGGTTCGTGGCCAGCGCGCGCCCGTCGTGGGCCGCGTCAGCATGGATCAGATTGTTCTCGATGTGACGGAGATTCCCGGCGTTGGGCCCGGCGATGAGGTCGTCCTTCTCGGCTCGCAGGGCGGCGAATCCAGCAACGAAACCATTACGGCCTTCGACCACGCCGATGCCGCCGGTACGATTCCGTGGGAAGTCTTCACCCGCATCGCGCCGCGCGTCCCGCGCATCGCGGTCTGAGTGCCCCGGCTCTGAACTCAGTTTTGAGAAGCTAGCCTGCCAGAGCTTCCGGCGCAGCCGCGCACAGGCCCGCCGCGCATTGCACTGCGTCGATCATTGCCTGGGTCCCGATGCAGGAGTTCAGCAGCATGTGATACAGCCCGCGCGAGCACCACTCCTGCTGGTAGAACTTACGGATCACCGCGGCGCGGCGACGGTCGAACGCCGCCAACTGTTGCTCCGCTTCTTGCGCCTGATCGGGAAACTTATGTGCGAACCAATCCTTCTTGGCGCTGGCCGTTGCATACACAAAAATATGAAAGCAGCCAGGCTTTCCGGCCAGCTCGCACGCTGCGCCGCGGCCAACCAGCACGCAGTTGCCTTCGTAGGCCGCATCCAGAATCTCTTTCCGGATCAGCTCCAGCATGCGTTCGGAGTCGAAGATCTTTTCATCTTCGACGGTCGCGGGCGCATACACCGGGTCGCGCCAGAACATCTTGCCGTAGCGGTAATACCATGGGTCCAGCCGCTCGTCGAGCTTCGCCGCCAGCTTTGGGTCCACGCCCGCCATCCGTGCCGCGCCCGCCACCAGCTCCGAGTCCAGCAGCCGCCAGCCCAGGTGCTTGGCCAGATCATGCGCGAACTCCCCGCCGCGCGAGCCAAACTCACGCTCCACGGTGATCACCTTCACCGGCGCATGCACCATCACCGCGATTGACCCCCCAGGGGGAAGCACCCCTGCCGAGGAGCATAACTCGAAAGGGTACGAAAAAACAAAACAGGCGCGGGGTACCGTCTCCCCGCGCCCGCTTGGATCTTTCGTTTTCAGCCGCCGGAACTACTGAGCTACCGGTTGCTGTGGCAGCGCTTTGTTGCTCTTCAGGTGTGGGGCATTGGGCGCGGCCGGCGCATTCGGAGCCGCGGGAGCCGATGCGGGGAACGCCGATCCCTTTTTGATGTGCAGGTCGCCGTTGCTCGTATTCAGTTGGATATGCGCCGAACCCGATCCGATCTTCCCGCTCAGGGTCTTGTCTTGATCGCCGCTTATCGTCAGCCCGTAGTCGGTCACAATGTCTCCATTGTGCGTCTGCCCGGTCACCGTGGCCGAGGCGTCCGGCGGCAGCGTCAGCTCAATGTCGCCTTTGTCGTTCTTGGCCTCCACATTGTACGTCCCGGCCGGTTCCACGCTGATGGTTCCGTTGCTGCTTTCCACGTAGGTGTCGCCATAAATCTCGCTCAGGTCAACGTCCTTGGAGCGCGTCACCACGTGTACCAGTCCCTTGGCGTCACTCACCCGCAGGTTGTCGGAATCCAGCGTCATGTCGCCGGGAAGGCCCGCAATCTGCACATCGGTGTACGGCGTATGAACGCTTACCTGCGCCCCGGCATTTTCAATATGCGTCTCGCCGAAAAGCTCGCCGTTCAGTGAGATCTTTCCTTGAATCTCTGAAAGGGTCACGTCGTTGCAACTGCCGGTAGCGGTCAAATCCCCGTTGATCTGGTGTGCGGAGAAATCATGCTTGTCGTTGGAGAAGTGCATCGTTACCGGGCCCGTTATCGAGTCAAGGTGCGTATCGCCGTGCCCGCCAGTCACATTGATTCCCGCGCCCAGCCCTGAAGCGGTCACATCCCCTTTGCCCGCATTCACCGTTACTGTTGCGGTTTTCGGCACTGTCACCGTCAGGTTCACGCGGCCGTGATCGTTGCCATTCGACTGCACCAGCACCGCCGTCCCGTTCACCGTCACGTGCGCAGCTTCGCTGTCGAAGATCTTCTTCGATTCGGAATCCGAGTCAGCGTAGGCCATCTCGTGTGCCTGCACTTCCATGTTCGGCTGATCGCCCGCAGCAATGCTCACGTCCCCACGAGGATTGAGAATCTGAATCGTCGCGTTCGCCGGAATCGGTCTTGTATCCACCGGTTGATCGCTGTCGTGCTCCGGCAGGCCCCAGAAATTGAAGAAGTCGTTATTGCCGTTCCACCCCCCAACGAAGGGCTGCATGTGGTGCCATCCCGCCGCGCAGAGTCCCAGGAACGCGAGCAGAAATAGAACCCCCACAAAGCTTCCGCCGCGGCGCACCGGAGTCGCCCGCCGCATGTCCAGCGCCCACTCGGCCAACAGCGCCAGTCCCGCTGCGATTAGCAGCAGCGGCCACCAACGCCCGTACCACGACCAGAACGAGCCGGCATCGATATGCCCAGTCGCCATCAACAGCGCAATCACGCCGACGCAAACCAGAATCACCGGACCCACCACCGAAGGCACGCGCGGTCCGTAAACTCCTGCGTAGTTGGCCTTCCAGGCGTGGCGTTGTGCCCGCCATGCATCGCGTTGCGCGCGCCATGCGGCCCGTTGTTGCTCGCGATACACCCGCCACTGCATCTTCGGGTCGTAGGGCGGAGGTGCCCCGCCGCCCGGAGGCATATTCGGAGGTGCGCTGCTCATGGCCGTCCTCCATGGATCTCATCGCCAAAGTCATGCGACTCGGTGGGCACGGTCGCCGCGCCTGGCGCTGGCTGTGTCCCCGGTCCTGTCCCCGGCATTGTGTTCTGCCACGGCGTGCCCGGAGGCGGCGGATAATCCTCTCCCGCCAGCGCCGCACGTTCTGCCAGCAGCAGCAGGCCGGCCAGGATCAGGAAGAGCGGCCAACTTTGGCCCCAGCTCAGAATGTCGGCCTGCGCGAGCAGTGCAATCACCCCAACCAGCAGCAAAAATGCCGGCCCACGTAAGCGGCGAATCAAGAGATAGCGGTTCATTTTTGCCCTCCCTGAGAATTGCCTTGCGTATTCACGCGTGTATCCTGCAGGCGTCTCACAATCAACCACACTCCTAATCCGATCAGCAGAATCGGCCAGCTCAACTCAAACATCCGCCCCGAGAACCAATCGAACTGCCCCATGAGGAACAGCACTCCCAGGCCGATGAGAATGATTGCGCCAATCGGCTCCCGCCTTCGCCAGTGAAGAGGCGGAACGGGCGGAGAGTCCGGCCCCACATATCCCAACGGCACATTTGGACCCTGATACGGCGTCTGATACGGAACCTCATTCGGCGCACCATAAGGCGCCTCGTAAGGAGGCTGAACCTGCGCCTGATTCGGCGGATGGTATGGGCTCGCCGTCCCCGGCCCGCTTCCCGGTTGCGCCACGGGTGGCATTCCCTGGTGCATTCGCCCGCTTGAGCTGAACCAGTTGGTCACCTCGTTCAGCCCCAACGGATCGGGCAAGGGCTCGCCGTCGCGCCGCGCCTTCGCCGTGTGGTAGGCCTCAAACGACTGGTAGAAGATCCACCCCGCGATGAAGAGCCCAAAGATCCCATACACATGGGCCGCGCTCACCAGCACGGCAAAAATCATCACGTGAATGAGGCCCTTGACAAATTGACCGTTGTACATCGCGCCCACGCCGGGAATCAGGCCCAGGAAAGCAGCCAGCCCAGGGTTGGGCGCTCCCGCGGGCGGCGCCACATACGGTTGCTGCCCGCCGTGCCATGCCATCCAGCACGGCTCGCAGAAGATTTGCCCTCCCGGCGCTGTCCTCGCACACGTCTGGCACAGCGGCTTGCCGCAGTTCTGGCAATACGCCGTTGCACTTACACCGCTATGGTTTACGCAATCCATACTCTGCCCCTTTCCCGTACTCGCCTTATGGAGCTGTCGGATCGCCCTCTCTTGCCTTGCAAGTGAAACGAAGTTTCCACAAAGTCATTCATTGTGCCGGAGGCCGGCTGCGCCACTGAGTTGTCCGGCTCCTGCCGAGGGTCCAGGCGACCCCCGCCATCGTTCTTTCCGGGATTCTGTTTTGTCTCTCCCGGTGTCACAGGTTGTCCCTGCTTTTGATCCTCATTGCCGCCGCCCTGGCTCTGGCTGCGTAGTTGACGCACTCTCGATTCCACTTCGTACACAAACCGCAGATGGTCGTAATACCGCACGATGGGCACGGACGCCATGTTCAACTGCCGCTCCATGTACGACCGCATCGCAACCGGCCGCAGATCGGCAAGACGCAGGGTTGTCAACCGCACACCGGTCAGGTTCAACGTGAGCGCAATCGAGAAGAACGCCATCGCCGCCGTCATCAGCAGCCGGGGTTGAATTGCTTGCCGCGTCCGGGCAAAGAATCCCGGCTGTTGCCACATGGGCGGCACAAACGCTGGAACTGTTCTGGAGCCGGCCAATGCCGGCATGGGCGCGCTCGCCGCGTGTCCCGGCCCGGTGCGCGCCAGAATCCTCTCCAGCAGCCCCTCCGGCGCATCCGGCTCGGGCGAAAGAAACTCCAGCCACTCGCGCCCCTTCCGCGCTTCCTCATAGAGAGCAGCGCACGCCGGGCAGATGGCCTTGTGCGCCGCGAACTGCGCCTCCTCCTCGGGCTTCAACAGCCCGTCGAGGGCGTCCGCCAACAGCGTCTCCCATGCGCCGCAGGCCGGAGAATTTGGAAATTGTGTGCGCTCTGCCATCGCTACATTACCTCCCGTTGATTACGTTCCAGCAGCCTCGCAAGTTCCGCTCGGCCCCTGCTGATACGCGACTTCACGGTTCCTTCCGGAATCGCCAAAACTTGTGCAATCTCTTTATAATCAAGGTCTTGAAGGTCTCTCAGGATAACTGCCTCGCGCAGCTCCACGCTCACCTTCGCCAGCGCGCCCTGCACCATGTTGGCCAGCTCCTTGTGCGCGGCCGACTCATGTGGCGATGGCCCCTTGGCCACCAGCCTGTCCGACGGCCTTAGCTCTTCGGCCTGCTCCCAGCCGTCGTCCAACGAGCTTGTCGCCCGCTGGTTGCGCGTCCGCCTGAAATTGTCCACCAGCAGGTTGCGCGTCATGGTAGCGATCCACACTGGCAGGCTTCCGCGTGCGGCGTCAAAGCTGCCCAGATTTGAGTAGATTTTCAGGAACACGTCCTGGGTCAGATCCTCGGCGTCGGCTGCATTTCCCGTGAACCGGTAGCAAAGCCCGTACACACGCTTCTGGTGCGCGCGGACCATCTCGGCCCATGCGCCTGAGTCCCCATCCATGCAGCGGTGCACGAGTTCAGTTCCGTCTTGCGGCAAGGCTTGCTCCAGCTTCCTCACCTCCGCGCGCGCTGCGCGGCTCACCGGAGCTTCGGTTACGGCCCCGGCGGAATGTTCCTGGACCTGCGGCCGTTTCTTTGCCGGGTCCCGGGCGTCGGAGCGTGCCATTGCAGCACCCCAACCCGCCCCGCTCCAGCTTAATGCACCCACGCACTCCATGGTTTGTTCATACGGAATTCATCAACTATTGGTTCCGTCGCCCCGCTTTGAATCCCGAACGTGCTCCTCCGCCGCTCGACGAGCAGGGATCCTCGTGCCCAGCAAGAAAATTGGCGCATTCTTTCGCACACACCGTAAACTTGGCAGAAATGGAGGTCGGAACGTGGAAGATTGGAAGTTTGTGGAAAAGGATCCCTCGGAAGCCCTTGCCCGGCTGCATTTCTTCTCGATCAAGAAGAAACATGCGTCGGGCGAGGTTGAAGCCCGCATCACTGTCAAGGAATTCGCCTCAGCAAAGACGACCGACATGAAATTCTTTGCCGTAGCCGATCTTGAGTTGAATCAGAAGACTGCGAAATTCCAGCCCTGTGGTTGGGCCGAGACCCTGATGGGCGCGCTCACGGAGTGCCTGAGGAATCTGCGAAAGTTCGAGTATGAGGGCCCCGAGCTGCCCCCTTCCCCATCCCCAAGTTGCGATCCGCCGCAATCGGGCGGGGCCGGCTGAACCCAACAGCCACTTCCGGGCCGCTCACGTCATTCCGGCCGTTCCATGGATGAGTATCCCTGCCCGAACTCCGGATCCACGGGATTCTCGAACATCGACGCATCCCGCGTGACGATCGTCAGCCCCGACGGCGTCACGAAATACCGCCGCTTGTCCTCGACCGGGTCGTACCCGATCACCGTGCCCTCCGGAATGTGCACGTCGCGGTCGATGATCGACCGACGGATCCTGCAGTGCCGCCCGATGTTCACATGCGAAAAGATGATGCTCTGGTCCACATCAGAGTACGAGTTGACGCGCACGTCCTGCGACAGCACCGAGTTGTACACCGACGCTCCTGAAATGATCACGCCTGCGGTGATGATCGAGTTCACGGCCATGCCCGAACGGCCCGGCTCGCCGAACACGAACTTCGCTGGCGGATACTGCCGTTGCCGCGTGCGGATCGGCCAGCTCTTGTCGTACAGGTTGAACACCGGCGACACCGAACACAAATCCATGTTGGCGTCGTAGTAGGCGTCCAGCGTGCCCACGTCCCGCCAGTAGAGCGCCTGCTGCTTGTTCTCGTCCACAAAGCTGTAGGCCATCATTTTCTTTTTGCCCAGCAGATTGGGCAGGATGTTGTGCCCGAAGTCGTGCTTCGATTCCGCGTCGTCCGCATCCGCAATCAGCGCTTTCAGCAGCGTCTCGGTGTTGAAGATGTAAATTCCCATCGATGCATCCACGGCATTGGGATTGAACGGCGAGCGGAAGTTGGTGGAAGCCGGCTTTTCCTGGAAGCCGATGACTTCACCCGTCGTGGCCACTTCAACCACCCCGAGTCGTGACACAGCCTCCGGCGCAATGGGCAACGTCGCCATCGTCACCTCGGCGTCGGTCTCCTTGTGATAGGCCAGCATCCGGCTGTAGTCCATCTTGTAGATGTGGTCGCCCGCAAGGATCAGCACGTACTTCGGCTGCTCGCTGCCGATCGAGTAGAGGTTCTGGTACACCGCGTCGGCTGTCCCCATATACCAGTTCGCGCCGGTGCGCTGCATGGGCGGCATCAACTCGAAGAACTCGCCCAGCTCCTGCGCCACAATTCCCGTCCAGCCTTCGCGGATATGCCGATTCAGGCTTAGCGCCTTGTACTGCGTGAGGATGTACACCCGCCGCAGTCCCGAGTTGATGCAATTCGAAAGTGTAATGTCGATAATGCGGTAATGTCCGCCGAACGGCACAGCGGGTTTGGCCCGGTCACGCGTCAGCGGAAACAGCCGTTCTCCCGCTCCGCCCGCAAGCAACACGCCGAGTGTGTCTTTCATGTCCATCAGGCACCCATCCCGACTTACCCTGAATTGACTCTTGTCTTCCTGCGCGGCTGGGGAGTTCCGCTATCCGAAACGGCATACTTACAGGCGGCATCTTCCCTCACCCGCCACTGAACGCAGGAGAATACCACACATACCAATGCACTTGGCAGCCCTGCACTTCTCTGGATGATGACAGGAGGCAAAGAGTTGGTCCCGCTGCCGGCTGAGTCGCTGTCTGCCGCACCTTCACAGCGAAACAAACTCCGCGAGACCCGCTAAGACGGCTGATCTTGCCTACCAGCCCGAAATCCAGTTGGTCTTCTTGTTGGTCGAGCGCTTGATCGACGTGAACTTATACTCCAGCCCGACGCTGATCGCAAAGTTCACATCGTACTGTCCATAAGTCAGAGTCGAATGAGGGGCGTCGCTAAATGTGTAGTGCGTCATAACAGCGTCAGGCGTGATGCGAAATACCCAGTTTTCTGATCGGTTCAGGTCGAAATGTCCGCCGATAATCCCCGCGGGCGCAATCTGGTTGTAGTAGAAGTCGAAATCCGAAGCCGGGTGTCCGAGCAAATCCTTCTGGAAGTTGCCATAGACCCCGCCGAACATGGCATGAGCAATCAGCGCTCCGTGCTTGTTGTGCGGGCCCAGCCATTCCGCACCCCCCACAAAAAAGTACTGCTTCACCACGGGTCCCCTGATCGGTGTCCCATTGGGGCCGTCGGTATTGGGCCCGGTGCCGCTGGTACCCACATACCCACGCCCCGACGCCACAATCCCCCAATTCCTTGTCAGCCAGTAAGAGCCCTCCATGTCCAGCCCGCCCAGGTTCGAGCCCTGCAGCAGTGTTGGCCCGGCCTTCATGTGGTCGTACGCAAACCCCAGCGACATGTCATAGCGGTTGTCGTAGCGAACCTTGGCCAGCGGATCGACAGCCAGGTAAACCCCATATTCGGGAGTCGGCGCTGCCTGGCCCTCTGCCGGCGCCTGTTGCGATGAAGATGAAGAGCTCGGCTGCTGAGAACTCGAGTCCTGCGCCTGCATGCATGCTCCCGCGCACACACACATCGTGAAAACAACGGCAATCGTTGCAGATAACTTGACTGGGAGATGCATCACAAACAAGCTTACAGGAGCCCCCCGAGGGCGGACAACGCGGCTTTCCGTCATTTCTTCTTAGACTGGCGTTCGCTTGAGTTGTCTGCGCCCGAACTTAGAGCGAGCAGGTGTCCATCTGCCGCGACCACACCAGATAGCGCGCCGTTTTTGCAATCTCCATCGCCGTCATCGCCGCTTGCGACCACGGCCCCTTCGGCTCGAGTGCCGGCGCAGCATGGGTCCGCCATTCGAGCGGCAGCCGGTTCAGGATCAGCGCCGCCCGCGGCAAGTGGCTCGCGCTTGAAATCACCTCCGCCGACTCCCAACCGTGACCGCGCATGATCTTGAGTGAGTCGCACGTATTCTCCATCGTGTTCCGCGCCGTGCGTTCCTCCACGATCGCGCTCGCCGGAATCCCCTGCGCCTCGGCCACCCGCGCCATCACTTCGGCCTCCACAAAGTGGTTCAGCACAGGGCCGCCGGTAAAGATGATCCTTGGCGCCACGCCGCGTTCGTACTCGCGAACAGCTTCGGTCACTCGCTCGAGTTCGGTCGGCGTCGGATTCCCGTCCGAATCAGCAGGGGTGCCCAGCACCATCAGCACATCGAAATGTTCCAGTGTTGTGTTCTCTGCCGGCGCCAGCGCCCGCGCGATCGCCGCCCATGCCACCAACCCCAGCACGAGCGCGACACATGCAACGATCCCGCGCCCCTTCCATCCCAGACGTCTGCGGCGAGTGCCCGATCCCCGCGGTGTTCTTGTATTTCCCGCCGGCTTGGGTTGACCCGCCCGCCTTGCTCCGCTTTGCTTTCTTGTTCCCGCCGCGTTCAAGAGTCGATCTCCCAGGATTCACTCTACCGCGCAGAGGTTGGATCGCACGAACCCAACGCCGGTGCCCCGTCGCGAGAAAAATGCATCAGACCGTCTTAGACGCTGATTGGCCGTCGGAAGCTTCGATCCGCTTCGCTCCGGGCGTGCGTGCGGCAATCGTGCCCGATAAGATAAGGCTGAGATTCATCCCCAGCGAGGAGATCCATTGATGGCGACGAAAAAGAAATCCTCAGGAAGAAAATATGGCGCAGCAGCCGGCAAACAGGTGGAGATCGAAATGCACGAATTCAAACTCGGCAAGCTGAAAAGCGGCCGAAGCGGCAAGAAGGTGACCAGCCGGAAACAGGCGATTGCCATCGGCCTTTCCGAAGCCCGTAAGAAAGGGGCGAAGGTGCCCCGGAAAAAATCCTAGCGAGCCTCGGTCCGCCGACCACAGCGACCAAAGAACTCAGAACTGTGAGCTACTCTTACAGCTCTGCCGGCTTTCCCCATTCGCTGAAGACGATCTCGCTGAGCGGTTTCCTTGTCCGCGGTGTCGTCTCTCGCTCAATCAGCGTGTCGTTGCCCAGCGCCTCCGGCTCGCCCTGGTAACCGAGCGCAATCACCGCTCCCAGTGCATACTCCGCAGGAATCCCCAGCGCCTTCCGTGCCGTTTCCTGGTCAAATCCGCCCATCTGGTGCGTCGTCAGTCCCAGAGTCGCGGCTTCGAGCGTCAAGTAGGAGCTCGCCGCTCCCAGATCATAGAGCGCGAACCGGTTTTCCGCGCCGTTCTTGCTGAATCGCGTGGCCACTGTACCCAGAATCAATGCCGCGGCACGTCCAGCCCAATCCCGATTGAACCCGCCGAGCGACTCATGGAGTTTCCTGAAGGTCTCGGATCCGCGCAACCCCACAACAAATCGCCACGGCTGCTCGTTGTTCGACGAAGCCGTCCACCGCGCCGCTTCAAACACCTTCCTCAGCACCGCCGCGCTCACCTCACGCCCGTCGAAAGACCGCGCGCTCCACCTTTCATGAATTGCAGGCAGCACTCCTCCAACCGCGGGCGCTCTCTTCACCGCATGCGCTTCTCTTGCCGTCAAAACCGAGCTCGTTGCCATGTCGCTTATCTCCTTACCAATCAATTCCGCACGACTCTGGGCGGAATCAATCCTCTACACCCTGTTTGATTCCGCGACCCGGCCGAAGATTCGCCGCTCGCCTAAATAGTTGTTGCAACAGGTATTTCCACGCACGCGGCATCACTCAACGGGATTTTGCAAGAACCTTCGCATCAGAGCAAATGCGACGGTTTTAACCCCTAACATCTGACCGGCGAGACGTCACTTTCCGCCCCGCCGCCGAGAACTGTGAACTGCGAACTAAGAACTGTGAACTGTTCTACGGGTACATCCGGTTCAGCATGCGCGGAAACGGAATCGTCTCCCGCACATGGTCCAGAGCGCACACCCACGCCACCAGGCGCTCAATGCCCATGCCGAACCCCGAGTGCGGCACGCTGCCATAGCGCCGCAGGTCGAGATACCACTCGAACGCCTCGCGCGGCAATTTATGTTGATCAATCCGCGAGCTCAGCAGCTCGTAGCTCGACACGCGCTGCGACCCTCCGATGATCTCGCCGTAGCCTTCCGGCGCCAGCACGTCCACGCACAGCGCGTAGCGCGGATCCTTGGCATCCGGCTCCATGTAAAAGGCCTTCACATTCGCCGGATAGCGGTGAACCATCACCGGCCGGTCATACTGCGAGCTCAGCCAGGTTTCGTCGGGCGAACCGAAGTCGTTTCCGTATTCGAACGGCGCTTCCAGCTTGCCGTCCTTGAACGCCTGGTTCAGCATTTCCGCGGCTTCGTCGTAGCGCAGCCGCGGGAACGGCGCCTTGATCGCCTCCAGTTTTGCCGCGTCGCGCCCGATCACATGAAGCTCCGGCGCGCGGTTCTTTAGCACGCTCTGCACAATGTGCGAGATGAACTCTTCGGCGAGACTCATGAGCCCGTCGAGGTCCATGTAAGCCACCTCGGGCTCGATCATCCAGAACTCCGTCAAGTGCCGCCGAGTCTTCGACTTCTCCGCGCGAAACGTCGGCCCGAAGCTATACACCTTGCCCAGCGCCAGCGCGGTCGACTCAATGTAGAGCTGCCCGCTCTGCGTCAGGTACGCCGGATCGCCGAAGTAGTCCACCGGAAACAATGTCGAAGTGCCCTCGCACGCAGCCGGCGTCAGAATCGGCGGATCGGTCCGGATAAATCCATTGGAGTCAAAGTACTCGGCCGCCGCCCGCATGATCTCTGCGCGAATCCGCAATATGGCGGACTGCCTTGGGCTGCGCACCCACAAATGCC
>CAYYKV010000091.1:0-12070 GCA_964468605.1 uncultured Occallatibacter sp. | reverse complement strand
CGTGCGCAAGATGCTGCTGGCCATGGTGTCGGACGTGCGCGTGGTGCTGATCAAGCTGGCCGACCGGCTGCACAACATGCGCACCCTGGAACATCTGAAGCCCGAACGGCAGGAGGCGATCGCGCGCGAGACGCTGGACATTTACGCTCCGCTGGCGCACCGGCTGGGCATGGGCAAGGTCCGCGGAGAGCTGGAGGACTTGGCGTTCCGCTACACCGATCCGTTGAGCTATGAACAGGTTGCGGCAGCAGTGGAGGCACGGCGCGTGGACGGGGAGCAGTTCCTGCGCGGCGTGGAAGACACGCTGACGGAGCAGCTCAGGGAAAACGGCATCAAGGCGCGCGTGGAGTGGCGCATCAAGAGGCTCTTCTCGATCCACCAGAAAATCGAGCGCACCAAAGTCTCCTTCGACCAGGTATACGACCTGCTGGCGATTCG
Organism: uncultured Occallatibacter sp.; assembly: GCA_964468605.1. Lineage (GTDB taxonomy): Bacteria > Acidobacteriota > Terriglobia > Terriglobales > Acidobacteriaceae > Telmatobacter. Next base: position 11,632 of record CAYYKV010000091.1, on the reverse strand, counting down.
CGTGATCACCGAGGATGTGGCGTCGTGCTACGCGGTCTTCGGGATGATTCACACGCTGTGGCGTCCGGTGCCGGGGCGCATCAAGGATTTCATCGCCATACCGCGCGCCAATCGCTACCAATCTCTCCACACCACGGTGATGAGCGCCGGTGGCCACCAGTTTGAAGTGCAGATTCGCACCGAAGAGATGCACCGCATCGCCGAGGAAGGGATTGCGGCGCACTGGAAGTACAAGACGGGCGGGGTGGTGACTGCCCGGGACGAAGAGCGGTTGAACTGGATTCGTCAGCTCGTCGAGTGGCAGAAGGAGATGACGGACCCGAACGAATTCCTCTCCAGCCTGAAGATGGACCTCTATCCCGACGAGGTGTACACCTTCACGCCGAAGGGGAAAGTGGTGGTGGTTCCCGCGGGCGCGACGCCGGTAGACTTTGCCTACACCATTCACACCGATGTAGGCCACTCGTGCGTGGGGGCAAAGATCAACGGGCGCATGGTGCCGCTGCGCACCAAGCTGCGCACGGGCGACATCGTCGAAATCGTCACGCAGAAAGACCACAAGCCGAGCCGCGACTGGCTCACTTTTGTTAAGAGTCCGCGTGCGCGCAACAAGATCAAGCATTGGCTGAACGAAGATCAGCGGGTGCGTGCGGTGGAGATTGGACGCAAGCTGCTGGAGCGCGAGGCGCGCAAGTTCAAAGTGCCAATGGCGCAGATCGGCGATCAGGACCTGGGGCGCATCGCGCAAGAGTTCGGCGTGGCGACGGCCGCCGATCTGTTGGCCACGCTCGGGCAAGGCAAGAACACCGCGCATCAATTATTGGGGAAATTGACGCCGGGCTTCGCGGCTCCGCCCGACGCCGACCCGGGCGCGACGTCCAAATCGGGCGAAGCGGGCATGACCGATGCGGTGCGAAAATTGCACCTCACTGGTTCGGATTCGCTGCAGGTGGAAGGCCAGAACGACCTGCTCGTCTATCGCGCGCGATGTTGCAACCCCATTCGCGGCGAGGAGATTGTGGGCTACGTGACGCGCGGCAAAGGCGTGGCAGTGCATGCGCGCAGTTGTCCCAACGTGCAGAACCTGCTCTACGAGAGCGACCGGCGCATTAACGTGGAATGGTCGCGCGCGCCCGAAGGAGTCGGACAGGCGCAGCGCTACCCGGTGAAGATCATCGTGAACTGCGAAGACCGCACAGGCATGCTGAAGGAGTTGACCGCCGTCATCTCCGACGAGAATACCGACATTCGCGCCGTCGATTTGAGCCGCGACGAAGAGGGCGAAGCCATCATCGAATTTGTCGTGGAAGCCGAAGATGTGCGCCATCTGAACCGCATGGTGCTCGGCTTGCGACGCGTGGAAGGCGTGCGCCAGGTGCAGCGGACGCAGAAGGTGTAGGAGCAGGTTTCAGGGTTCAGGGGTCAGCCAGAACCCGCATTCACGCTGTTTCCGGCGATACCATCAGAACATGCATTCGGCATTAGCAGGCCGCGGAGAGGTTCTGAGCGGCGTCCACGTCATCGATGGCGGGCTGGCCACTGAGCTCGAGTACCAGGGCGCGCGGATCGACGGGCCGTTGTGGTCGGCGCACGTGCTCGAGGACGAGCCGGAAAAGCTGCTCGCGGTTCATCGCGCATACATTCAGGCGGGCGCCGAGTGCATTGCCACTTGCAGCTACCAGGTTTCGCGGATGGGCTACGCGGAGGTTGGGCTTACCGCGGAACGGGCCGTTGCGGCGTTGCTGCACTCCGTTGAGCTGGCGCGATCTGCGACTGCGGAGTTTCCCGGTCGTCGCGTTCTCGTTGCGGGATCGCTGGGACCCTACGGCGCGGCGCTTCACAATGGTGGCGAGTACCACGGCAACTACGATTGCTCGTACGACGACCTGGTCCGCTTTCACCGCGAGCGCATCGAGGTCTTTGCCGGCGCAAAAGGCGCGCAGGCCCCCGATCTACTTGCCTTTGAGACTTTCCCTTCGCTCGAAGAGGCGCGCGCTGTGGGCGAAGCGATGACGCCCTGGCCCGACATACCCGCATGGTTCAGCTTTTCCTGCCATGACGAGAGACACGTGTCGCACGGCGAGCGCGTGGCCGATTGCGCGGCGCTGGTTGCCTCGTTGCCGCAGACATTGGCCATCGGCGTGAACTGCGTTCCGCCCAAGTGGATTCCGGCGCTGATTGCGGAGTTGCGCAGCGCTTCAGACAAGCCGATTGTGGTTTATCCGAACTCGGGCGAGGGATGGGACGCGGCGGGGCGTTGCTGGACGGGCGTAACCGATCCGGAGGATTTCGGCGTTCACGCAGCGGAGTGGTTCAAGGCCGGAGCGCAAATGGTGGGCGGCTGCTGCCGCACGCGGCCTGAGCATATTCGAGCAGTGACGGAGGCGGCTACTTCTTTCTTTACTTGAGCTCGCTAGACGAGTTCGAGAGCCGCCATGCCTTTGCGGGGCGCAATGAAGTGGTCGGCGCGGGAGGCGATGGCGATGCCTTCGCGGTTGATAAGCTTGCGAATCTGGCCGCGGGCGTGATCGGCCCAGGGGCCGCGATTGTCGAGCTTGACGTAGGCGCGCCAGTGGCGCAGGGCGCTGCGGTGTTCGCCGGTGCGCTCGTAGGCGAGGGCCAGGTTGTAGTGTGCGTCGGCATAGCGGGGCGAGAGCGTGACGGCCTTCAAGTAGGCGGCGATAGATTCTTCGAGGCGCTCCAACTCGTCGAGCACGTTGCCGAGATCGAAGTAGGCAAGCACATAGTCGGGATCGGCCTCGGTGGCGCGGCGGTAAAGCTCTTCCGCGCGGCCGTACTGGCGCAGGTGAAAAAACAGCGTGCCCAGGTTGATGCAGGCCGCCGCATACTGCGGGTCGATGGACAGGATTTCCTGGTAGAGGTTGATGGCGCGCTGTTTCTCGCCGGCTTCCTCGAATTGAACCGCGGCATGGAAGCGCTCCTGGAGGCCGCGCGCGTCGGGCACGCCGATGCGGCGCAGCGGAGCCGAGCCCGAGACGGCTTGCTGCGGCCCGCCAAGGCGTTCAAAGTCGAAGAGCAACTGGCGGCGGATGGGATCGACCATAGCGCCGCGGTGGCGGAAGGCGAGACGCGTTCCCGTGCGCACCACACAAGCCTCCAGCAGCGGGTTGCTCATGCCGGCAACCGCCTTCATCGCCAGGATGGAATCGCGAATCGACGCGGCGGGCACTTCATCCTCGCGCAGCGAGCGCAGCGTGCGCAGTTGGCCCAGATCCTGGAAGCTGTAGATTTCTTGTTGGGAGATGAGCCCGGCTCGTTCCCAGGCTTGCAATTGGCGGGCGCTGATTTCAAGGATGCGCAGAACGTCCTGACGGCTATAGCTGGTCACGCTTGGATGCTCCCCCAGGTGAAACCAATTGACCGCGGCATGCGAGCTCAACTTCCGGCTGCCGATGCTGAACTCAGATTTCCGGCCAAGACCTTGGACCGCAAGTCAGATCCGGACGAAAATTCTCGGAACACTTGCGGAGGAATCGTTCCCATTGCGATTATGCCAAGAGCGCGCGCAAATAGGCGCACTGGAATCGATGCAGTAACTAAAAACTCGTGGATAACGAGTGCATGATTTGGTTCATTCGGCGCTTGCGGTTGCCGGAGGCCTCAAGAGGCTCCAGTGGAATACAAAAACGCGTCGGACCGGGATAAGTGGGGTCGCAGACAGAAGTGCCGACTGGCATCATTCGGCCAGGCTGAGGAGCGGCCCGAAATGGTCTGTTCTCCTCCAGTCCGTGCCACGACCGGAAAGTTGTACCGGGTTGCGTCGGCGGGGCGATGCATTGATCCGATGAATGGCCTACGATTTTCATTGTCTGTTGAATTTACGATATGTTAGGCTCCCGCTCGCGAGCATGTTTGGACGCAGAGGCACCGGGCCACATGGTGAACCCTACCTTCTGCTTCGCCTCGGTCGATCCTCCCCGGCTCGTGTCAGTCAGGGGTGGTACGGAAGCCTTGCTCGGATATAGCCAACGAGAACTCCTCACCGGCAAGGTCAGTCTCAAGGATTTAATCCATCACGGAGACGCCGGGATCACGAAAAGCATCTTCTCATCCGATCTTGAGGCCCGTTCCGGCTGCTTCAATCTGCGCCTGCGTCACGCTGACGGGCGCATTCGCTGCGTCAAGGGGTTCTACACCAAGAAGCCTGCCCGCTCCAGGGAAAACGTTCTTCTCGAACTGACCCTGGAGGACGCGCGAAATGTACGCGAGCCCAGCGACGCTTTTCTGTTGACGAGTTTCAAACCGCTGATTGAACAAACGAACGATTACATCTACATCAAGAATCGCAACCATGTGATCCTGGCGGCGAGCTATGCGGTGCCGTTCCTGACCGATACGGAGAAAGACCGCGCCGAACTGACGGGAAAGACCGATTACGACCTTCACCCCGAAGCCATCGCCGATCTGTCCTACGAACTGGAGAACCAGGCATTCGCCGAAAACCGGCGCATGAACCAGGTCCAACAGTTCGCGGCACAGGATGGATCGATCCATTGGCTCGACGATCGCAAGTATCCAATCGTCGGTCCCGACGGCGAGATGGCCGGCATCTTCGGCATCGCTCCGGAGATTACCCCGCAAATCGAGGCGCGGCTGAAGCTGCGCGAAAGCGAAGATCTGCTGCAACTATTCATCGAGCACGCACCGGTTGCGCTGGCCATGTTCGATCGGGAGATGCGGTACCTGGTCGTGAGCCGCAAATGGCTGGAGATGCATTCGGCCGTCGATGTGGATGTTCTCGGGCGTTCGCACTACGAGATCATGCCCGAGGTTCCGCAGGCATGGCGCGAGGAGCATCGGCGCGCACTGGCAGGAGAAAGTCAAAGAGCCGATGAGAGACAGCTTGTGAGGAAGGATGGATCCGTGCAATGGGTCCGGCGCGAAATCCTCCCTTGGAGGACAGGCGATGGCATCATTGGCGGAATCATCATCTTCACCGAAGACATCACCGAGCGCAAGCTTGCCGAGACGGCGATTCATGAGAACGAGGAATCTCTGCGTGAGGCACAGAGGATTGGCGGTCTGGGCAGCTATTCGCTGGATATCGACGCTGGACTGTGGACGAGTTCGGATGTTTTGGACGAAATATTCGGAATTGATAAAGGTTATGACCGCAGCGTTGAGGGATGGGCAGCCCTGATCCATCCCGACGATCGATCGTCGATGCTTGCCTACTTTAAGGATGAAGTACTCGGCCAAGGCAAACCGTTTGACAGGGAGTATCGGGTTATTCGCCAGACAGACGGGGCGGTGCGATGGGTGCACGGCCTGGGACGGCTGGAGTTCGACATCAAAGGTCGTCCGATAAGGATGCCTGGCACCATTCGCGATATCACCGAGGCCAGGCAGGCTCAGGAAACGCTGCGCGAGAGCAAGGAATTGCTGCAACTGTTCGTCCAGCATGCGCCGGTCGCATTGGCCATGTTCGACCGCGAGATGCGCTACGTGGCTGTGAGCCGGAGATGGCTCGAGGACTACGATCTGGCGGGCCGCGAGATCATCGGACAGTCGCATTACGAGGTCTTCCCCGACGTGCCGGAGCGGTGGAAAGAGGCGCATCAGCGCGGCCTGGCGGGCGAGCGTCAACGCGCCGACGAAGATCGCTTCGACCGTGCCGACGGCAAGGTGCAGTGGATCCGGTGGGAGATCATCCCCTGGCGGGCCGGCGAGGGCTCCGTTGGCGGCATCGTGCTGTTCGCCGAAGACGTTACGCAGCGGAAGGAGACCAAGGAGCGGCTTCGCCTTGCGGCGAACGTCTTCACGGGCGTGCGCGAAGGCATCGTGATCACCGATCGTACGGGGACGATTCTGGACGTCAATGACGCATTCAGCCGCATCTCCGGGTATGCGCGCGAAGAAGTGGTAGGAAAAAACCCGCGGCTGCTTCAATCCGGCCTGCAAAGCAAGGAATTCTACGGGAACATGTGGCAATCCCTTTTGCGCGAGGGCTATTGGTCGGGGGAACTGTGGAACCGCACGAAGGGCGGGGACATTTACGCGGAGATGCTCACCATCAATGCGATCCGCAACTCGAGCGGCGAAGCGGAGCAGTATGTGGGGCTGTTCAGCGACATCACAGAGATCAAGGAACACCAGCAGCAGCTTGAGCGCATCACGCACTACGACGCGCTGACAGGCCTTCCCAATCGCGTACTGTTCGCTGACCGGCTTCGCCAGGCAATGGCTCATGCGCACCGGAAAAAGAATCTCCTGGCCGTCGTCTACTTTGACCTGGATGGATTCAAGGGAATCAACGACCGCTATGGGCACGCGACCGGCGACGCGCTGTTGACGGCGCTGTCCTTCAGGATGAAGCGCGCCCTGCGCGAGGGCGACACGCTGGCCCGGCTGGGAGGAGACGAGTTTGCCGCCGTCATCCTCGATCTGGACAGCAACAAGGCGTGCATGCTCACCTTGAACCGCCTGCTTGCGGCGGCATCCGAAGAAGCCCAGATCGGAGAGGCAGTGTTGCGCGTTTCAGCGAGCGCCGGAGTCAGCCTTTATCCGCAAGCGGGGGACGTGGACGCCGACGTGCTTCTCCGCCAGGCCGGACAGGCGATGTATCAGGCCAAGCTGGCCGGCCGCAACTGCTTCAGCATGTTCGATCCGAGCCAGGACCTGATTGTTCGCGACCGGCTCGAGAACATTGAGCACATCCGCCAGGGATTGGCTGCGCGGCAATTCGTACTCTTTTACCAGCCTAAAGTGAATATGCGCACCGGCCAGGTGGTGGGTGCCGAAGCCCTTATTCGCTGGCAACACCCAGAGCGGGGATTGCTGCCGCCGGGCATGTTTCTACCGGTGATTGAAGATCACCCGCTGGCCGTCGAGCTGGGCGAATGGGTGATGGAGAGCGCGCTCCAGCAGATGGAATCGTGGCAGGCGGAGGACTTCCACGTGCCTGTGAGCGTCAACGTGAGCGCGATCGAGGTGCAGCAACCGGATTTCGCTGATCGCCTGCGCATAAGGCTTGCAGCGCATCCGCAAGTAAAGCCTTCGAACCTGGAACTGGAAGTGGTGGAAACCAGCGCAATGCAGGACGTCGTGCGAACCTCGCAGGTCCTGGCGGCTTGCCGGGAGATCGGCGTATCAATTGGCCTCGACGATTTCGGAACAGGATATTCCTCGCTGACCTATCTGAAGCGTCTCCCCGCCAATGTACTCAAGATCGACCAGAGCTTTGTGCGCGACATGCTGGAAGAACCGGAGAACCTGACGATTCTGGAGGGCGTGTTGGGGTTGGCGGCGGCGTTCAACAGACAGGTGATCGCGGAGGGAGTGGAGACAGCAGAACACGGCTTGATGCTGCTGCAAATGGGGTGTGATCTGGCCCAGGGATTCGGCGTTGCGGCGTCAATGCCCGCGCGCGAATTGCCGGCGTGGGCTGCTTCATGGCGTCCCGATCCCCGCTGGGCCGAAGTGCCTGTGGTTCGCGCGGACAACCGGCAAGTTCTGTTTGCCACCGTAGAGCACCGCGCCTGGCTGGGAGCTTTGGAAGCCTGCCTGCAAGGCAGACGCGCCGTTCCGCCGCCGCTCGATGCCGGCCAATGCCGCGTGGGTATGTGGCTGGAGGGCGAAAAGCAGTCGTCGCGCGGCACGCAATCGGGAATCCTGGCGATTGAAAGCCTGCACCGGCAGGTTCATGAATTGGCCTCGGATATCGTCGCATCCCAGACCGATGGCCCAAATCCCGAGGGGCTGGCTCGCCTTCGCCAACTGCACTACTTGCAGGACAAATTCCTGAAGCGTCTGAAGAACTTCACCTGAACCTGCCCCGCCAAACAAGAACCCGAGTCCGCGAATCCACGGCAGTTGAGTGGGACGATTGTGCCTCACAGCGTTTTCGATTCTGCTCTTAATTGAGTGCGGGATGCCGGCGATGTTAACAAGTGAGTCGAAAACGCCCTAACGATGAGCCGCTGTGGCACTGGCCAGAGCTTCTTCGGGCAGGGCCTGCGGCTCACGCAGCGTAAGCACGGGGCATCGCGCGTGGGCAAGCACGCGATAGATGGTGCGGTCGCGGGTCAGGTTTTCCAGGGCCAGGCGGTGCGTGGCGCCGAGAACGATCAGGCCGGCGCGCCGCTCCGAAGCCAGAGCCAGAATCTCGATGGATGGATTGCCATGAAGGACGACAGGCTCGACGGAGGAGCAGCAACGAGTGCCAGTTTCCTCAGCCAGGATGCGCAACTCGACCATGGCCGACGAATCCAGCCCGGTGGGCATGTGTCTGCGCTCCATCACTTCGATGGGCGGAAGCACGTGGAGCAAGACCAGCTTTGCATTCTGGGTGGCTGCTATCTGGCAGGCAAGCGCTGCGCTCGGGCGAGAGGTCTCTCTGAGTGAGGTGGCGTGGAGGACGACGCGTTCTCCATTTCTGGCCACCGGGAGATGAGCCTCGGGTCCCACGGTCATGACCGGGAGGTAGACCGAGCGCAGCACTTGCTCTGCAACAGAGCCAAGGAGCAGCTTGCCGATCTTGCTCCGGCTCCGTGTCCCGAGCAGCACACGGTCGGCTTTGAATTGACCGACGGCGGCTGCAATCTGCTGTGTGGGGTGGCCCTCGCGCACCAGCGCGTCGCAACGGATGCCGCGGCGAGCGGCCACTTCACACCATGGCCGCAGCATTTCGTGCGCGGTTTCGAGTGCGCTGCCTTTGTCGAAGTACGGCATTCCCGAAGCGTCGGCGCTGAATAGCGCGGAGGAAGAAAGAGCATGCAGAAGAATAAGGCGCGCCCCGATTTCACCCGCCTGTTCCAGGGCAAACGGCATGAGATGGTCCAGATCGCTTAGGTCGGTGGCGACAAGAATCGTGGCTGGATGCGTCCAGCGGCCCAAATCGGAAGCCTGCATGGCGAACACCTCACACCGGAAAGCGTGTCACCGAGTCAAGGGCCGTGATGTGCCGGAGCGCACTACGGAATGTGATTTAGATCACTCTCTGGTTGCCAAATGTTGCCAGAATCAGGCTCCCAATTACCATCGAAGATTCGTCCTGCGCCGGCTTCATCGTTTTGAACGAATGGACCGATATACCGTAAGGCTCGCGGTGAGCGGGCTGAAAGGGTGAGGGCTGTCTCATGTGGGCCGAGCTGGACGAGGCGTTTCTTGTGAAGGCCAACGCCCAGTTCTGGGAGCCGATGATCGCCATGCGGTTGGAGCCGGTGGCAGGCTCCGAGGAGTTCTGCGTGGCGGCGGGGCACCTGATCGGCAGCGTGAGCCTAAACGGAATGTGGAAAGGACGCATCGAAGTGCGCCTGGCGGAAGCGCTTGCGCTGGCCGCCACTGCAGCCATGCTCATGCAGCCCGTTGAAACAGTAACGAAGGCCGACGCGCTCGACGCGACTCGAGAGATCGCCAACATGCTTGGGGGAGTGATCAAAACATCGCTGCCGCGGCCCTGCTCGATGGACGTGCCCGAATCCTCAGTGGCGACAGACGGACTCTACATGGGGCCGCGTACGGCCGACGTATTGTCGGTGGCCTTTCGCCACGACACGGGAGCGCTGCTGGTGCGGATATGGGAAGAGGCGCGCGGATAATCCCGCCGCCGGAAAATGAAGGCGATTTCACAATTCGTGTGCGTTATCTGGGGTCTTGCAAGGGGGCTTTTTCTTAATGAAAAAGGCCCTTGGCGGTCGGGGGCGTGGCCATTGCAATTGTGGAACCGCTGTAGCGCTTACAATCGCCTCATGCTGCTTGCCGTCATCACCATATCCGACCGCTGCTCGCAGGGGCTGATGGCCGACACCGCTGGCCCGGCCGTGGCCACGCTGCTGAGCCGCGAGTGGCCGCAGGCGGAGATTCGAACGTCGCTCGTGAGCGACGACGAAGACGGGATTGTGGCGGCGCTCAAAGAGCTGGTGCGGGCGAACGCGGAACTGGTGCTGACCGTGGGCGGCACCGGCCTGGGTCCGCGCGACCGGACGCCCGAGGCGTCGCGGCGCGTGATCGATCGCGAAGCGCCGGGACTGGCTGAGGCGATGCGCACGAAGGGAGCGGAGCGCAATCCCTATGCGCGGCTTTCGCGAGGTGCTGCGGGACTGCGGGCGAATACGTTGATCGTGAACCTACCCGGCAGCCGGCGCGGCGCCGAAGAGAGCCTGGAGGCAATTCTGCCTTTGTTGCGTCATGGGCTCGAGGTCATGGCCGGAGCGCAAAGCCATCCGTAGCCGAAACCAGCACGCCCAGTAGTGGGCCTACTGCACACCAGGTAATCGTTTCCCTGAACTCGTCTGTTCTCTGCTTTCGAATGACGACGCGTGGGCGCACGACCGGCAAAAAGTGTTGAATGCGAAGGAGTTTTCCGCGTCCTTCCATTCCGCCTCTCCTGAGAAAAGCCCGGAAAAGGGTACAATCGTCGTTGCCCATGAGACGAACCGGCAAGGCTCAACGAATGCGCCGCCGCTCCACTGCCAACATCCACGACGTGGCCAAGCGCGCCCGCGTTTCCATCGCCACGGTATCGCGCGTTGTCAACCGCGTCTCCACTGTGGATCCAGTTCTGGCCAATCGGGTTAGGAAGGCCGTGGAAGAGATCGGCTACCAGCCCAATCCCCAGGCCAGGGCGTTGGTGTCAGGGCGCAGCCACATCCTTGGCCTCATCGTTTCGGATCTAACCAATCCGTTTTTCCCGGAGTTGGTGCAAGAGTTCGAGAACCTGGCCGTAGCGCAGGGCTACGAAGTCATGATCGGCTCGACCAGCAACGATCCGGAGCGGACCGAGGCGCTGATTCGCCGTATGCTGCAGCGAGGCGTGGACGGCATAGCCGTGATGACCTTCGGCATTGAAGAAGAGCAGGTGCACAAGCTGGTGGGACACGAGTTTCCGCTGGTCTTTGCCGATGCGGGACCGAAATCGCCCAACGTTCGCGTGCTGAAAGTGAACTATGGCGAGGGGATTCGCGAGGCCGTGCAGCATTTGGCGGCGCTCGGCCATCGTCGCATCGCTTTTGTCAGCGGGCCGCTCCGGATGCACACCGCCGTCACTCGCCGCGATGCATTCTGCAAATCAATGACCGAGCTCGGACTCGCCGTGCCCGGCGTCTATATCGTCGAAGGCGATCACAAGATGGAAGGAGGCAAGGCGGCCATGGAGAGGCTGATCGCTCTAGCCGAGCTGCCCACGGCGGTCATTTGCTCCAACGACATGACCGCGATCGGCGTTCTGCACGCACTTGACGAAACCACTCTCAAGGTTCCGGCGGACATTTCCGTGGTGGGATTCGACGACATCCACCTGGCCCAGTTCATGTTGCCTCCGTTGACCACCGTGCAGATGTCGTGCAAAGAGCTGGCGACTGCGGCGGTGCAGGCATTGCGCGCGGGCATTGAGCCGGACCACCCCCAGTTCGCGCAAAAAGAATGGCCGGTTGCGACGCGTCTTGTGGTGCGCCGGTCGACAGGCTTTCCGCGCGGCACTCTACCAGCGATGGGAAAGGCCACAGTGGGGCAGCGCCGAACTCCTGCAAAAACGTCGCGTAAACCCTGAAATTCAAGTGGAATCGTCCGCGAACCCGGCTGTATGTCCAATCCAGGCAAGTGGGTAGCACGATTATCGAAAACGTGTGACGAAGCGCACAGGCAGCGATGCGAGCCCGCAAATACGGTTCTG
>CAYYKV010000090.1:0-12149 GCA_964468605.1 uncultured Occallatibacter sp. | reverse complement strand
CAGCCAGCAACACCCGTGCAGCCGGGAGGTCCGGGGCCTGGTGGACCGAACGCGGCGCTGGTGCAGCAGCAACAGTGGAGCAGCACGGAGCAGCCAGCCAACGGCTATGTCCAGGTGCAGAATGGGAAATGGGTGAATGGGTCGACTGTTTCCATTCAGTCGGCGGTGCTGGAGTGCGACCAATACAACGCGAGCCAAGCGGTTCTGGCGCAGAACCAGACCAACTTGACGCTCAGCAACCCACCGCTTGTGGCCGGGAACAACGCTACCTTCCAACCATTCAACGCGGGACAGATCGCGCAGGGCGTGAACACGGTGAATTGCGGCATTGTGGCTGTGACTCCAGCCCAATGAGGCAGGCTGCAGGACGACGCGCCTGGCAGCGAGAATGGGGCGCCCTCGCGCTTTAGCCTGGGACTGATTCAGCGAGGTATCCCATGTTCCGAAATCGGGACATGGGGCAGCCGGCACATCCTGGGCGTGGGGAAGGTGCAGGCGCGATTGGGCAGGCGGGTGTTTTTCACTCCTGCAGTCGTGGAAAAGGCGGGAGTCGGGATTGAACCCCTGGGCGTCGTAACGGAGGAATCGCTGATGTTGTGGCTGCCGGCGAGGGGCGTGAACGTGGGGAAGTGCCAGAAGCAAGCGAGGGCGAAGCAGATAACGCATTTGTGGAGTGCACTGCAGGGAGCAGATTTCAGCGAGCAGTGAACGAGTGAAGAAGTAGACAGGGAACGAAAGTCAAGGAGAAAGAATATGGCAGCATTTTGCAGCAAGTGTGGCGCACCGTCGGGAGGCAGCGAGCGTTTCTGCGCGAGGTGCGGGAACGACCTGACGGCGCAAGCGGCGACTCCGGCAGCGGCGGCGGCTCCTCCAGCGGGTCAGCCCCCAATTCCTCCGGCACCGGCGCCAATTTATGCCGCAGCACCACCGCAGCCGCCACCGGGGATGGTGCCCATGGTGTACCAGGCGTATCCGGGAGGGCCACAACAGGTCTATTACGTACCGGCCGCGCAAGGATCGGCGCATTCGGGTATGGGCGTTATGGCGGGACTGGAGTCGAAGATCCGGCAGCTGGCCTCGACGGACAAGCTGGAAGGATTCAGCTTGAGAGATCTTTTCAAAGAGACTTTCACGAAGCGCGGGGAGGATGCGATCGAAGACTACCTCAGTGTGGGCTCGCCGCGGACGACGCCGCCACTCGAGCTGGTCGATACGAACTGGCCCAAGCCGTGGATGTTCTTCCGCGTGCTGGCGGGCCTGGCCATTGCCTACGCAGTGGTCTACGCGCTGTTCCTTTACACCCTGAACGAAAAGGTCATGATCACGATCATCGTGCTGGCAACATTCGCGGTGCCGGTGGCGACCATGACGCTGCTTTGGGAGATGAACGCGCCACGCAATGTTTCGATTGCTAAATTGATCGAGGTGTTCGTTGTGGGCGGCGGACTCTCGATCGTGTTCGCTACGCTTTGGTATTTGATTCCCATTTTCGGCAACTTACCAGGGATCGTGGAGGAGACCTCGAAGTTGGTGGCGGTGATTCTTGTGACGTATAGCGTGCGGGGCACGCGCTACCCATATCAACTGAACGGGGTCCTGTTCGGGGCGGCGGTGGGCGCCGGTTTTGCGTGCTCAGAGACGCTGGGCTACGGGCTGGATGTGGTTTTGCAGTTCATACAGGGTGGCGGGTTGCAACAAGTTATCGCCGCAAATCCGCAGGGCGTATCGTTGTCGGTGGTTCTGGAGACCCTGCTGAAACCCGTGGTCAGCGAACTGAACATGCGCGCGCTTCTATCTCCGTTCGGACACCCGATGTTTACGGCGATCTCCGCGGGCGCATTCTTTCGGGTGAAGGGGGACAGGCCGGCGAGCGCAAGTATGCTGCTGGATGGCCGGTTCCTGCGGGCATTCCTGATTCCCGTTGTGTTGCACGAGGTTTGGGACTCGCCATTGGCCGCCGGCAGCAGCAACGCCGTGATCCAGTGGGTGGGAGAGGGCGCCGTTGCCGTAATCGGGTGGTACGTGGTCTTCACTATGATCCAGCAAGGCCTGCACCAGGTGAGAGACATGCAGAAGGCGCAATTGGAACACACACTGCAGCATGTAGAAGCGACGCTGGGATTGGGAACGGTAAGGCCGCCCATGAGTCCAGTGCCGGTGGCCCCGGTGGCATAAAACCAGGGATCAGGTTTCAGAGAACCGGGATGTTGGGCGACATTCGAGAGGAGAGAAAGAGTATGGCAGGATTCTGCAGCAAGTGTGGCGCACAGTTGGAAGGCAATGAGCGCTTTTGCGTGAAGTGCGGGAACGATGTGACGGCGGCGGCTCCCGGCGTATCAGCAGCAGCTCCGGTAGCCCAGCCTATGGCACCTCCTCCACAGGGCTATGCGGCGCCTCCGCAGGCCGCGCCTGGTCAAATACCCTTTGTGGCTCCGGGGCAGGTTCCGATGTCAGTGGCGATGCCGCAGGCTCCCGCGAAGAAGAGCGGAATGTTGTGGTTGGTCGCCATCGTCGTCGCTGGTGGAGGGTACTACTACTACACGCACCACCAGCCGACTACGACCCCGGCGACAGCGCCAACGACGCAGCCGACGGCCCCGACGCCGGCGCCCGCGCCGCAGCCGGGTGGCGGAGTTACTCCTCAGCCGGCAGCGCCGGCGCAGCCGGGAGGTCCTGGGCCGGGTGGACCGAACGCTGCACTGGTGCAAGCGCAGCAGTGGAGCAGCACAGAGCAGCCAGCCAACGGCATGGTCCAGGTGCAGAATGGGAAATGGGTGAACGGGTCGACCGTCGCCATTCAGTCGGCGGTGCTGGAGTGCGATCAATACGATACGAACCAGGCGGTTCTGGCGCAGAATCAAATTAACCTGACGCTGAGCAACCCACCGCTTGTGGCCGGGAACAACGCCACTTTCACACCATTTAACGCGGGGCAGATCGTGCAGGGCGTGAACAGCGTGAACTGCGGTATTGTGGCTGTGACCCCAGCTCAATGAAGGGCGCGGCGAAGCAGCGGAGTTAGCGGCGCTAGTGGGGTTGGCGGGGTTAGCGAAGCGACGCCATGGCGCCGCCTGAAGGCCTACGATGCCGAAGCAGGCACGTGAGACAGAGCGGAGTCCGATGGCGCGGCTCACGGGCGCCATCTACCTCGCGTATTTCGCGACAACGATCATTACGACGATCGTGCAGAGCCACGTTTCTGATGCCGCGGGAAAAACAGGCAACTTCCTGGCGTTCGTGCTCTATGCGATCACTTCGCTGCTCTTCTATGGCCTGTTCAAGCCGGTAGACAAGAAGCTCTCGCTTGTGGCGGCGGTGGTGAGCCTTGCGGGATGCGTGGTTGGGTCGCTCGGCGTCTTCCACCTGCCGACTTACCACATGAATGCGCTGTTCTTCTTCGGGCCGTATTGCCTCCTGCTCGGAATCCTCATCCTAGGGTCGAAGTTCCTGCCGCGGATTCTTGGCGCGCTGATGGCTCTGGCGGGAATTGGCTGGCTGACGTTCCTGATTCCCGGTGTTGCGAAACACATAGGAACTGGGATTGAAGTGCTGGGCGTGGCGGCGGAGGGATTGCTGATGCTGTGGCTGCTGGCGATGGGGGTGAACGTGCAAAAGTGGCAGAAGCAGGCCAGGGCCGCAGCCAAAGCCGACGGGTAGCTCAGGCCGATTTCCGGTTTCTCACTAAGAATTTGACGTGTCGTTTCCGGCGTGGGGCGGATTTTGAGCGGCCGCGCTGACGGAGACCTGCGCACGGGATTTGCGATAGACGTTAGCGACGGCGAGGGTCCAGAGAGGGACGAGGTCGACACCGGGGATGAGCTTGGCGGCGAAGGAGGGCAGGAACTCCCAGTGCCAGCCGAGGAGGAATGTGAGCAGGCCACCGACGGAGAGATCGAGGATGTCGTCGACGGGGGACTCGGCGCCCTCAATGACCCAGGGAAGAATGGCGATTTGAAGGACGTCAGCGACGATGGCGAGGATCATGGCGATGCGCAGACGCGGACCGGCGGAGACTTTGACGGATTCACGATTGAAAGTCGGTTGGCTCGCCATGGCCCTCATCACAAGATTATCGCGTAACGAGGTCATTCGTAACGGAGGGCCTCAATGGGATCGAGGTTGGCGGCGCGTATGGCTGGGATCATGCCGCTGACCAGGCCGGTGATGACGAGAATCACGGTGGAGACGATGAGAGCGGAGGGAGTGATGATGAGGCGGATGTCGGCGGACTGGGCGTTCTTGGCGATGGCGCTGTAAAAGGTGATGCGGCCGACCATGACGGAGACGAGACAGGCGAGGGCGATGCCGCCAAGGCCACCCACGCCGGTGATGGCGAGAGCCTCGGCAAGAAACTGGATGAGGATGTGGCGCTTGCGCGCGCCCAGAGCTTTCTCGACGCCGATTTCGCGAGTGCGCTGCTGCACGGAGACGAGCATGATGTTCATGAGCCCGATGCCGGCGATACCGAGAGTAAGCGCGCCGACGAGAGAGAGAAGGACCTGCAGGGCGAACGAAAGAATTTGGAACTGGTGAAGCTGAGTGCGCAAATTAGCGACATGCAGGGCATCGTGGTCGCTAGGGCGGAAGTGGTGGGCGGCGCCGAGGGTATCGCGGATGGTTTTCTCGATCTTCTGGTAGTCGCCGTGATAGCCGATCCAGACACCGTCGAGGTAGGTGGTGTCTTTAAGATCGCTCATTGTGTTGAAGGGAATATAGACGGTGCGATTGATGTCGTCGTTGGTCTCCTGCATTTTGGGCTGAAGGACGCCGACGATGGTGAAGACAACGCCGTTGAGGCGGATCGTGTCGCCGACTGCCCAGCCGCCGGAGAAGAGCTTGGTTTTGGCTTCAGATCCGAGGACGCAAACGTGGGCGCGCTGGTCATCCTCGGCGCCGTTGAAGAAGCGGCCCTGATCGGGGATGAGCTTGACGATGTCGGCGTAGGAAGGGCGAGAGCCGACGACGGTCCAGGTGTAGGTGTGCAGATCGTTCTGCACGGTGGTGTCAAGATACTCGGCCGGCGAGATGTGAATGATTTCGGGCAGCACTCCACTCACGAGATCGACGTCGTCGAGTTTGAGGCGGACCTGGACGCCGGCTTTGTCACCGCCGGCTTGCTGACTGGTCTTGCCCGGGAAGAAGCCGATGGTGTTGGTGCCCCATTGGGCAAAGATGGTCTCAATGGCGTTTGAGAAGCCGTTGCCGTATGCGAGCAGGAGCACGACGGTGGCAATGCCCCACGCCATGCCGATCGTGGTGATGGCGGTACGGCGGCGATTGTAGAGCATTGCCTCCCAAGCCTGGGCGAGAATGTCTTTCAGCATGATGGTTCTCCAAGCTTTCAGCTCTCAGCCTTTATTTAGCAGCTCGTCCGTTGGTTTCGCGGCTCAGAGCTGAAGGCTGGATTCTGCATTTTTCACTCCCGGCGCAATGCTTCGATCGGGTCAAGGGCCGCGGCTTTGCTGGCGGGGTAGAGGCCGGCAGCGATTCCGCTGAGGGTGAGACACCCAAGGGCGAGCGCCGCGGACCAGGGAACGATGCGCGGCGGATCGAAACCGGGAATCTTGTCAGTGAGCGCGGCCTGCAAGAGGGCCATAAACGCCCAGGACACACCGATACCGATGAGGCCGCTGATGCCGGTGAGCAAGAGGCCCTCCCAGAAGAACTGGGCGATGATGCTGCGCTTGGTGGCGCCGACAGCCTTCATGACGCCGATCTCGCGGGTACGTTCGCTCACGGAAACAAGCATGATGTTGATAATGCCCACTGCTCCAAGCGCAAGAGTGACAACGCCGACGCTGCCCAGGAAGATGTCCATGGCGGTGAAGATGGTGCTGATGATATGCGATTCCGTGATGGTGTCAAACTCGTTGAAGGCGTCGGCGAGCGAAGGATCGAAGCCGTGGCGCTGGGCGATGACGCGATGCACGGCAATGTCCGCCGCGGTATTGTCGTTCTTAATGGTGGGATTGTACTGGATGGAGTTGACCGCATCCTGCGGAATGTTGTCGCCCTTGAGGGGGAAATACTCCTGCATGGTGGTGATGGGAATATACATTTTTTCGTCGTCGTAGGTGTTGTTGCCACGGCCGACCTTAGCGCCCACGCCGATTACGGTGAAGCCGATTCCGTTGATGGTGATGGTCTGGCCAACCATGGGGCGCCCCTGAAAGAGAATGGAGGCGGATTTTTGTGCGATGAAGACGACACGGCGCGCATCCCGGACGTCTTCGTCATCGAGAAAGCGGCCGGCAGCGATGGGAAGGTAACGGACGACCGTGTAGCTGGGTTCATTTCCGCCCAGATGGGCGGAGGTATTGCTCCACTGGCTGACTTCATAGAGGTCGGATCGGCCGAGCTCGCTGGTGACGGCGCGCACCTCAGGAAGGCGGCGAATGGCGGCCTCGTCGCCTAGAGTGAGCTCATAGGGGCGCATGCCAGTGTGCTGGTTAGCCAGGGCGGGGATGGTGCCATTCTGGATCATGACGACATCGTCACCGAACTGAGATAACTGCTTGTGCTGACCTTCGCGGAAGCCTTCGCCGAGGCCCACGAGGACGAGCAGCGAGCCGACCCCCCATGCAATACCGAACATGGTGAGAAAACTCCGCAGCTTGTTGGCCATCATGGCGCGGAAAACCTGCCCGAGAGTGTCAGAAAAGCTGCGCATGACAATAAGACGGCCCGAGGCCGGCTTGGATTGCTCCTTATATGAACAATACGACGAAGATATGGAAGAGGTTCCCGCTTATGGGGATGGCCGCATGCAGGAAACGGCGCTTTGGCCCCAGAGGGGTTCTGTTGGAACCAGTTCCGGGTGTTTTGCGTCACTGTGGAACCGTGATGCACCGGCTTGCGTAGTACAAGCGAGCGGGTTACAACAGTGGTTAGTCACCGTCTCAATCTTTTTGAAGATTTCTTGTTCCGGTAGCGTCCGCAGGAAGAGCAGCGTTTTCTGAGCGATTTTTTGGGGGGAATCAGTGGCAGCAGCGCGTAAGAATAAACGGCTTTGGATTGTTGTCGGTAGCCTGGCAGCCCTGGTGGTGATCGGTGCAGGTTTCGCTCTTGTCCACCTCGCAAAGGGAGATCCGATCGACCCAAACCGGCTGGCCAAGGTGACTCGCGGCGACGTGGCGAAGTCCGTGGTGGCGACGGGCGACATCCAGCCCATCACGAAGGTCGAAGTAAAGGCCAAGGCTTCAGGAATTGTGGAAAAGCTCTATGTGGATATAAACGACCGAGTGCACAAGGGCCAGCAGCTGGCACAACTGGATCAGCAGGAGATTTCGGCTCAGGTGGACGCAGCGCGAGCGCAACTGGCAAGCGCCGAGGCCAACGTTACCACGTACGAGGCCAACATCGAACAGGATAAGGTGACCGCGGCGGCGCCGGACCTGCCCATGTACAAAGCGACGCTGGACCGGAACCTGGAGATGAATAAGGACGGCATTGTGAGCCGGCAGACGCTGGACGACGCGAATCGCGACTACCTGGCGGAGCTGACCAAGCGCGATTCGGCGAAGGCGCAGATTGGCGTGGACACTGCCAAGCTGAAGCAAGCGCGGGCGCAGGTGATGCAGAGCCGGGCCAGTTTGCAACAACTGGAGGAGCAACTGTCCTATACGACGATTGTTGCGCCAATGGACGGAGTGATTCTGTCGCGCGACGTGGAGATCGGCGACGCGGTGAGCTCGATTCTGGTGCTGGGGTCGACGGCCACACTCATCATGACCGAAGGCGATACGTCAGAGGTGTACGTGCAGGGCAAGGTGGACGAGGCGGACATCGCGCACGTGTACATGGGGCAGGCCGCACGCATCAAAGTGGAGAGCTTTCACGACCGGACGTTCTACGGAAAAGTCACCAAGATTGCGCCAATGGGAGTGCAGAAAGACAACGTGACAACGTTTGAAGTTCGCGTGTCGATCAACAATCCGGGCGGTGAACTGAAGGCCAACATGACGGCGAACGCCGAGATTCTGCTGGACGAGCACAAGGGCGTGTTGACCGTTCCGGAAGACGCGGTGGTTTACGACAACAAGCAGAATGCGTTCGTCGAGATTCCCGACAGCCACCAGAAGGAGGGTTTTCGCAAGATTCCGGTGACGGTGGGGTTGTCGAACGGATCGGTGACGGAGATTACGAGCGGCGTGAAGGAAGGCCAGCAGGTGGTGCTGCAACAGTAGAAGTGTGACAGCCGGAGCGGACCTGGCTGAGAATCTGAACGGAATCGAGATTCGAAGGACGAAAGAATCCCCGAGCAAAAGTTGGCCGCATGATGGCGCCCGACGCTCGGGGATTTTTTGCGTTTAGCGGGCGAGCAAGTTTTCGTTGGCGAGGATGCGGTAAAGGGTTGAGCGGCTGATGGCGAGCTGGCGGGCGGTGCGGAGCTTGTTGCCGCGGTTGAGGTCGAGGACAAACTGAACATGATGGCGGATGACGGCGTCGAGTGAGAGGTCGGCGGCGCGGGCGGAGGATTGCGGGTCAAGCATTGGGGCGGAGCCGGTTGAGGGGTTGGCCCAGGGATTAGCCAGAAAGTTGGCAGTGGAGTTGGCAGCGAACGTTGCGTCGAATTGCGAGCCAAGGGAAGGCTGCAAACCGTCGGGGAGGGCGAGGTCAGAGGTACGGATGACGCCATTGTCGGCCTGGAGGAGCGCGTTCTCGAGGATGCCGGCCAGCTCGCGCACGTTGCCGGGCCAGGAGTGCTGGAGGAGGCGGGCGAGCGTGCCGGGTCCAAGGACGAGGGGGCGTTGCTGATAACGGGCGCAGATGCGGTCGAGGAGAAACTGGGCGAGCGGGGCGATGTCTTCGCGGCGCTGGCGCAGCGGAGGAATGGCAAAGCGAATCGCAGTGAGGCGAAATGCGAGGTCGGGAAGAAGAAGTCCCTGACCGGCCATCTGGCGGAGCGAAGTTTGCGAAGAGGCGAGCAGAACGGCGCGGCCAGGCGGCCGGTCCTGAAGGTTTTTGAGGACTCCGAGAAGCAGGCCCTGACCAGGAGGTGCGAGAAGGTCGACGCGATCGAGATAGGTGAAACCGGCGAGGGTGGAGGGATCGGCGTCGGTGGCCAGCCATTCGCGGGCATCGCGGCGCTGAAAGGCATTGGCGGCGAGGGGTGATCGGCTGAAGAGATAGCGGGCGAGCGTATGCTTGCCGACGCCGTGCTCACCCTCGATGGCGGCCACCTGCAAGTGGGGCGCAGCCATTTCCGCTTGCATGAGGAGCTTGCGCCATGCGGCGCTAACGCCGACGACCTGGATGGTGGCAGCGGAGGAATCCAGCTCCACGAGCGTGAGGCCGGAGGCCGAGGGCTGCGAGGGAAATGGAACAGAACTATGCATGGGTCTCAACCTGCCTCGACTCCGACGCAAAGGTGAACTGCCAAGCCATCACAGTTCTCATCGGCGAGGTGGAGGAAAACATGAGAATGGCAGGGAGTAGCCAGTAAGGAGTGGGGAATAGCAAACCAGGGAACAAGGGAACGAGAGTCCAAGGAAACAAGAAAGCAGCTTTTGGCTCTTAGCTTTTAGCTCGGCGTGCCTGAGAGAGTTTATCGGGTTCGCCGGGAGCGGGCGTGGAGCGCGTTATACTCATGGGAATCCACGCAGAAGCGAAATCCAAAACCAGCTTTGCTCATTTTTTCAAAAAAACCAGTTTGCTCATTTGAAGAATCTGAGGAAACAGGAATGCCAGCGGAGTCTCCAACCGAGGAGCGTTTGCGGCGCACCGATCGAGTGCAGGGGAGCGTTGTGGACGCCGAGGGATCGCGAACGGGGCGGGCAGAAGGGCTACGGCGCTGGGGCACAGCTGTGTGGGTGCTCGCGATTATTGGCTTTGCGGCGCTGTACGCGTGGCACCTGAGGGCGGATTTTCCGAACGGATCGCCGTGGACTATGGACTGGGCGAAGTACACGGATGAGGGGTGGTACGGGGATGCCGCGGCGCGCGCGCACCTGTTTGGGAACTGGTATCTGGCGGGTGACTTCAACCCCGCAGTGATCCTTCCCGTATGGCCTTTTGCGGAGTGGCTTCTCTATTTTCTTACCGGCGTGAGCGTGCAGGCGGCGCGCGGGCTGGCGGTGGGGTGCTTTTTCGCGAGCCTGGCGCTGAGCTACCTGTTGCTGCGCAACCGTGGACCGCGCTCCCACGCCGCGGACGAGGACCTATCCGCGGGGAACCCGCGCTGGGTGGCGCTTCTGGGAGCGACGCTGGTGGTGACGAGTCCCTATGTTTACAGCTTCAGCCGGCTGGCGATTCTGGAGCCGCTGCAGACGACGTTGATGCTGGCGATCTTGAATGTTGCAGTGCGATTGCCGCGGATGAAGCGGCCTGTGCTGGTATCGGTGGGGATCGGGGTGCTGTATGCGCTGGCGGTGCTGACGAAGACAACGGCCGCGTTTCTGGCACCGGCGGTTGGCTGGGCGATGCTGATGCCTCTTTGGCACGAGCGCCGGAAGGCGATTGAATGCGCGTTGGCGGCGGCGGCGAGCACGGCACTTGTGTATGGCGCGTGGATGGGGATTGTTGCCCGAATGGGTTTGATGCCCGACTACCGGTACTTCGTGGTGCAGAGTCACTTTAGGTTGCCGGATGGATATACCTGGCCGCTGGCAGCGTTCTGGTGGTCATTTCACGGATTGCTTTGGATCGATCACAGCCTTGTGCCGCTGGCAGGAGTTTTAGTGGTGGGGGCGGCGCTGACGCGGCGCGCGGAATGGAGCAGAAAGCTGTGGGGCGATCCGTTGTTCGGAGCGGCGCTGCTGGGAGTGGCGGGGATGGTGCTGTTTATGACGGTGCAGAACCATCCGCAGCCGCGGTACATTCTGGCGGCGTCGTTCCTGATTTTCTGCGTGGTGGCATTGGGGGCGAATGCGCTGGTGGCGCAGGGAGGATGGTCGCGAAGGGCCGGCTGGTGCCTGATTGCCATTGCTGCGTGCGCGACCGCGGTTCACGGAGCGAAGACCATCGAATACGCAACGCATCCCGAGTACACGTGGGTGGATGCCGCAGAGAAATTGACACAATATATTGATACGCACCCGAACGGAAAGCGGCAGCTGGTGGCCGTGAGCGGCGACGAGATTACGCTGATGACTCATTTACCTACGCTCTGCGACGAGATCAGCTTTGATGACCTGGGGGAAAAGCTGGAGCGCTACCAGCCGGGCTGGTACGCGTCGTGGA
Organism: uncultured Occallatibacter sp.; assembly: GCA_964468605.1. Lineage (GTDB taxonomy): Bacteria > Acidobacteriota > Terriglobia > Terriglobales > Acidobacteriaceae > Telmatobacter. Next base: position 968 of record CAYYKV010000090.1, on the reverse strand, counting down.
ATGGGATCGATCCGGTGATTCTGTCGGAGCTGCACACGCATGAATCGCTGGAACAGGTCGCGAGCTTTCCCGCGCTCGACGATCCGTACCGGAATGTGCTGGTGCTGTTCAAACTGCATCCACTGCCGGACGGGCAGCAACGGGACGAGGACGGCCCGGGAATGACGGCTCCGCTACCCGGCGACAAGATCGATGTGCCGGTGGAGTGAAGGCGGGGATCCTTCGACTTCGCTCAGGACAGGCTCCGGGACCAGGGACTGAGGGACTCAGGGAACCGGACAACTCATGAGGGAAAATCCTTCATCTGACAACTGAAAACTGGTGGGATTCTGGCGCGAAGGTGTGGGCAGATGACGGAGATTCTGTATCGTGGGACCGATCTGTGAGCGCGGGCCGGAATGGGAAGAAACCGAGCCGGGAATGTACGCTCAGACCGCGTGACAGCTATCACTCGACAGGGGTGTATCCGGATGATAGCCTTCCCGTGGCAATTCCCCGGGGTTTTCGAGAGGTCGGATCCGGGGCTGTGGTTCCAGCAGCTTCAAAACCTTAGAGTTGGGAGGATTTGTGACTGTCACAAATTGGGTGGAGTTCTTTCTGAGCGTAAGCGGTATTTCGCTCGTTGTGGCTGCGTTTTTTGCGCGGCAGGTTATCGGGTCTGAGATTGGGACGGCAGATTTGCGGGGGATTTCCGCGGCCATCAAGAGAGGCGCAGAGGTGTTCGTGAGTAGGCCGTACAAAACGATGGCGGCCCTGCTTGGCCTGCTGCTTCCAACTCTCGCCTATGGGCAGACTGAACAGTCGGGCGGAGGCGAAGCCAGCCTGAAGGTGCCGGATCTTTCGACCGTGAATTTTCTGGGCATGAACGGACATGCCCTGCTGACGATCGGACTGCTGTTCTGCGCGGGCGGCTTGTTGTTTGGCATGGTGATCTTTGTGCAGTTGAAGAACCTGCCGGTTCACCGCAC
>CAYYKV010000089.1:0-12216 GCA_964468605.1 uncultured Occallatibacter sp. | reverse complement strand
TGAAGAGCACCTGAATCTCGGCGCGATCGAATTTGCGCGTCGGCCGCGTCACGCTTTCAATGGTCCCTTCCACGTAAGTGCCCGCGGGGATCGCCATGCCGCCGCCTGCAACGGTTGGGAACGAAGTTTGCGCGTAGATGGTGTCGCCGTCCTTGGCGGACTGCGCCCACACGGGGCGCGTGACAACCAATTCAATCTTGGTTTCTGCGGGAATTGTGACGGACGCGGGTGCGCTTGCTGGGGAGGGCTGCGTCAGCGTTGACTGAACCTGGATCGCCGGAGCACTTATCGGAGGACCAAGGAGAGAAACCGAAAGCAAAACTGCTTCAAAGTGTTTCACGATACCACCTCCACGTACTGCGGTATCACTTGCATCAGATGCGAGTCGCTGAGATTGGTTGTACTGCTTTCATGGGCATCACATTCTTTATTCCACGCAGCTCGCCGCGCAACGGGTCTCATGATTGCCGTTGCTCGATGTTGGGCAGGTGTGGGATCCGCTAACAAGGCGGGTCCCATGAATCCGGCGAGTTGACGAGACCTATGGATGAGACCGGTTCTAAAATCACTCTGAACACGTGTACTTGTGATGTGCGCCACGAGGTGACCGCGGTCCGTGCCGAAAGAGTTGCAATCCCTTGTCTTCGATCCGGCCGATCCGAAAGCGGCACTGGCCGAGCTGCCGCAGTCGGCAGCGGTCTTTGCACTATTTGGAGCCGACTCTCGCGCTGAGCCTTACATCGGCCGCACGCCGAATCTTCGTTCGAGACTCGACCGCCTGCTTCAGCCCTCAGCGAAGCATCCGCGCCGCCTCTATCTCGCGGGCCTCGTTCGCCGCATCGAATGGCAACTGACCGGCTCTGAATTCGAGTCGTTGCTCGCGCAGTTTTCTCTTTTAGAGGAGATATTTGGCTCGAAGGCACTGGAGCGCATGCATCTTCGCCATCCACCCTTCGTCCGATTTCTCGGCAGCAATCCCTATCCGCGCGTCACGGTCACGCACAGGCCGAGCCTGCGCGAATCGGATTGGGCTTACGGGCCGTTCCCGTCGCGCATCGCCGCCGAACGCTACGCCGACGAGATGCTCAAGCTGTTTCTCTTGCGCCGCTGCACCTTTGAGCTCGCGCCAGATCCGAGCTATCCCGGCTGCGTCTACTCCGAGATGAAGATGTGCCTTGCGCCCTGCTTCAAGGGCTGCACCGATGAGCGCTACGCAGAAGAGTCCGCTGCTGTCGAAAGCTTTCTCGCGACGCGCGGCGAAAGCCGGCTCGTCACGCTCCGCACCGAACGCGACCAGGCCTCGGCGAATCTCGCATTTGAAACCGCAGCCGCGCTCCATGCGCAAGTGCAGCGCGTTGAATCTGTGCACGCACTCGCCGCCGAGATTGTTCGCCCACTGAGCCAACTTCGCGCAGTGATTCTTCAAGCCTCAGCAAACCCTGACGAAGTTGCCGTCTTTTTGTTTGAAGGCGGCCGTTTCCGCGGACCGGTTGCCTTTTCGACCCTCGGAATGCGAATCCAGAATGAGCAGTCCGGCTCGACGTCGCTCTTCGCGCAGCCGCTGGCGATTGAGCCGATTCCGGAAGAACAGGGAACAGCGAGCAAAGATCATGGATCAGACCGGATTCCTGGTGCAGAAAAGCTCGCTCGCGGCGTTCTCGAATCCCGCCTCGAGGACGCTCTCGCAGAACTCTCGGCAGAAAAAAGCCCGCCGTCCGCCACCATTCGGCAGGGCCATCTTGCGCTGCTCAAGCGCTGGTACTATCGTCCTGAAGCAAAGCGCGCCGGCGAGATCTTCTTCCTCGACGCCGAAGAGCGGTGGCCCATCAAGGCTATCCTCCGCGGAGTGGGACGTGTGGCCGCGAAAGCGATTCTTCCGCTGCCTTAGACCTGATCGGCGCGCAGGAAAATCCATGGCCGGAGCCGGCCCGCACGGGCTATGATTCGTTCGAGTCTCTTCGTCGAAGGACGTGTCGATTTTCATGCAAAGTTGCCAAGTACGAAACTGGCTGATCGTCTTTTTCATGACCCTGCCTTGCGCTCTTTTCGCGCAGCTTACTCAGGTTCCCTTCGACCAGTGCGTTTACAGGCTCGGTGACAATCCGGCATGGGCCGCCGCCAATGTTGACCCGAGCGGCTGGAAGCCCTACACCGAGTTCAGCGAGACTGGCGACGCATACGCTGTCTGGGTCCGCTGCCGGGCGACCTTCGACACTCACGGAATCCAGCAGCCGGTTTTGGCTGTTGGAACGGACGGATTCGACCGGGCCGACATATTTGTCGACGGCCAACGTGCGAGCCGATTCGAAGACGATAACGAGCCAGTCTGGAATTATCCCAACTTTTCCGAATCTGACCATCCTACGCACACCATCGCCGTGCGGGCCTTTCAGAGAATGCTCATGCCCGGTATGACACCGGGCCGTCCCGCCTATGTCTACACTGCCGACGGCGCATCCATTCGGCAACTCATCGAGGCCAATCGCGGCGACAGCCTTAAGAAGTTTGTGCCCACGTTTTCCAGCTATCTGGTCATTGGGGTAGCCGGCCTCTTCCTTCTCGGACTTTTTCTCTTTGACCGTTCGCAAAGAGCTGCGTTCTGGCTCGGCCTCTACTGCTGCTGCGTTTTCCTGCCGCGGCTCAACGTGATGCTCTCCAGCCTCAGCCCAGGCAACCACTCCATATTGAGGTCCTGCGTGCTGTTTGGCCTCTCGATGTTTGAGTCGTGGGCGCTGGTTCGCGCCAACTTTGCTCTTGCCCAGCGGCGCGTCCCGGCAATTTACTGGGTGGTCTTTGCTGCCTCGGTGTTCATTTTCCTTGGTTCGGTGTTGCCAGTCTTTCTTCCCGCGCCCTGGGCTTTGCCTCTTTCGCTCTTTGTACAGGTCACTTGCTTCAAGCCCATCTGGTGCATCTGGGGATTTGCGTGCACGGCACCGTTTGTCGCCTTCTGGCCGTGGACCGGCCTCAGTCGCCGCATGCGCGTTGTTGCCGCACTCTGCGCCGTCTGGGCCGGCATCGAAGGCTGGTTCCAATTGCAGCAAGTCATCTTTGACCGCAACACCTGGTCTAACCGGGTGCAGGACTGGATGTCGCTGGCCATCGCGGCATTGGTGATTGCTCTGTTCGGCTACATCTTCCATCAGCAGCGGATCACGGCCGACGAGCGCGCCGAGATGCGCGGAGAGCTCACAGCCGCTCGACAGGTGCAGCATTTGCTCATTCCCGACAAAATGCTGGTCGCGCCTGGCGTCACCGTCAGTTCGGCTTTTCTGCCCGCGCACGAGGTGGGCGGTGATTTCTATCTTTGCCGCGCTCTCGCCAACGGATCGCAGCGGGTGCTGCTGGGCGACGTCAGCGGCAAAGGTGTTGCCGCCGCGCTCACTTCAGCATTGCTGCTCGGCGCCGCCGACCGCTGCGATGATCTTCGACCGGCCGCCGTGCTCAACGAACTGAACGCAGCTCTCCGCAATAGCGGCATCGAAGGATTTACAACCTGCCTCTGCGCCGATCTCTCGCCCTCCGGAGTTCTGCTGATTTCGAACGCCGGCCAGTTGCCGCCCTATCGCAACGGCCAGGAGATCGAGGTCCCTGCCGGTCTTCCGCTCGGGGTGGAAGCCGCCGCCGAGTACACCGAATCCTCCCTCCAGCTCGCGCCGGGCGATAAGCTCACGTTCTTGTCCGACGGCGTCGTCGAGGCTCGCAACGCCGTGGGCGAGCTCTTCGGCTTTGAACGCACCCGCGTACTCAGCTCGCGCGCGGCCCAGCAGATCGCCGACGCCGCTGTCCAGTTCGGGCAGCAGGACGACATCACGGTGCTGACGCTCTCACTGGCGCCAACGCCAGCGCAAGCATAATCTCCGCAGCCAGCGCGGCACCTTTCCGCCTGATACACTGTCCCCGCAAGGAGTTGCGCGCAAATTTTATGGTCGAGCTGCTGCCCTCCATCCTCTCCGCGGATTTCGCACACCTGGCCGACCAGGTTGCCGCGGCCGAGCGCGGCGGCGGCGCAGCGATCCACGTCGACATCATGGACGGCCACTTCGTCCCCAACATCACCATTGGTCCGCCTGTGGTCGCCAGCTTGCGCAAATGTACCCGCCTTCCGCTCGACTGCCACCTGATGATCGAGAACCCCAACGAGTACATTGCGGCTTTCGCCGAGGCGGGCGCGAACTGGCTCAGCGTCCACTACGAGGCCTGCACGCACCTGCACCGCTCGCTGGAGATGATCCTTCACCACGGCATGAAGCCGGGCGTAGTGCTCAATCCCGCCACGCGCGTCGATCTCATCATCGACATTCTGCCGATGGTCCACCACGTGCTGATCATGAGCGTCAATCCCGGCTTCGGCGGGCAGGAGTTTATTCCCTTTTCCCTGAACAAGATCCGTCGCCTCGTCGAACTCCGCAGCGATCTCGACCTCGACTTCAGGATTGAGATCGACGGCGGCGTGGCTCACGACACCGTCGCCGCCATCGTCCAAGCCGGAGCAGAGCTGTTGGTCGCCGGGAACGCCGTTTTCGGCCGAGGTGAGCCGGAGCGCGATGCACGCGCGCTTCTGGCTGCGGCCCGAGAGGCCGACGACCGGATCATTGCCAGCAGAGTAGCGGCTGGAAAGAGTAAAATCCACTAGAGCGATTCCAGAGTTAACGAGTCATTTTCAGAATGGTGCAAAGTGGCATTTCCCTGAGGAAAATGCCACTCGGCAGTTGTGGCTTCCAAGTACGGCAACTCCAGGTGCGGCAACTCTGGAACCGCTCTGGAAAAGCGCTTGCAAACTGCGGATGGCCCGCGCGCGGGTCCTCCTCCCAAGAGGTAGTATGAGTCGGTTGTCTTTGAAGATTGTCGCTGTCGCACTTGTCGCGTTGTTTCTGGGCGTGGGCTCGGCCGATGCCAGAACCAAGAAAAAGCAGAAGAAGGCCTACGACCTGAACGCCAACCCTCTGGCAGGCGTGCAGTCCAAGCAGCCTGACAAAGAGCTCTACGACAAGGCCATGGTGGCCATGAAGAAGGGCCGCTACGACGTGGCCCGCCTCGACTTGCAGACCCTGCTCAACACCTACCCCGAGTCGGAATACCGCATGCGCGCCAAGCTTTCGGTGGGCGACACCTGGTTCAAGGAAGGCGGCTCCGCGGCGCTCACTCAGGCCGAAGCCGAATACGAGGACTTCATCACCTTCTTCCCCAATGTCCCCGAAGCCGCTGAAGCCAAGATGAAGGTGGCCGACATTTATTACCAGCAGATGGAGAAACCCGACCGCGACTTCACGAACGCTCAGCAAGCAGAGAGAGAGTACCGGGAGATGATCAACATGTTCCCGGATTCGACCCTCATCCCGCGCGCCAAGCAGAGGCTGCGCGATGTGCAGGAGGTTCTGGCCGAGCGCGAGTTCCAGATCGGCAGTTACTACGAGACCCGCGATGACTTCATCGCCGCCATTGCCCGCCTTGAAACCGTGACCGACTCCTATCCTCTCTATTCCAAGAGCGATCAGGTGCTCATCGGCATTGGCGACGCCTATGCCGGCGAGGCGCATGCCATCGAGATCGCTCCGAACCTGCCCGGCGCCATCAAAGAGCGGATGCACTCCATTTACCAGGACAAGGCCGCCGCAGCCTACGCGAAGGTGATCACACGCTATCCCATGGCGCCGCACGTTGAGGATGCACGCGACCGCCTGGTAGCCATGAACCGGACCGTTCCCGAACCCACGCAGGCTGCTATTGCCGAAAGCGACGCAGAGGAACGAAGCCGCCAGCCGCTCCACTTTACCGACACGATGCTCGGCATCATCAAGCGTGGTCCCACGATGGTTGAGGCTGTGCATGTGGGCGAACCCACCCTCGACGATCCCACGCGCACTTTGGCTCCCGACATAACCAACCAGAATAAAACTCTCTTTATGGAGGCTGTGAACCAGGGCAAGCCCGCAGCGCCCGCCGCAGCCGTCACTCCCACCGGCCCCAACGAGCCGCCGCGAAGCGATCAGCCCTCCACCGCTCCGCTGCAGATGCAGGCGCCCGAAGGAGGCACTGGAGTCGGCGTTGAAGTGGTCAGCGCGCCCAACGGGGCCGCTACCGCATCAGGCGGCACTGTTGCCGCCGATCCGAACGCTGTGGTTCCAGCAGTCGGCCCCAGCAACACCGTCGTCCCCGCCGCCGAGAAGCCGGTCGAGGCTCCTATTCAGGTGAATGACATCAAGCCCGGCGAGAACCCGGCTCAGCCCACCACCGAGACTGCTTCCAACGGCAAAACCAAAAAGCCCAAGGCCGACTTGAGCGAAGACTCCTCCAGCAAGAAGAAAAAGAAGAAGGGTCTGGCCAAGCTGAACCCGTTCTGAGTCAAGAATCGAATCGAGAGACGAAGGGCCGCGCTTAAATTAAGTGCGGCCTTTCTTGCTTGTGCTTTCGCCGGTTCCCAACCACTTTGAGCTTCCCTCCTGGCCACTTCGAGGGGGTCATAACGACAAATATTCTGTCTTAGAATTAAGACGTGCTGGCCCGCAGGCGTATCCTGATTCGTTCCGGGCGGAATCAAGAAAAACCTCAGTCAAGGAGGGTACAGGTTGATGCGTAATCTGGCCCTGGCACTCTTGTTTACTCTTTCGTTTGGCACCTCCGGCTCCCAATCCGCGACGGTCAAGCCTCCCGAACCTGAGGCGATCGGTGAGGTCAATCTCCTCGACTCGTCCGGCCAGGCGCTAAAGCCGCTCCCCGAGGAACATTGGAAAGCTGAGGGTAGACCTGGGTGGACAACTTCTACCGGCAGCATCAAATTGTCCGGAGAGCGATCTTCCTTCCGCCTGGGCGCCAATGAAAAGGCGGAATTCGTATTCAAGACCGGGACTCCAGAGGCTGTACGCCTTTACCTCTTCATTCAGAAAAAGGACTTCCGCTATAGCGATCTTGTGAAGGTAAAGGCAGGCTGGAAACCGGAAAGAGATTTTATCCCCAGTATTCCCGTGGAAGTTACCAAATTTGGGGAATCGTCCTACAAATTGGCTCCCAAGTCTCCTCTTGGGCCTGGGGAGTACGGGATCGATTTGGGCGGGAGGATCTTCACTTTCGGCATCGACCAGTAGTCCGGCTCCTTTTGACGATATTACTCAACACATTTCTTCAGCATCGCCCTCATCGCGCTCTGAGTTTCGCCGCTCCTGCGTCTGCTAACCTGAGGAGTAGTCCCTTCGCGCAAAACCCTTTCAACATTGGGAGTTGGCGCACATTCTTGAGGGGCTTCCGACCGAGTCCATGCCTCACGACCTGCCCAAAGCATACGACCCAACCGCCATCGAAGATCAATGGGCCGCTTACTGGGTCCGCGAAAAACTCTTCGTCCAGCCGACTCCCGGCGAGCCCTCTGACCTAAGCCAGAGTTCAGGCGATCAGTCGGCCTTCGTCGTTCTGCTGCCCCCACCCAACGTCACCGGTTACCTCCACATGGGACACATGCTGGAGCACACCGAGATCGATATTCTTGCCCGTTGGCGGCGCATGCTTGGGCGAAAGGTCTTGTGGGTACCCGGAACTGACCACGCAGGCATCGCGACCCAGATGCTGGTCGAGCGTCAACTGGTTTCGGAAGGCACAACGCGCCAGAAGCTCGGCCGCGAGGCCTTTGTCGAGCGCGTTTGGCAGTGGAAGCAGCATTATGGAGGCGCAATCCTTGAGCAGATGAAGCGCCTCGGCGTCTCCGTCGACTGGAGCCGCGAGTACTTCACGATGGACGAGCGCCTGTCGGTTGCCGTGCGCGAAGCCTTCGTCCGCCTCTACCATCAGGGCCTCATCTACCGCGGCGCGTACATCGTCAACTGGTGCCCGGGCTGCCAAACGGCTGTCAGCGATCTTGAAGTCATCCACTCCGAGCACAAGGGCCATCTGTGGGAGATCAAGTACCCGGTCATCGGCGCCGACGGCAAGGATTCCGGCGAGTTTTTGACCGTCGCCACTACGCGCCCCGAGACGATGCTCGGCGACACGGCCGTCGCCATCCATCCCGAGGACGAGCGGTATCTGCATCTCCATGGCAAAAAGCTGCGCCTGCCGCTGATCAACCGAGAAATTCCCATCGTGCTCGACGAGTGGGTGAGCCGCGAGTTCGGCACCGGCGCTGTCAAAGTCACGCCCGCGCACGATCCCAACGACTTCGCGCTGGCCGAGCGGCATCATCTCGCGGCCATCAACGTGATGGACGACCGCGCCCAGATCAACGCGGAAGGCGGACCCTACGTCGGCCTCGACCGCTACGTCGCGCGCAAACACATCGTCCACGACCTCGAAGAGCAGGGGCTGTTGGCGGCCGTAAAGGACTATACCAACAACATCGGTCATTGCGACCGCTGCAAGACCGTCATTGAGCCGCGCCTCTCCACGCAGTGGTTCATCGCCGTCAATAAGCAGCCCGATAAGGGTGCCGCATCCATGGCCGAGCTTGCCATTGCCGCCGTCAGGCCCGACCTCGACGGCAAAAAGGCCATCCGCTTCACGCCGGAGAACTACGAAAAGATCTACCTCGACTGGATGACGAACATCCACGACTGGTGCATCTCGCGCCAGCTCTGGTGGGGCCATAGGATCCCCGCTTGGCACTGCGCCGCGTGCCACAAAATCACGGTGCCCCAGCCCAACCAAAAAGACCCCACCGCCTGCGCACATTGCGGGTCGGAGAGGCTCACGCAGGAGACCGACGTTCTCGATACCTGGTTTTCTTCGGGCCTTCTGCCTGTTTCCGTCTTCGGCTGGCCCAACATCAACGCCGAAACGCTTGCGGAATTTGCCGCCTTCTATCCGACCTCGCTCCTCGTAACCGGCTTCGACATTCTCTTCTTCTGGGTCGCGCGCATGATCATGTTCGGCTGCTGGTTCTCGCGCGATGTCCCTATGCCGGATCATTCGTCCAGAGGGCTGCTGAACGCAGTTCCCTATCGCGAGGTCTATATCCACGCCCTCATTCGCGACGCCAACCGCGAAAAAATGTCCAAGACCAAGGGCAACGTCGTTGACCCCATCGAGATCGTCAAGCAGTACGGAACCGACGCAGTCCGATTCACGCTGGCCTCGATGGCCTCGCCCGGGACCGACATTGCCTTCAACGTGGCTCGCACCGAGGGCTATCGCGCCTTCGCCAACAAGATATGGAACGCCGCGCGGTTCATTTTCATGAACGTCGACAGAGCCGAGGAAGTTGGCATAACCGTCGATCGAGCCACACTCGGCCAAATGCCCAGTGTTCCCGCCGATGCGCCGCTCGAGGATCGCTGGATCGTTGCCGAGCTAAACGCGACGGCAGCAAAAGTGAATCAGGCGCTTGAGAATTACCGATTCGACGATGCGGCGAACACGATCTATCAATTCTTCTGGGGCAGTTTCTGCGATTGGTATCTCGAAATCGTCAAAATCCGCCTGGACTTTCCGGAGCATCCCGACAAAGACAGAATCAGAGCCGCGCTGACAACGCTGCTCAGTGTCTTCGAAGCGTCGCTGAGATTGTTATCGCCCATCATGCCATTCATTGCCGAAGAGCTTTGGTACGCGGTCTACGACGGCAACCCCCCGGCGAAGTCGATCGCGCTGACCCGGTATCCCGCTCCGAGCTTTGAACGCGAAGCCTGGGATCAACACGCTCAGCTCGGGATGCAGTTGTTGCAAGATCTGATAAGCGTGGTCCGAGATGAGCGAAAGAACCGCGGTATTCCCGAAAAGGACGCAGTACCGATGATGATTCTCGAAAGCCCCGTTCGCGATTTCGCTACGAATCCAAACGAGCTAATAGGTCAGAACTCGGAAATTGTTGAGCGCCTAGCCAAGATTTCGACAATTACATTCGTGCAAACGAAGGGGTCCGCAAAAGAGGATCTTACTTGGCGTTCGATAGGGTTCGCTGACATCGCGCTACTACATGAGAAAATCATCGACATCCCCGCCGAACGCGAGCGCTTGACAAGAGACATTGCGAAGTACGAAAAAGGCTTGGCAGCAGCCGAGCGTCAACTGGGCAACGAAGGCTTTTTGGCCAAGGCCCCAGCGCATGTAGTCGAAGGCCTAAAAAAGCAGGAAGCCGAAACCCGCCTGCTGCTTGAAAAGGCCCAGGCCGCGCTCAGTGCTCTGCTGAAGGGCTGAACCCGGGGAAATGAGAACTGCGAACGAATAACTACGAACTCTTTTCCGCAGGAAAACCATGGATTGGAATAGCCACCGCATCGACGCGTTACTGGAGCAGGCCCTGCAGGAGGACCGCGCCGCCATCGATGCCACGACTCATATCACCATCGATGCCAATCTCCTCGCCACAGGCTCCATCATCGCCCGCGAGGAACTGGTCGTCGCCGGCCTCGGCGCCATCCCGCGCTTTTTTGAGATCTACGCACGGCTCGACCAAAGCCCCGAGGCGCAAACCCGTTTTGAAGTCGTCAGCCATCCCGAGATCTTCGACGGAGTGCGCGTCCACGCCGGCCAGGTCCTTGCCGTCATTCGCCACAACGCGCGCGTCCTGCTCAGTTGCGAGCGCGTCATTCTCAACCTGCTCCAGCACATGAGCGGCATCGCCACGCTTACGCGCCAATTCGCCGACGCGATTCAAGGCACGCATGCCCGCATTCTTGACACGCGCAAAACCGTTCCCGGCCTTCGTGCCTTTGAGAAATACGCTGTCCTTTGTGGCGGCGGCACCAATCACCGCATCGATCTCGCCTCCGGCATTCTCATCAAGAACAATCACATCGCCCTCGGCGGCGGCATTGAAGCGGTCCTCTCCCGCGCGCTCGCCCGCCGCAGGCCTCCGCAGCGCGTCCAGGTCGAGGTCCGTACGGCGCATGAGCTCGAAGACGCGCTCGCCCACGGCGCCGAAGCCATCCTGCTCGACCACATGACGCCGGCCGAAGTCCGCCGCTCCGTCGAGCGCATCAAAACTGTGACCGCGGGAGCCGGCACGGCCGATCAGCCTGGCCGCTGGATTCCCACTGAAGCCTCGGGCGGCATTGTCCTCGACAATGTGCGCGCCTATGCGGAGACTGGCGTCGACTTTATCAGTGTCGGTGCGCTTACCCACTCCGCCCGCGCCGCCAACATCTCCATGACCATCGCCGCCGAGCCCGGCCACGCCAGCCCGCGGATGGGCCGGGCCGATGAGGGGTTCGGCCTTTGATCGCGACAATGAGCACAAAACAACAATTCACGCGGTCACAAAATTGATGTTCGATCTCGCCGCCCTTGAAGCCGAACTCGCAGGCACGGTGTTCGCCGGAAAGCTGCATTTTGCCCGCGTCACTGGATCGACGAATGCCGACGCCGTCGCGGCTGCCCGCGATGGCGCGCCTCACGGCTCGGTCTTTTTCGCCGATGAGCAGTTGGCTGGGCGCGGTCGCGGCGATCATGGATGGATCTCTGTCGCCGGCGAAGGGCTCTACGTCAGCGTTCTTCTCCGTCTACAGATTCCCGCCGCGCGCATGCCGTTTTTGCCGCTGGCCGCTGGCCTCGCCGCCGCCGAGGCCATTCGCGCCATCTCCGGACTGACTGTCGACTTGCGCTGGCCCAACGATCTCCTCATCGGCCCACGCAAAACCGGCGGCATCCTCGCTGAGGCAAATCTCGAATCCAAAAGTCTGCCGCACGCAGTGCTTGGCATCGGCATTAACGTGCACCAGCGCGTTTTTCCGCCGGGCCTGGCCACGCCCGCAACATCGCTCGATCTGGAATCGGGCAAACACAATTCGCGCCAAACCCTCCTCGCTGCCCTGCTAAAATCTTTGGAGCGCGAGGCGTCCGCGCTTGCTGATCCGGCGGCGACCGCAACCATCGCTGAGCGCCTGGAGCGGGCTTCCACGTGGATTCGCGGCCGCAAGGTAGAAGTGCACGGCCCGCAAACCTGCACAGGCGTTACAGCCGGCCTCGACGAACACGGGTTTCTGCGCGTCGCAACCGCGAGCGGGCTCGTCACGGTGCAAACAGGCGGGCTGCGCGACGCGGAGAAGGACTAGCTGACAGCTAGAGATTCGGAGCTCAAGGAACAAATGCTGCTCGCTCTCGATGTCGGCAACACGAATACGACGCTGGGCCTCTACAAGCTCGATGGTGAGAAGCCGGAGCTCGCCGCGAACTGGCGCGTGACCACGCACCGCGCGCAAACCGTCGACGAGTACGGCGTCTTCTTCGTCAACCTTTTCGAGATGCACGGCATGGCGCCCAGCCAGGTGACGGACATCATCATCGCTTCCGTGG
>CAYYKV010000088.1:0-12218 GCA_964468605.1 uncultured Occallatibacter sp. | reverse complement strand
GTCCCCAAGGGCGCGCGTTTTCTGCTGCGCCTGCCATTGGTGGAACCAGTCGCGGGGAATGAGCCAAGCGCAGCGGAGACGGAACCGGTAAAGGGCGTCGCTTCATGAACCACATCCTCGTAGTCGACGACGAAGCGGAGATACGGAGCTCGCTCGAGGAGATTCTGCGCGAAGAAGGCTACGGTGTTGCCGGCGCAGCCGATGCCGTGGAAGCCATGGTCCTGCTGCGTGACACGCCCTACGACGTGGTGCTGCTCGACATCTGGCTCCCCGGCCGCGACGGGCTGGACCTGCTTGCCGAGATCCGCGAACTGACGCCCGAGATGCGGCCTGAAGTCGTGATCATCAGCGGCCACGGCACCATTGAAGCAGCCGTGAAGGCTACCAAGCTGGGCGCCTACGACTTTCTTGAAAAGCCGCTCTCGCTTGAGCGCACCCTCATCGTCCTCAAAAATGCCGTCGAAGCTCGCCGTCTGCGCACGCAGAATGAGGAGTTCAAACGCCAGTTCAGCGCCGCCGCCGCGCTCACCGGCGAAAGCGTGCCGCTCAAGGCCCTTCGCCAGCAAATCAAGCTCATGGCCCCCACCAATGGCCGCGTGCTCATCTACGGCGAGTCAGGCACCGGCAAGGAGCTCATCGCGCGTTCCATCCACGCCGAAAGCCTGCGCCGCGACGGCGTGTTCGTTGAGCTCAACTGCGCCGCTATCCCCGAGGCGCATATCGAGGCCGAACTCTTCGGCCATCGTCACGGCGCGCAACCCGGCGGCCCTCCCGAACAGCGAGGAACCCTGGAACGCGCCGACGGCGGAACGCTTTACCTGGATGAAGTGGGCGATATGAGCCTGAAGACCCAGGCCAAAGTCCTCAGCGCTCTCGACGATCAAATGTTTACGCCGGTCGGCGGCATGCAACCCCTGCGCGTCGACGTGCGCGTGATTGCTTCAACCAACAAGGATCTCGAAGAAGAAATCGCCAAGGGAAATTTCCGCGAGGATCTCTTTTACCGCCTCAATGTGGTGCCGTTCTTCGTGCCGCCGCTCCGCGAACGCAAGCAGGATATTCCGCTCCTGGCGCGCGAGTTTCTGCTCGAATTTGGCCGTCAGTACGGCCGGCCGCGCGTGGAGATCGCCGAGGAGGCTCTGGATGCGCTGGCGCAATATCACTGGCCCGGCAACGTGCGCGAGCTCAGGAACGTGATCGAACGCGTTCTCATCCTGAATCCGCGGGTTCTGCGCATCGAGCGCAAGCATCTGCCGCCGCTCACGCACAAGGCCGGCTCACGCTCCACTGAGGAGTTCTCAAGCCTGCAGCAAGCGCGCGATGCGTACGAGCGCGAATATATTCTCAAAAAGATTGAGGAGGCTCACAACAACATCAGCCACGCCGCCGAGTTGCTTGGTCTCGAGCGCAGCCACCTCTACCGCAAAATGAAGGCTTTAGGAATCGCCGCTCGCGAGTAGCGGCGCACTGGGCGTTGGTTGGATTTGCGGCGTCTCTCGCCGGTCAGTCAAATGAAAACGCCGCTCCACTTTTTTGTCGCGGAGATCGGGTTTGCCCACGCGGCGCTCCGGCCGGTTCAGGCTCCGCCGGTCCTCCTGCTGGCTCATTGAAGCGGGCAGAATGATCGGTCCGGGAGCGCCCAATGGGCGATTTCTCGCGGGTTGCCTCGGTTCGGGCCTCACAAAGGTTGGCCTCGGCGCAGCAGCAGCAGTAGCAGCAGGAGCAGGCTCGGACGCGGCAGCAGGCGCCTCTCTATGTTGCGCTCGCGCCAGATCCTCTACGCTCGATCCCGAACCGCTGGTCAGCAGTTTGTGCAGGGTCGGAATGTTCGCTCGCTCCTTCTCCACAAAGTCAACGCCATCGACCGTTAGCGTGTACTGCGCATTGTCTGCCTTGGTGACGTACCCCTTCCTTTGCAGATACCAGAGGGTAAAGTCCAGGTAGTCGCGCGGGAAGCCCATCCGCTCTTCGATTTCGACAAGCGGAACCTCGGGATAGGTCGGGTTGGTCCGCCGCCGGTAGTAAAGAACCGCCAATACTGCCAGGCGCCGGTTTAACTCGCCTTCCTGGGAATCCATGAAATCGATGGTTGTGGCAAGCGGTTCCGGTGGTGCTTTGGTCCGGGCCCGTGCGGCATCGTACTCCGCGCGCCGCCGCGGATCCGCCAACACGTCATAGGCGGCCTTGAGAAGGCGAAAGTTTTCTTCATGTCCTGTCTCGTTGTTGTCCGGGTGCAGGCGCGCCGCAAGAAACCGATAGACACGGTGGACCGTCTCAGCATCCGCGTTGGGGCTGATTTGAAGGAATTCGTAGTAATCCTGCACTGGCGTGCTCATAGCTCTCCCGCAGTATTGGTTTTGAGCTTAGCCCACGTATGAATTGTCTTGGTATCCCGCATAGGTGGGAGCCTGCACCAGGTCAGTCTTCAATTCCCCAGTCGCGTCCCCCAAAGCCCCCTCCTCTAAGCCATGTCAAGACAGTTAGTTGCGTGGATCTTGGGAGCGTTGCGCGCCGGCTTCTGCCAGTTCACGATTGTCCAGAAACGGAACACGGAAACAATCGCGCAGACACCTTGGCCCCGGTTCGTCAACGATTTCTTCGTTCCAAAAGCCTATGAAGCGGGATTATTTGAGTCGAGATCGTGGGCGGGCAGAATCGAGGTGATGAAATCGACCATATTGGAGGCCATTCGCGGGTCCCGATTGGCAAGAGCGACCAGCACATAATCGTCATGGGGCAAGATGTGCAATTCGCCATTGATTCCGGGTGCGCCACCGCCGTGACCGTATCCTCCATCCGGCAAGACGTAGAAACCCATGCCATAGTCCTGCCGTTTGGGACTCGCTTGCGTTGCCTCCTGCAGAAGCTCATGATTCAACAGCTTGCCGGATTGCAGAGCTTCAGCAAAGAGAAAGAGGTCGCGGACGGTGGAATATCCCCCTCCGGCTGAGGTGCCCGACCAGGGCATCTCGTCCGTATTGGGCACCATTCCGTTCTGCCCAGAGGTGTAGCCGATCGCGCGGCCGCTGACACGGTCGGCCTCAGGACGCGAGTCGGTGCGCGTCATTCCCGCGGGCTGATCGATATTCTCCTGTACGTATTTCTGATAAGGCTCACCACTCACAAGCTCGATGATTCGACCCAAAAGGATGAAGCCGTAGTTTGAGTACTCCATGCGGGAGCCCGGTTCGAAGACGACGGGCCGGCTGCCGAAGAGTTTGACGTAATCCTCAAGCGAGCGAGTGTCCTCGCGATGCGCCTGGTATTCCGGAGTAAAAATGTCTCCTGTGCCGCCGGTATGATTGAGCAGTTCTCGAATCGTGACACGCGATGCGAGGTCGCGGTTCGGATAATCGGGCCAATAGGTGGCAATCGGCTTATCAAGCGCGAGCCTTCCGCGTTCAACGAGCTGAAGGATAGCCACCGCGGTGAACATTTTGTTCATGGAGCCGATGCAGAACTGCGTGTCGACCGTGTTCCCGATGCGGTTGGTCTCATCCGCCATGCCCCATGCCTGGTCGAGTACGATTTTGCCGTTGTGGGCGATGAGGATTGCCCCTGAAAAGGCGTCCGACCCATTCATCGCAGCCACATGCTCCCGCACCAGACCGGCAAGCTGGTCGTCCGTTGCAGCTCGATTTCCCGAGCCCTCCGGCGGCGGTACGGGGCGCCCCATCATGCCTGCGATCACGGGAGGGTCCACTGAAGCCAGATCCAACGTGGATTCGGAATAAACGCCTCGATTCTCCTTCATCAACGCCACCAGATGAGTGTCAGTATCTTCCTCAACCCGGTAGATGGTCATCCCTCCGGTCATGGTCCGGAGGCGCAGATCGCCTGCAACACGATCATCGGCTCCGTTGCGCCCGTATTTTTGCCAGAACGCGGTAATCCGGGCTGAGTCGCCCGAATTGAAGGCGTCCAACCATTGTTTGAAGACCTGAAGGGAGGGTGTTTCTGAAGCGGGCGCGGCAGTCGCAGTGAAAGTTGCCGCAATCACGAGGAGCGCGAGGAGTGCAGCAGCACGGGTGAACATACTGCTGGTATAAGACATCGCCTGGCTATTTGTGAAATGGATATGTGTAATATGTAATATTCATGATGTGAATATTAGTGGGATCGACCTCAACCTCCTCGTTGCTTTTGAAGCGCTGATCGACGAGCGGCATGTGGGCCGCGCCGCAAGACAGGTGGGGCTCAGCCAACCGGCCTTCAGCAATGCCATCTCACGGCTGCGAACTCGTCTTGGAGACCCGCTGTTTGTGCGCACTGCGCAGGGCATGATGCCGACTCCCCGCGCCGACCAACTCGCCGGACCCATACGATCGGCTCTTGCGCAGCTTCGGCAGACCTTTGACGCTCCGCATTCCTTCGATCCCTCGATAAGCGCGCACCGGTTCCGGATCGGGCTGAGCGATGACGTGGAATTGCGCCTGGCTCCATTGCTCGCTCGCTCCATGCTTTCAGGCGAACTGCAAATGCAAACCCGGCGGCTCGACTGGTTGTTCACGGTGCCCGAAAGCGAGCTTCGCAACGGAGCCCTTGATCTGGCAATCGGTTATTTTCCGGATGCGCGTCAACTGTCCCCAGGCCTCGTGATGGAATCGATTTCAGAAGAGAGCAACGTCGTCATTGCGCGGCGCGGTCATTCTATGTGGAAAAGCAAACTTACGCTTGACCGATTCACCAGGCTGGATCACGCCGCGGTCATCTATCGCAATCAGCTATGGGGGCTGATCGATAACGAGCTCGCTGCAAGAGGACTGCGGCGGCGCCTCAGACTGGCGCTCCCGCATTGCCTTTCCGTGCTGCACGCCGTCTCGTCAAGCAATCTCGTGGCCTGCATCCAGGAATCTGTTGTTCGGAAATTCGGCGCAAGCCTCAACCTGAGGTCCTGTCCCGAGCCCCTTGGATTGCCGCCGTTCGTCCTGCGGATGGTGTGGCATCGACAGAGAGACAACGACACCGCACATGTCTGGCTCCGCAAGCTCATCGCCACTGAATTCAGCGCCGAGAGCAGCCAAGCGCCCAACACGGGGAAATCGAGAAAAAGCCGCATGTAGGCGAAGTCCCTGAATACCAGCCAACACGCCCCAAAAAACCTGGCCGAAGACGCACTGCATGCTAGGCTAGACCGGATTAGGAATTCACGTGAAGGAATTCAGCAGTGTGCAGGGCGCCGTTTTCTTGAGGAAAACGGCACTCGAAGGCATCAACTCGCCACACACCAATTCCTAATCCGGTGACCCACATGCCGCCAGCGTTACGGCCGGATTTCGAGACCCAGCCCGAACCGCCTCCGCGCGAACGCCCCTGGCTTTTCGCCTTCCTCATTGCGCCTGATGCCGTCATCTCCCTCGGCCTCGTTGGCGGCGCGCTCACGTTTCTTCTGCGTAATGAAGGCGTAGATCCAGCCCGCGCCGCCAGCATCAGCGCCCTGATCGCTCTGCCGCACGCGATTTATTTTCTCTGGGGCCCCATCACGGATTTCTGGTTCCAGCGCCGCACCTGGCTCCTGTTCACCGCCGTTGCTGCCGCGGCCACGATTTTGTGCGCGTTCCACTTGCCCCGCCTGGGCTCCGCATGGGCTGTCGGCCTTCTGTTTCTGGGCGCTTCAATCGCGGTGCTCACTCCCGCTGCATGCGGGGGTATGATGGGCACGCTTCGCAGCGAATTGAATCGCCGCCGTGCCAGCAGCTTCTATCAAATCGGTTCGCTGGCTATCGGAGCGGTGGCCGTCTTTGCGCTGGCTTCTCTCTCCGGCCGCCTGGGCCTCGGTTCCCTTGGCTGGATTGTCGCCGCCATGATCGTGCTCCCCGCGTTCGGCGCCCTGATGGCGCCGCGCGCGCCTGTCATCAGCGAGCACACGGCGCGCCAGACCACCGTGCTCATCTTGCGCGAATTCAAGTCCACCTTCCTTCGTTGGGAAGCCATTCCCTATACATTGCTGATCGCTTGTCCCAGCGGTTCCGGCGCCATGATCGGCCTTCTCGGCGAGCTGGCTCGCGACTACGGCGTCAGCGGCCAGCAGGTTGCGTGGATGAACGGCATTGGCGGCGCGCTCCTGATGTCCGCGGGCGCATTCGTCGCTTCGCTCATTCCCGTCCGCGTGCGCGCCAGCATCGGTCTTCTCATCTCCGGGCTCATCAATGCGGCAACAATGGGCATCCTCGCGCTTGGCCCATTGCGGCCGGCCGTTTACTTCACCAGCACCGTTCTGTTTCTCTTCACTGTCGGCGCCTGCTATGCCTTCTTCACCGGAGTCGTTCTTGAATTTCTCGGCGGATCCGGCAAAAGCGGCAGCGCACGCTATGCCATCATCAACTCAGTGGGGAACGTTCCAGTCGTCTACATGACCTGGCTCGACGGCCGCGGCTATGCACTCTGGGGTCCGCGCGGCATGCCGGGCATCGACGCCATCCTCAGCGCCGTTTCCGCCAGTATCCTGCTCGCGCACTTTATCGTCAGCCGCCGGAGGAAACAACTGAAGGTTGTGGCTGAATAGTTCGGCGTCTTCGACATGCGCCTACGGTTCGCGCGGTTGCCGCAGGATCGGCCCGATCGACCCGGGATTGTCTCCCAGTCTTGGATCCACGCGAAAATCCCACACGGACTCGCTGATATCCGACGGAGAAATGATCTCCACCAGCGCATACTCGCCGATGGTCAGCGTCTGCGTCGGCACGATCTTCAACCAGTGCTTGCCCGGCAGCACTTCAGCCTTGGTGGGGATCGTGTCCTCGTCCTGGGTCACCGTGCCCGTCGGGCTGATGTGGATGGCGCCCACAATCCGCACTGCCTGCCGCTCGTCCACGCGCACGATTGCGAACCCCGACTGCGCCGAATGTGCCCCATGCTTTCCGCCGTTTACCGCCTGCGCGCCGCCCGTGTTTACCGTCAGCGGGTGCGAAAGCACCGGCTCCTGTCCATCCTCGACTCCCAGCGAAAGATAGATTGCAGGGTCATTCACGTGCAGGTGCACCCTGGCGTTCGCGCCCTGGAGTTCCAGGTTCGCCCGCTGCGTCGCCAGAGGATTGAGCACTGCAATTCCCTTACGGTTCCTGGTGTTCAGACTGAGATCGGTCGACTTCAGCTCCACGAGCTCGGGCGTGCCCTGAAAATTATCCAGCACAAATACGCCTTCTTCATCGGGCAGCTCCAGCCCCGGAACCACTTGCGGCATGCGCGCCTTTTCGTCATCGCGCTCCTGGGATTCTTCCGCGTCGATATCCGCGGCCTCTTTCATCGCCGGCGACGAATCCTCATCGGCCAGCTCGGCGTGTTGCTTGGCCCATTTGTTCGTCGCATCCCAATCCACCAGGTCCGCCGGCAGCTCTTCCCACTCGCCACGCTCCTGCGACAAGTAGCGCACCCGGTCGCCCACGATCTGGTAATCGCGCACTAATTGGTAGGAGCCGTCTTTCAGGATCAGCCGCAGATTCCTTCCCGTGCCGGGAGTCGCAGGCTTCAGAGGCAGTGGCTTGGAGTTTTGGCCGCTCGGCGCGCTCGGCGCCTGCTGGATCGTCACGCTCTGGGGGGCGTCTTGCGCAAAAATGGCCGCCGGCGCGCAAAGGAGAATAGCCAGCGAAAGCGCCGGCACGCGCCATCCTCGCGAATCTGGAGGGAAACAAACCATGGCAACCCAGTTTAGACGCCGGAGCGTGCAGTTTGCCCCCGGATTTCGTTACCGAAGGGCAACCTCTCCAGGCCCAAAGCGTCCAAACTTCTGAGAGCTTTCTGTAGAATAGAGCTGGAAGGTCCCATCGATTGACAGGACTTAAGACAAATCTCCGCGGAAGACGCGGCGTCTGGCCGGGCTTATTCCCGGCGGTGGCGATGCTTTGTCTGGTCTTGCTCGCGATGCTGGCTGTCGCCCAGGTCACGCACCTTCACCCGAACGATACCGACGCGGACCATTGCCAGCTCTGCATCGTCATGCACACGGTGGTGCCCGTTGCTGCCGCGGCGGCCGTCATTATCATCGTGCAGCTGGGAGCTTCCACGCCCCTGGCCGAACCCATCGTCATTGCCCGGCAGCGGCAAATTCGCCTCTTCATTCGCCCCCCACCCGTCTCCTGCTAAAGCATCCTTCCGTTTTCATTCAGGCGCTCGCATCGACCCAACGCTTTACCGATCGGACGATGCCTGGCCGCATTTGCACAGACTGATTTTGAAGCGGACCGATGCTCCTCCAATGCACTGAGGAACCCGCGGCGGCTCGTCCCGCGGGCAATACTTTTCATCATTCAGCCATTGTTCAGGAGATCTTGCCATGACGTTCTACCGCGGCGCGACCAAGCGCCTTCTTCCCCTCCTCGCACTCGTCTTCGCGGCGCTCTCCGCGCCGGCGCAAAGCGGCAGTGCCGGAGCCGTGCGCGGCACGGTCACCGATCCGTCGGGCGCCGTGATTCCCAACGCAGCGATCCAGCTCACCGACAAAGTGAGCGGATTCGACCGGACCACGACTACAGATGCTACCGGTCAGTTCATCTTCTCCAACGTCCCGTTCAACCCATACACGATCGACGTCTCCGCCAAGGGTTTTGCCTCGCTGAGCCAGAATGTCGAGATTCGCTCTTCGGTGGGAATCAGCGTCAAGCTTGTACTTCAGATTGCCGGCGCCAACCAAACCGTCACCGTCGAATCGGGCGGCGATCTCATCGAGGACGACCCAACCTTCCACACCGATGTGGACCGCGACATGTTCACCAAAGTGCCGCTTGAGAGTCAGTCTTCAGGCCTGAGCGCGCTCGTCACGCAGACCACCCCCGGCGTTTCGGCAGATTCCAACGGCCTCTTTCACGGCCTCGGCGACCACGCCTCCAACTCCTTCTCCGTTGACGGCCAGTCCATTACCGACCAGCAGAGCAAGGTCTTTTCCAACCAGCTTCCGTCGAATTCCATTCAATCCATCGAGGTCATCAGCGGCGCGCCTCCTGCCGAGTACGGCGACAAGACCAGCCTCGTCATCGTCGCCACCACTCGCTCCGGCCAGGGGGTCACCAAGCCTACAGGAAGCGCCTATAGCTCCTATGGCAGCTTTGGCTCGGCTTCCGGTGGCGTTGATCTTTCCTACGGCGGCAGCAACTGGGGCAACTTCATTGAGGCCGACGCCCTCAATACCGGACGCTTTCTCGATCCGCCCGAATTTACCGTCTTTCACGACAAGGGAAACGAGGAGAATTTCTTCGACCGCGTCGACTATAGCCTTTCGCAGGCTGACTCGGTTCACCTCGATCTCAACTACAGCCGCTCCTGGTTTCAAACCCCGAATTCCTACGACAACCTCAACGTGCAGAACGTGACCAACGGAGGAACCGGCGCCAGCCCGGCCTTTGGCAGCGTGGGCAACGCCGACCAGCACTCCAAAATCGGCACCTACAACATCTCCCCCACTTACACGCGAATCATAAGCAGCAATTCGGTCTTTAATCTGGGTGTCTTTGTCAGAAGAGATGGATACGACTACTATCCCAGCGCCAACCCGCTCGCCGATCTCGGTCCGTCGAACCTGCAAACCTCATCCATCTCCCAGTACCGGACACTTACCAACGCCGGAATCCACGCGGATTACTCCTATGTAAAGGGAGTCAACAACCTCAAGGTCGGTGCGCAATACGAGCAGACTTTCCTGCGCGAAAACGACCACCTGGGCATCGTCGAACCTACGTACAATTCGCCGTGCATCGACTCGAATGGCAACCCCGTTTCGGGATTTGTGAGCACGTCGCAGTGTGCTTCAGCGGGCTACCTTTCCAACGATCCTTCGGTTACCTACGCTTACGGCGCGGGCACCTTCAATCCCCTGCTTGAGCTTTACGACCTGACCCGTGGCGGCGCTTTTTATGGCTACTTCGGTCATACCGATGTCAAAGAGATGGCCCTCTATGCTGAAGACGAGATCAAGGCCGGTCACTGGGACTTCAACCTGGGTCTCCGCGAGGATCTCTATAACGGCCTGACCCACGCCAACCAGACTGAGCCTCGCCTGGGCGTCGCCTACAACGTGAAGCCCACTGGAACCGTAGGCAGCATCTCTTACGCGCGCACTCTGGAGACGCCCTTCAACGAAAACCTCGTCTTGTCCAGCGAAGGCTGCGCGAACGCCGTGCTTTCTCCGCTGCTCAATTGCTCTTCCGGTGTTTCCAGCACGATGAGGCCCGGTTTCCGCAATGAGTTCCACGCCAGCCTGCAGCAGGCCTTGGGCAAGAACGTGGTCTTCAGCGGCGAGTACATCTGGAAGTACACGCACAACGCCTTCGACTTCAGCGTGCTCGGCAATACGCCCATCACATTCCCCATCGACTGGCACAACTCCAAAATTCCCGGCTATGCGCTCCATGTCGAGGTCCCGAATTACCACAACTTCACTGCCTATACAGTCATGTCCTCCGTGGCCGCGCGCTTCTTCCCGCCGCAAGTCGCCGGAGCCGGCGCAACCGTCGGTCAAACCGGCCTACCCTTCCGCATCGATCACGACGAGAAGTTCAACCAGACCACACACGTCCAGTACACGGTAGCCCACGATGGCAGTTGGGTGAACGGCATTTGGGGCGGCTTTAACTGGCGTTTGGACTCGGGCTTGGTCGCCGGTTCGACGCCCTGCTACGGCATCACCGATGCCAACACTCCATGCACCAACAGCTCCACCACCCTGAGCGGACAGCCCGCGGTCGCGATGGTAGACAACAACATCCCTGCAACCATCAACCCCATTACCGGAGCAAGCGTCGCGCTTCCCCTATCGGCCGACGAAGAATTCCAGGCTGGATTCTCCTGCAATGGCGTGAAGGCCACGCCCACTCAGGCTCTGCCCGCTGTCTGCCCCGCGAATGAGTTCTCTTCCAACCTCATCAGCGTCCCCGCGCCAAACGCCGGCGACAACGACCACAATCCCCAGCGCATCGCGCCGCGCAGCCTCTTCGATGTGTCCCTTGGCAAAACCAACCTCTTCAACAAGGAGCACTTCAAGACGGACCTCGACCTGACTGCGATCAACGTCACCAACAAGTACGCGCTCTACAACTTCCTCTCCACCTTCAGCGGCACGCACTATGTGACTCCGCGCGCCATGACGGCGAAGCTTACGTTTAACTTCTAAGCAACACAGAACGCGAGGCAGGAAATACAAAATGGGCAGGCCCTTAAAGCCTGCCCGCTTTGTTTGTTCCTTGTGCGGCTATGAGATCGCATCCACTGCTCTTTGATACGCGTGATAGATCTCATCCCCGAAGCACGCGAACACGACCTTTTGAATCGCGTCGCTCGAGACAAGCTCCGCCACCGTCTCGCCGACCGCGATCTTCACCGCGCGGTCTACAGGAAAGTGATAGACGCCACAACTGATCGCCGGAAGCGCCAGCGAGCGAATCCCATTCTCCCGGGCAATCCTGAAAACCGACTGGTAGCAGCTCTTCAGCAGCTCGGGCTCGTTGCGCTCGCCGCCCGTCCACACGGGGCCGACGGTATGAATCACGAACTTCGCCGGCAGCTTGTAGCCCTTTGTCAGCCTCGCCTCGCCCGTCGGGCATCCGCCGATCTGGTAGCACTCGTCGAACAGCTCCGGTCCCGCCGCCCGGTGAATCGCCCCATCGACACCGCCTCCGCCCAGCAAGGTCTCATTGGCCGCATTCACGATCGCGTCGACCGCCAGGGTCGTAATGTCGGTCTTCATCACTTCAATCTTGCTTGTCATCGCAGCCGTTCCCCGAGAGCATCGTAAACCCGCTGAGTCCTCACCCCGAATTGACCACTGCAAACCGCTCATTCCAGTCTCGTTACTCGGGACACTGCATACTTGTCGTTCATTCGCCCGAATTTTCCTCTTTCGCCGCACCCCGATTCTCTGCCATACTTGAATGTGCCCACCAGGTACGGCCAATCCCAAAAACTTAGTGACGAGGTTGCATCGATGTCGGCAAAGTATGTCTTTGTGACGGGCGGAGTTGTGTCCAGTTTAGGCAAGGGTCTTGCAGCTGCGTCAATCGGCTGCCTGCTTGAGAGCCGCGGCCTCCGCGTGAACCTGATGAAGTTCGATCCCTACCTCAACGTCGATCCCGGCACCATGTCGCCCTTTCAGCACGGCGAGGTCTTTGTCACTGACGACGGCGCTGAAACCGATCTTGACCTCGGCCACTACGAGCGCTTTACCCACGCTCCCCTGTCGCGCGACAACAACTACACCACCGGCCGCATCTACGAGCAGATCATTCTGAAGG
>CAYYKV010000087.1:0-12239 GCA_964468605.1 uncultured Occallatibacter sp. | reverse complement strand
ACGACGTCGGCGCAGGCCGCCTCATTCCCACCACCGCCGTCGAGCAGTACGCCGGCACGCTTGCCAGTTGGTTCGGTCTCTCCGACAGCCAGATCCGCACTGTCTTTCCCAACTTCGGCAACTTTGGTACCGATCCCTATCTCGGCTTCATGAGTTAGGGCATTGGAGGAACTAAAAGCTGAGGGCTGATTGCTCGCAGCTTAGCCGTCTCTGCCACGGAAGGGGCAGGACATTAGAGATAGATAGAGCAAACTATTTTAATCAAGGGGACCCCACCCATCGCGCACCCGATCGAGCGATGGGTGGGAAGCCTCGCCGGTCAGCCTACTCCATCGACACAATCCACATGTTCTGTCGCCGCGCTACGCCGGTGTCTTCGCGCTTTCTCGCATCCTCGAGATCTCGATCCCAGTGCTTGACATTGCTTGGTGTCGAAGCCGAGGATACTACTCTAATCGCTGCTTTCTTCGCACCCAAGGTCGCGCCCCCTGCGTCCTGAAACACATTGAATGCTTGATGGTTTTTGTCGAAATTCCCGCGCTTGAAAACTATCCTGGGGGCTCTGAATATGACTTGGTTACTCTTCACCCTGTTCGTGCTTTGGGTCGGCTGGAAGGCTTACATTGGCGCCAAGGCCGCTGGAACCTGGTCGAACAAGGTATTCTTCGGCATTCTGGGCGGGTCAGCGGTGCTCATCGCCATCATCGCAGTTCCCATTAACCTCATCCCTCAGTCCACCTTGCAGGCGCACTTTGGCCTTACCCTTTTTATCCTGCTCTTTGTAATTACGGCTGGAGTCGTTGAGATTACCATCTATGCCAATCGATGGTGGAAGCGCGTGCTCCTCGAGCGCGCCGGCCAAAATCCATCGGACCCCGTCGGACCGAAATAATTCGGCGGATTAGGATCGCCCAAAGGAGGTACTTCGGCCTCATGAAAAAGCGCGGTTCCCGGAGTGTCGAATCCACATCTCGCCAATCAGCGTCCACCTTGATCGACGACCGAATCAAGGAGCTGGGCGACTGGCGCGGCGAGATGCTTTCGCGCCTTCGCACCTTGATCAAGCAGGCCGACCCCGACGTCGTCGAGGAGTGGAAGTGGGGGAACCCTGTCTGGTCGCACGACGGGTTGATCTGCACAGGCGAGACCTACAAGAAGGTGGTCAAGATGACCTTTGCCAGAGGCGCATTTCTCGATGATCCCGCGGGCCTTTTCAATTCCAGTCTCGAGGGCAGACTGAGGCGTGCCATCGACTTCCGCGAAGGCGAGAAGGTGAACGAGAAGGCCCTGAAAACCCTGATTCGCGCTGCCGTGGCGCTGAACAAGTCCAAGGCCTGAGACAGCAGAGGAAGTTCCGCTTCGGACGGCTTCGTCGTTCCATTCCTCACGAAACGCGCGGACTTTCTTCGAATCGCGTTCTCGCAATCGCCGCAAGCTAGGTAAACCGGAAGGACAACTCAGCAGTCCGGCCCTACCACTTCGCCAGTTGTGTGAGCTGAAGGAGATTGCCGCAGGTATCGTTGACCATCGTGATTTTGGAGGCGGTCACATCGGTGGGCGGCATGGTGAACTCGGCGCCGCGTGCTTTCATCCGGTCGTAATCGCCCTGCACGTCGTCCGTGAAGAACATGGCCGCGGGTTGTTTTTGCTCGAACAAGGCCTGCTGGTACGCCTTGGCCGCAGGGTTGTTGTTGAGGGCCAACTGCAGCTCCGTTCCGTCCGGATCCTCGGCTGAAGCCACGGTGAGCCAGCGATACGGCCCATTGCTGAAATCGGATTTCTTTTGGAAGCCCAGCACTTCCGTATAGAAGCGCAAGGCCTTCTCCTGGTCATCGACAAAAACGCTCGTCAGTTTGATCTTCATGGGTTTCCTCTCAGCTTGAGATTCGCGGGCAGCGCCGCGTTACTGCGTTTTGACTTTCGTTCGTGTTTCCTATGCGTTCGCTTTGGATTCTTCGAGCACGCGCTCGAGGCTATCGAACATCTTGTGCCAGCCGTACTTCGCGCCGTTGTAGTTTGCCTGCTGGTCGGGACCGAAGCCGGACTGCTCCATGCGCAGATGTGTTCCGCCCTCCACCGGTGTCAACGTCCAAAGCACAATCCATTGCAGACCGGGAGAATCCTCGCTTTTGCCCACCGCCCAGTTGTAAGAGAGCCGTTTCATTGGTTCGACGACGAGCACTTCGCCGTCGACAATGCCATTCCAGTTCGGCTTTGGCTCGTTGCGGAATTGGAACTTTCGTCCGGGCACGGGCTCGAAGTCGTTGTTCATCATCCATTGCGCCAGCAGCGGGCCCTCGGTGAGCGCTCGCCACAGCTTTTCGGGCGGGTGCGGGAAGACCCTCTCGACGACGAGAGTGCGGGTGCTCTGGGCTGCAGTGCTCATGGCTCCATCCTTTGCAAAAGGTCTTCAAGACGATCGAATCGTTCGCGCCAGAAGGCGCCATAGAGATCGAGCCAGTTCACCATCGGCGCCAGCGCATCGGGCTGTGCGTGATAGTGAGTTTCGCGTCCCTCGCGGCGATGCCGCACCAGTTTGGCCCGCTTCAGCACGGTGAGGTGCTTGGAGACGGCGGGCTGAGAAACGCCCGCATAGCGCGTCAAGGCGTGAACGGTCTGTTCGCCCTGCCGGGTCAACTCCTCGAAGATTGCCCTACGTGTGGGATCTGCGAGAGCGCGGAAGACGTGGTTGGGATTGGCGTGCGTCACGTGTAAAACCATAACCAATTGGTTATGGTTTGTCAAGAGGGTCGGAGCGAAATTTCCACATGCGGTTCTGCGTTGGTCGTATCAGGCCATGACTCAACCCGTTCAGTCCCCGTTGACGGGAGTGTGATTTAATTGTTGGCGTTCGTTCCCCATTTCAATGGAGGTCACATGCCTACGATCACAACAAAAGACGGCCTGGAAATTTTCTACAAGGACTGGGGGAGCGGCCAGCCCATTGTTTTCAGCCATGGATGGCCGCTGTCAGCCGATGACTGGGACACGCAGATGCTGTTCTTTTTGCACCACGGCTATCGTGTGATTGCCCATGACCGTCGCGGTCATGGACGCTCTTCGCAAACCGCCGATGGGCACGATCTGGACCATTATGCCGACGACCTCGCCGCTGTTACGGCCCACCTCGATCTGAGGAATGCGATCCATGTGGGCCACTCGACCGGCGGGGGTGAAGTGACGCGCTATTTGGCGAGGCATGGCGAAAGCAGCGTTGCCAAGGCGGCGCTGATCAGCGCGGTGCCACCGCTGATGGTGAAGACGGCGGCCAATCCGCTGGGCCTGCCAAAGGATGTGTTCGATGGACTGCAGGCGCAACTCGCGGCCAATCGCGCGCAATTCTATCGCGACCTGCCAAGCGGACCTTTCTACGGCTTCAACCGGCCGGGAGTGAAGTCTCTGGAGGGCAACATCCAAAACTGGTGGCGTCAGGGCATGATGGGTGGCGCAAAGGCTCATTATGACGGGATTGTGGCCTTCTCGCAGACCGATTTCACGGAGGATCTGAAGAAGATCACCGTTCCGGTGCTGGTGATGCACAGCGAAGACGACCAGATCGTCCCGTATGTCGCGTCCGGGCCGCTGACCGCGAAGTTATTGAAAAACGGAACGCTGAAAACTTACAAGGACTTCCCGCACGGCATGATCACGACGCAAGCGGAGACGATCAACGCCGATCTGCTGGCGTTCTTCAAGGGTTAAGGAGATTGGACCTTAAGAGTCTCGGCGTCAGACGGGGATTTTGAGAGTCGAATTGACTTTGGACGCCGCGTTGCTGGCGGGCTAGCGGTTGTCGACTGCGCGGCGGTTCTTGAGCCATTTAGCGAGGCCGAGCGCCAGAAGCATGAGGCCGAAGGGGACACACATCGACGCGACGATGAGCGCGAACCAGCCGGTGTTGGTGCTGGCGCCGAGGCGCGAGTAGCCGCCGAGCACGGTGACCAGAAGAAGCACACACAGAACCCCCGTTCCAACCATCGAGCCGCCCCATTGGAGAAGCTGCCGCGTGCCGTCGTCGGCTTGGGTGGGAGCGGGCATCTAGCCTCTCACAGCAGCAAGCATGGCGTACACGATGACGCCGGTGACCGACACATAGAGCCAGATTGGAAAGGTCCAGCGGGCCACCTTGCGGTGGATTGGAATGCGGCCGGTGAGCGAAAAGAAAAATGTAATGAGCACCAGCGGCAGGGCAACCATGGAGAGCAGCACGTGGCTGATGAGGATTACGAGGTAGACAATCCGGATAAGGCTGTGGCCGGGGTAGTGACTCTCGCCGTGCAGCGCGTAATTGCCGATGTAGCTGACCAGGAACAGGGTTGAAAATGCGAACGCGGTAATCATTGCCGCCCGGTGCGCCTTGATGCGGTGGGCACGGATAAAGCGGTAGCCCATGACAAGCGCCGTGGCTGCCAACGCGTTGAGAATCGCGTTGAGGGCGGGCAAAAAGGAAAGCTCCTTGCCGGTTACGTCGAGGGCCGGGTGGAAGTAGATAAGCCAGAAAAGAAAGATAGTGGCCGCGGCGCTGATAGCCAGGATGACTGCGATCGCGGGGCCAGTGCCGGATAGGTACTTCGCTGAGCGAGCTGTCGTGTTCATGCGCGCTAACCTTTCGCGCGGGCGCAGAGCATGAGCGTGGTGAAGAGCAGAGGCAGATAGAGGACGCTCACTTTAAGCAGGTCGCGGGCCAGCTTGCGGCTGTCGTCTTCGGTCTTTGCGTGAAGAATCCGGGCGAAGCGAATGGTGTAGCCAAGATAGACGAGTCCAAGCGGAACTGCGAGCACGGCATAGGTGACGCCGGTGAGTCCGAGGCGCCATGGCACCAGGCTGACGGGGATCATGATCACAGCATAGAAGAGGGCTTCGACGACGGTCGACCATCCGTCGGGCTGGACGACGGGCAACATGCGAATGCCGGCACGCGCGTAG
Source organism: uncultured Occallatibacter sp. (assembly GCA_964468605.1). Taxonomy (GTDB): domain Bacteria; phylum Acidobacteriota; class Terriglobia; order Terriglobales; family Acidobacteriaceae; genus Telmatobacter. Next base: position 7,313 of record CAYYKV010000087.1, on the reverse strand, counting down.
TCGTCGCGATACAACCATGCAATCGACATGAAATGCGGGAACTGCCAGACGAAGAGAATGGCAAACAGAGCGACGGCCGGCCACTCGATCTGGTCGCGCACTGCGGTCCAGCCGAGCAGCGGGCCCATGGCGCCGGGAAAAGCGCCGATGAAGGTTGCCATGGTGGTGACGCGCTTGAGCGGCGTGTAAATGGCCACGTACGTGAAGGCTGTGAGCAGCGCCAGTGAAACGGTGAGCAGGTTGGTGCGCAGCGCCAGCCAGACCGCTCCGAGGGCGACCGCGCCGAGGCCGGCCAGGATTCCAGCGGCCAGTGGCCAGCGGCCCGACGCCAGGGGACGATCGGCTGTGCGCTTCATCCGCGCGTCGGAGGTGCGCTCGAGCGCTTGGTTAAGAGCGCCGGCTCCAGCGGAGATGAGGCCGATGCCGATCAGCGTGTCGAGCAGGCCGGACTGCAGGGTGGAGATACCGGACCGCATCGATCCCAGGTAGAACCCGCCCCAACCAGTGACGAGGACCAGACCGACCACTTTGACCTTGAAGAGCTCGCGCAGATCGTGGATGACCGTGGCCGTCGCGCCGGGCGCGGGCGCATGAATGGCGTGCGGCGCGGAATCGACCTGAGGCGTGGCAAACTCCGAAGGTGCGGCGGCTTGGGAAGCGGGAGTCATGGAAACGAAGTAGAGGTATGGAGGCGCGAGCGTGGACGCGGCCTTTGTTTTGATGATAGCAAGCGGGGCGGCGAGCGGAATAAGCCGAGCTGGCGGAAATCGCGGTGTTCGGTGGGACGTCCGCGTTTGCCTGCAAATTCGCCCGGCCGCATTTCGAAAATTGTTTTGACTGTGCCCGCATGCGTCGTGTAGCGTCCCGGCATCGGCGCTCACTCATTCCCCGGGGAAATTCAGAGCGCCCGGAGGTGGAAAGATGCGGATGATGATGCTGGTGCAGTGTCCGATTGAGCCGTTCAACAGCTTGGTTCGCAATGGAACGGCAGGTGCCGTCATGAAGAAGATTCTCGACGAGATCAAGCCAGAGGCCGCCTATTTTGGCGAACGCGAAGGCAAACGAGGCGGGATTCTAATCGTCGACCTTGCAACTCCGTCTGACGTGCCGCGACTGGCAGAGCCCTGGTTCCTCAACTTCAATGCCGAGGTGGAATTCAGGGTCGTTATGACGCCCGAAGATTTGGCCAAATCAAATCTCGAAGCGCTAGGCAAGAAATGGGGCTGAGTCGCCGGTCTGCGCGGTTTTAAGAGCGACAAGCACTGAGGCGGGAGCTGGAAGAATCGGCTCCCGTTTCGTGTTTTGAGCCGCCTGGCGCGCGGCATGACGAGGCGGAGCGGCTTACGAAACCCGGCGGTAATTGTCCGACGTGGCATCCATGGTGCCCCTTCGATGCCCGGTTTGGGGGATGTGCGGCCGGCCGCCGCGGTCCTGTAAAATAAGGAGCAACTGGATGACGCAAACCCCTTCAGCGGCTGCTCCCACGGCATCCCGTGCAACGCGGGACCCGGTGTCGCGGGCGTTTGGATTCAATGCTGGGCAATCCCCTGTAATCCAGGTTCAGGGCCTGGGCAAGACATACCAGACGGTGCGCGGCGCCCTGCATCTGTTCGAGGATCTTAATCTCGAACTTGCAGCCGGGGAATTGGTCGCGATTGTTGGCCAATCGGGCGCGGGAAAGAGCACTCTTTTACACATTTTGGGTGCGCTTGATACGCCGTCCGAGGGAACTGTATACTGCGCCTCAACCAATGTGGCCAAGTTGAGCGCGCGAGAGGCTGCAGTCTTTCGTAATCGCGAGATTGGTTACGTGTGGCAGTTCCATTATTTGTTGCCCGAGTTTACGGCGTTGGAGAACGTAGCAATGCCGCTTTTAGCGCGGAATATGAGGAGAGTCGAAGCGCTGAGGACGGCGGAGAAGTGGCTGAGCGAGGTGGGATTGGACGACCGCGGGGACCATCGGCCCGGCGAGCTATCAGGCGGCGAACAGCAGCGTGTGGCGCTGGCTCGAGCGCTGGTTTGCGGCCCGCGGCTGCTGCTGGCCGACGAGCCGACCGGCGATCTGGATAGCGTAACCGCAGGAAAGGTCTTTGATTTGATCGAGCGCTTGCACGCGAGTCACGGGCTGACGTCGATATTGGTAACGCACAACATGGATTTGGCTGTGCGATGTCAGCGAGTTTTGCGGCTTGGAAACGGTAAACTGACAGAGATCACAGACGCTGGATCGAAGCCGTTGCAAGCTGGGAACCTGGCTTAGAAAAAGCACCGCTTTTACCGAGTTTTGAGTCTTACTTAGTAGGGGCCTGACGAGAGAGTTTCTTCGATGCAGGCTTGCTGAGGTCGGGATGGTAGTCGGCGGCAGAACTCAGGCCGGTCGACGACAGGTTGCAAGGGACACAAGACCATCCAAAAGGGCTGTTCGGGGCGCACAGGTCATTTCTTGGCGAGTTTTTTAAATGGGGCCGCCGGCGGCGAAGCAACGGAAGGGCGAACGCAAGTTGGGCCGAGACCGGGAAAACCACCGGGCGGCAACTTCAAGCGAACGCCCGGATCAGGGAGTTCATCATGTTCGAGCGGTATACGGAGAAGGCGCGGCGCGTAATCTTCTTCGCGCGGTACGAGGCCAGCCAGTTCGGCTCGCCTTATATCGAGACCGAGCATTTACTGCTGGGGCTGCTACGCGAAGACAAGGCGTTAACCAACCGCTTCCTGCGTTCGCACGCCTCGGTGGAGTCGATCCGGAAGCAAATTGAAGCGCACACCACCATCCGCGAGAAGGTTTCGACAAGCGTCGACCTGCCGCTTTCGAACGAGTGCAAACGGGTGCTGGCTTATGCCGCGGAGGAAGCCGAGCGGCTGGGCCACAAACACATTGGGACGGAACATTTACTGCTGGGGCTGCTGAGAGAAGAGAAGTGCTTCGCCTCGGAGATTTTGCAGGAGCGCGGGCTCAAGCTTACGCAGATTCGCGATGAGCTGGCGCGCGTGACGCAGGAAAAGGCGCCGCCGCAACAGCGGCAGCGCGAGTCGAGCTTGCTGGCCGAGTTCAGCCGCGACCTTACGCAAGCCGCAATGGACGGGCAACTCGATCCGCTCGTTGGGCGCGAAGGCGAGCTGGAGCGCTCCGTGCAGATTCTGTGCCGGCGCACGAAAAACAATCCTGTGCTGATCGGCGAGCCGGGCGTGGGCAAGACGGCGATTGTCGAAGGACTGGCGCAGCGCATTGCGGATGGCGAAGTGCCGAGCTTTCTGGCCGACAAGCGCGTGCTGGCGCTGGACCTTTCGCTGATCGTGGCCGGAACCAAGTACCGCGGCCAGTTCGAAGAGCGGCTGAAGACCATCATGAAAGAGTTGATGGAAAGCCAGAACTCGATTGTGTTCATCGACGAGCTGCACACGCTGGTGGGCGCGGGATCGGCTGAAGGGTCGCTGGATGCGGCGAACATCCTCAAGCCGGCTCTGTCGCGCGGCGAGATTCAGTGCATCGGCGCAACCACGCCGGCCGAATACCGCAAGTCAATTGAGAAGGACCGCTCGCTGGAGCGGCGCTTCCAGGCCGTAAAAGTGCCGCCGCCCAACGAGGCAGAGGCCATCAAGATCATCATGGGCATCAAGGACCGTTACGAAAAGTTTCACGCGGTCAGCTACACCGATGCCGCGGTGGAATTCGCTGTGTCGCACTCGAGCCGCTACATTCCCGATCGGTTCCTGCCCGACAAGGCCATCGATTTGATCGATGAGGCGGGTGCGCGCGTGAAGCTGCGCCAGACTTCGCTACCGGAAGAGATCACTGAGGTGCAGAAGCGGATCAAGTTCATTGTGCACCGCATGGATTCCGCGATTGCGAATCATGAGTTCGAGAAGGCGCGCTTCTACTCCGACGAAGAGCGCAAGGAGCGCGAGAACCTGCGCGCACTGCGCGACAAGTACCATCTCGACGATTCGGCGGCAGGCATTGTGGGCCGCGAAGACATTGAGGACGTGGTGAGCCGCTGGACGGGCGTGCCCGTGACCAGCATCAAGGAAGAGGAGACGCAGAAACTGCTCCGCGTTGAGGAAGAGTTACACAAGAGAATTATCTCGCAGGACAAGGCGATCTCTGCGCTGGCGCGGGCCATTCGCAGGTCGCGGGCCGGCTTGAAGAGCCCGCACCGGCCGATTGGTTCTTTTCTTTTTCTTGGACCGACTGGTGTGGGAAAGACAGAAATGGCGCGCACGCTCGCCAACTTCCTCTTTGGGTCGGATAAGGCTTTAATCCGCTTCGATATGTCGGAGTTCATGGAGAAGCACTCGGTGTCGAAGCTGATCGGCTCGCCTCCGGGCTACGTGGGCTACGAGGAGGGCGGCCAGTTGACCGAGCGTGTCAAGCGCTCGCCATACTCCGTCGTGCTGCTCGACGAAATCGAGAAGGCGCACCCGGATGTGTTCAACATTCTGTTGCAGGTGTTTGAGGATGGGCAATTGACCGACGGCCTGGGCAACACCGTCGACTTCAAGAACACCATCGTCATCATGACCTCGAACATCGGCGCGCGGCACCTGCAGAAGAAGCAGGGGCTCGGTTTCCAGAGCGAGCGCGAAGACATCGTCAGCGAGAAGGTGGAAGAATTGGTAAGGAACGAGGTGAAGAAAACCTTCAACCCCGAGTTCCTGAACCGCCTCGATGAAGTGATTCTCTTCCAGTCGCTCAACGATGCCGACCTCATCCAGATTGTCGAGCTGCTGGTGCAGCTGTTGAACGCCAACCTGGCGCAGAAGTCGATCACGATCTCGGTGAACGACGATGCGAAGAAGTGGATTCTCGACAAGACGTTGGTCGATCGCAGCTACGGCGCGCGGCCGCTGCGCCGCGCACTGCAGCGGTACATCGAAGATCCGCTTTCCGAAGCGCTGATCGCCGGGCAGATTCAGGAGCGGCCGGCGTTTCTCGAGGTCTATCTCGACCAAAACCAGCTGTTCTATCGGCCGGTAAGCGCCGACGAGACCGTTGGTGATGAGAAGGCGGCTGGTGTCCTGTTGTTCAGTAACTAATCTTCTCCAAGACCAGAAGAAAAGCCCCCGGCGAAACGGCCGGGGGCTTTTGTTTCGCTGGAATGAGCCTCGGAGCTCCCGCGGACGCTCATAGCGCCTTAACCCTCTCCATTTACACTAGAAAGCGGAGAAGCCTGTGTTTTTTGACAAGATTCTGACGAAAATCTTCGGCACTGCCAATGAGCGGCTCCTCAAGCGGCTCAGGCCTATCGTGATTGAAATCAGTGCGATGGAGGCGGAGATCAAGAAGCTCTCGGACGAAGAGCTGAAGGCGAAGACTGCCGAGTTCAAGGGGCGGATTACGGCCCGGCTCGAGGGAATCACGGACGCCGAAGAAATCAAGGCGGCCGAGCGCGAAATTCTGGACGAAGTTTTGCCCGAGGCCTTCGCAGTGGTGCGCGAGGCTGGCTGGCGCGCGGTGCAGATGCGCCACTTCGACGTACAGCTAATCGGCGGCATGGTGCTGCATCAGGGCAAGATTTCCGAGATGAAGACAGGCGAAGGCAAGACACTGGTGGCCACGCTCGCTTGCTACCTGAATGCGCTGGCCGGGCGCGGCGTGCACGTGGTCACGGTGAACGACTATCTGGCCAAGCGCGATGCCGAGTGGATGGGCAAGATCTACGAATTCCTCGGCCTCACCGTCGGCGTCATCGTCCACGACCTGGACGACAACCAGCGCCGCGCGGCTTACGCCGCCGACATCACCTACGGCACGAACAACGAGTTCGGCTTCGACTACCTGCGCGACAACATGAAGTTCGACATCAAGGATTGCGTGCAGCGCGGGCACTACTACGCCATCGTGGACGAAGTGGACTCGATTTTGATCGATGAAGCGCGGACGCCGCTCATCATCTCAGGCCCCACGGAGCAGACGACGGATAAATACGCGCGCGTCCGCCGCATCATTCCCCAGCTGGAGATGGGCGAAGAGGTGGAATGGAGCGACACGCTACGCCAGGAACAGTTGGGCATCCGGCTTGGCGAAGGCGAGAAATATCTAAGCGGCGACTATATTGTCGATGAGAAACAGCGGACGATCGGCGTCACGGACTCCGGATGGGAGACGATCGAGAAGGCGCTGGGGATCGGCAACATCGCGGACGCCGAAAACTGGGAACTCAAGCATTATGTTGAGACGGCGATCAAGGCGCACGCGCTCTACAAGCGCGATGTGGACTACGTGGTGAAAGATGGCGAGGTCATCATCGTGGACACCTTCACGGGCCGCCTAATGCCCGGCCGCCGCTGGAGCGACGGACTGCACCAGTCGATCGAGGCCAAGGAAGGCGTGAACATCCGCAAGGAAGACCAGACGCTGGCCACGATTACATTCCAGAATTACTTCCGGCTTTATCAAAAGCTGAGCGGAATGACAGGAACGGCGGAGACCGAGGCGGCCGAGTTCGAGAAGATTTACAAGCTCGAGATCGTGGTCGTTCCGACGAACATGGCGATGCGACGGCTGGAAAATCCGGACGTGGTTTTTCGCACGGAAAAGGAAAAGTACAAGGCGGTAGCGGAAAACATCGAGGAGCTGCACGCGAAGGGCCAGCCGGCGCTGGTAGGCACCGTATCCATCGAAAAATCGGAGCGGCTTTCGGCGATCCTGCAGCGAAAGGGCGTCAAGCACGTGGTGCTGAACGCGAAGTTCCACGAGCGCGAGGCGGAGATTGTGGCGCAGGCCGGACGGTCGGGAATGGTGACAATTGCCACTAATATGGCGGGCCGCGGAACGGATATTCTGCTCGGCGGCAACGCGGATTTCATGACGCGCAAGGAACTGGTCGACAAGAAAAAGGCGCGGGCCATCAGCGTGGCCGAGGGCGCCATCAATCCTATGGCGCCGGCAGGATTCCAGCGCTTCTACTATCAGGGCCAGGAGTTCGAAATCTCCGACGCGGACTGGAAGGAGACCAATGCGGTGCACGCCGCGGCCGCGCAGAAAGAGCACGAGGCGGTGATCGCGGCGGGAGGGTTGTTCATCCTGGGCACGGAGCGGCACGAATCGCGGCGCATCGACAACCAGCTGCGCGGGCGCGCCGGACGCCAGGGCGATCCCGGCGAGTCGCGGTTCTATCTTTCGCTCGAAGATGACCTGGTGCGCATTTTTGCTCGAGGATTTGCGAACACCGTGATGCAGAAAGTGATGGTGGAAGATGAGGCCATCGAGTCGAAGATGATCTCCCGGCGCATCGAGGGCGCGCAGAAGGCGGTGGAAGCGCAGAACTTCGAGTCGCGCAAACACTTGCTGGAATACGACGACGTGATGAACA
>CAYYKV010000086.1:0-12379 GCA_964468605.1 uncultured Occallatibacter sp. | reverse complement strand
GTTATGCGCCGGGAATCTGAAAGTCCACGCCGGCGAAGGTGTTGAAGCGCTTGGTTGCGGCGAGGTCGATCTGATCCAAGGGGATTTGTTCGTAGTGCTCGGAATCAAGATCGGTGAGAACCTTTGCGGTCATCATGTAGTTCTTGACTTCGATGGGAGCACGACCGTTCTTGAAGATCACGGTGAGAAGCTGCTCGGGCTCGGAAGGCGCGGCTGACGCCGCGAGCTGCTCACTGGGCGCGGCGTTTGAATACGAGGGGCGCTGGTCTGGATACGGGGCCGGGTAAAGGGGAGCGGGGCCGTTCGGGTCGTAAGCCTGGTCGGTCGTTCCGCCGTCGGCCGCGGAGTTATCGGAATCGCCCCAATCGTAAAGGCCGAGATTGTAAAAATTGGGATCGAGCAAATAGGGATATCCATAGCCGGGCCAGTATGGATAGGTGTTGACGAACCAGCTTTGGAACTGGCGACGGCGCGCGTTGAAGCGATCGCGATCGGCGCCGCGAGCGAGGCCGGCAGCCCTTGGATTATAGGCAGGACGGGCTGCCACGAATCGATTTCCGTTATAGGGAGTTCTCAGGGTTGCGTAGTTTCTTAGACCCGAAAAGCTCCGGGGGCCGATGGTTCGAAATCCCGCGCCTGGCATGGGGCGATATTGGGAGCCGTAGCGAGCGGGCTGCGCAGGGCGGGCAAAGTTCGATGATCCAGAGAAAGCGGGATGCGAGGAAAAGCCGGCGCTCCCCGAGAATCCCCGACCGCCGAAAGATCCGGCGCGCGCGCCGCCATGTTGCGCAGAGGCGGGAACGGCAAGCGCGATCACGGCGATTGCGACCCGGAAGATCATGGCAGTATTCTACGCCGGAAGACAGTGATTAGTGGTTAGTGGTCAGTGGTGGATTTCAGAGGCCTGAAGGCCTCTGCTCCCTCCGAATTCGTCCCGCAGGGGCTGAAGCCCCGCGCTTATTTTTTGCGGCTTGCGGCATGAGTGAACTCATGCCCTGATACAAAGCTCGGCGACAACAGGTTCGCGGTATCCCATGTCCCAGAATCGGGACATGGGGCACCCAGTTCTTAGCGGGTTCTGGAGAAAAGCAACCGCAGATCCTTCGGCTCCGCTTACCCCTTGATCGTGTTGCGATCAAGCGGCCCCAAGCACGCTCCGCTCAGGATGACACGCCCTAGGCTTAAGCCCAGGACAGGCTCTGGGGTGCGCGATTAGACGGTGGACGGTGACCGGGCCTAAAGGCCCGATGGTTGCAGGCGTGGATTTCAGAGGCCTGAAGGCCTCTGCTCCCTCCGATGGCTTTCCTTTTTGAAGGGTGGGAGTGCTTTACGAGGCGGCCTGGGTGCGGGCCAGTTCGAAGGTGGAGAAGCGCATGTGCTGGCCGCTGATCTCGGAGCGGAGCTCCTGCCAGAGCTCATTGGGAATCTTGAGGAAGACCTCGACGACGGCGGGATCGAACTGCGTTCCCGAACAGTGGAGGATCTCTTGCCGCGCGGCATCAAAGCCGCGAGCCTTGCGATAAGGGCGGTCGCTGGTGATGGCGTCGAGGGTATCGGCCACGGCAAAGATGCGCGCGCCGATGGGAATTTCGCGGCCGGCGAGGCGATTGGGGTAGCCGTTGCCGTCGTAGTGCTCCTGATGGCAGAAGACGATTTCGGCGGCTCCGGCGAGAAATGGGATTTTGCGCAACATGTTGTAGCCGCGGGCGCAGTGCTCGCGCATGAGGGCCTGCTCCTCTTCAGTGAGCTTGCCGGGCTTGCGGAGAATCTCGTCGGGAATGGCCATCTTGCCAATGTCGTGCAGGAAAGCTCCGCGCGCGATGATCTTGATTTCCTCGGGCGGAATGCCCATGGCGCGGGCGAGCGCGATGGCGTAAGCGGTGACGCGCTTGGAGTGACCTTCAGTTTCGGAGTCCTTGAGATCGAGCGCGTCGCCGAGGGCCTCGAGCGTGACGTCGTAGGAGTGCTCGAGATCTTCCATGGCGTGGCGCAGCATCTCAGTGCGGGCGCGAACCATTTCTTCGAGGCTCTGGTGGTAGTTCTGGGTTTCTTCGAGGGCTTGGCGATGACTGAGAGCGCGCTCGACGGTGTTCAGCAGCTGCTCACGCTCAAAGGGCTTGAGGAGATAGTCGTAAGCTCCGCGGCGCATGGAATCGATGGCGACGCTGATGTCGTGGACGGCGGTGACCATGACGACCGGAAGATTGGGCTGCAGCGCGTGGATGCGCTCAAGGAGTGCGATGCCGTTGAGATCGTTCATGACGATGTCCGTGAGCACGAGATTGAAGGTGTTCATCTCAAGTGCATCAAGGGCATCGCGGCCGTCGCAGGCCTGCTCAACCGTGTAACCCTGGCGTTCGAGGGCGGCGGCAATCATGGTGCGGACGGGAGCTTCATCGTCAACGACGAGAACGCGAGCGGGCTTACGCGCGCGCGCGTCGCCTTCGTTTCGCGGGCTCTTCGCTGTGCCCATCGCCTTCACATCTGCCAAAGTTAACGCCAACCAGCAGTCTCCTTCACATTATGCCCGCGCGACCCATTCAGCTTGATGAATGTCGATCGCCCAGGCGCGCATGATCCGCTCATGCGCCTTTCAAAATTCAGTTCTGGCGGCGGGCTTTGTCCCCTTCGATGCCGGTTACGCGGCGCGCTCGCCCTGGATTCTCAGTGGTCCTACCAACTTTGTGAAACGATCCAAGGCCCCAGCTCATCGCACCGCCGAGGCCACGTCCATTTGGACGCCGCCGCCGGCTGAAAAGGTCCACAAAATTAACAAGATGACGTTCTGGCTCCCCGGCCGCCGCAAGCAAGAGAATGCGGAGGGAGGGAAGTCTTTTCGTGAGAGTAGCATCCGCACAATGCCGTCTCAATCACCCGAACGTGGCACCGGGGTGAGACGAAGCTGTAGCATGGCTGGCCTTGGTGGGGAATGTTCAATCGGGGCACAGAAAGAGGCTCCCCGGAGCGTCAGGACTTCTTTGCGTTGCCTTTGGCGCGGCGGGCTGTGGCCCAGCCTTCCCTGGTGACTTGCCTGGCGCGGCTGACGGCGAGGGCGTCTGCGGGGACGTCTTTGGTGATGCAGGAACCCGCGCCGATGTAGGCTCCGTCGCCGATGGTGACCGGCGCTACGAGCGTGCTGTCGCTACCTATGAACGCGGCTTTGCCGATGCGCGTGACGTGCTTCGAGACGCCGTCGTAGTTGCAGGTGATGGTTCCGGCGCCGATGTTGGAGCCTTCGCCGATTTCGGCGTCGCCGAGGTAGGTGAGATGGTTGGCTTTGGCTCCCTTGCCGAGGCGCGACTTTTTCATTTCGACGAAGTTGCCGACATGAGCGTTTTCGCCGACTTCGTTGCCGGGGCGCAGGTGGGTGAAAGGGCCGATGCGCGCGCCATCGGCAATGGTGGAATCCTCGAGGACGCAGCTCTGCAGGATCTGCACATTGTTGCCGAGGATGCAGTTTTCGATGACGGAAAAGGAACGGATGCGGCAGTTGGCGCCAACGCGCGTGCTGCCGAGCAGTTGCACGAATGGTTCGATGATCGTACCGGGGACCGTGCCGGGCGCGACTTCAACATCGGGATCGATGACACAGGTGTCAGGCCGGTCGATGGTGACGCCGGCGGCGATGAGGCGCGCGGCCGCGGCATGTTGACGGGAGGCGAGCTGCGAGTGCGGGCCAGCCGTGTTTGCTGTGGCGTTTGCCGGTGGGTTTGAGCTGGTCGTCATTTCACTTTCTCCACATCATTTTCTTCTGGCGTGCTGCGCGGGCTCGATCAGGGCGGATCGGCGAAGCGATGGGCCGGTTATTGCTGCGCAGCGCCGGCCTGCGGCGGCGGGCCAGCGGGTTGCGGGATGGTGATGTCGATGGGTTGCGGAGCGCCCATGCCGAGCGCGTCGAGGGGCGGTTTGATTTCCGGCCCATTGCCCACTACTAGTACCGCGAGCTTTTCCGGGTGGATGTACTTTTTGGCTGCGGCAGTGAGATCGGCGAGGGTGACCTTCTCGAGGGCAGCGTGGTAGGTCTCAAGATAGTCGGGCGGATAGCCATAGAATTCGAGCTTCTCACTCTCGTCGAGGATCTTATCTTTCGTGTCGTAGTCGAAGAGGAAGGAGTTGACGATGTCGTCCTTGGCGCGTTCGAGTTCGGCCTGCGTGAAGGGCTTGGTGTTCAAGCCGGCGATCTCGGCCTCGGCCGCCTTGGTTGCATCGACGGTCGACTCACTCTTGGTAAGCGCTTCGACATGGAACGATCCCGGATGGTCGTAGGGCAGCGAGAAGCCGCCGCCGACCTCATAGGCCAATCCGAGCTGGGTGCGGACCTTGAGGAAGAGCCGGCTGCCAAAGCCGCCGCCGAGGATTTCATTCATCACTTCGAGCGTGGGGACATCCGGATTATGGCGGTCGACGCCGAGAGCGACGATCTGCACGTTGGACTGATTTACATCTTCTTTGTCGATAAAGTAGACGCCGGGCGTGGGCCCGGTGAACTCATCGTGGCGGAGCGGATCGGGAGCGACGGGCGGAAGGCCTTCGAAGACCGCACGCACCTTGGCCTCCATGGCGGCGGGATCGAAATCGCCGTAGATTCCGACGATGAGCGGTCCCTTGAGGGTGCGGTCGTGCCATGCCTGCAAATCCGCGACAGTGACTGTGGCGATGGTGGCCATCTCGGGTTGACGCGTGTAGGGGCTGTTCACCCCGTAGATCAGCTTGGCCGACTCGCGGCCGGCGATCTCATCCTCGTCGTCGTTGCGGCGAACGATTGAGGTGGCCTCCTGCTCCTGCGCCAACTGAAGCTTCTCCGCGCTGAATTTGGGATGGAAGAGCAGGTCCATGGCCAGAGAAAAGACCTGATCGTTGTCGCCCTTCAACGAATCCCAGGAAAGCGCGGTCGAATCGTCGTCTCCGTCGGTTTCAATGTGCGCGGCCTTGGCTTCGAGCAGGTCGTCCATGGCATCGCCGTCCATGCTTGCCGTGCCGCTGGTCCGCCATGCCTGGTTGTAGAGGCCGATGAGGCCGGCTTTGGATGGATCTTCATCGCGCGACCCACCGTGAATCAGCACCGAGCCATAGATGAAGGGCAGCTCGTGATCTTCCTGCAAAAAAATCACAATGCCGTTTTTCAACTGGATGCGTTTGGGCTGCTGCGGATGGAAGGCGTGGAGCGGCGGAATGGGAATCTTTTCCCAGGGCCTGGATTGCTGGGCAGACGCCGCCGGCGGCAGCGTGAGGACGACAAAGATTGCCGCGGCCAACAGAAATCGAGACTTCATGGTGAAGGCGTATCTGTTCATTGCGCGCCTCCACCCGATTTCGCGGGTCCATCTTGCTTCGGAGGTCCAGTCGCGGGTTCCGTATCGATCTCGGCGCTGGTTCGGTTCGAGGCCACAAATACCTTGTTTGCCACACGGCGAATGTCGGCCTTGGTGACCTTGTTCACGGCGTCAAGCTGCAAGAAGAGTTCGCGCCAGTCGCCGTATCGCGTCTGGTACTCGGCGAGGGAGTTGGCGAGGCCCTGATTGTCGTCGAGGCCGCGCAGGAGATCGGCGCGAGCCCGAGTCTTATACATTTCGAGCTCAGCGTCGGTGACGTCGGCGGTCTTCAGCTTTTCAATCTCCTTGTGAATGGCGTCGCGCATCTCTGCCGGAGTGTGTCCGGGGAGAGGTATGGCTCCAAACATGAACAGGCTTGGGTACCTCTCTCCGGGCACCGGGCTTTCGCCGATGGCCTCCGCCGCAATCTGCTGCTCTTCCACCAGACTGCGGTAGAGCCGCGACACGCGACCATTCGACAGGATGTCACTGATCGCGTCGTAGACGGCGTCATCGGGGTCGCGATAGCTGGGCCGGTGATAGCCCTCAAGATAGACTGGCTGCGTCTGCTCGCGAATGACGACTGACTTCTCGGCGAACTGCTGAGGCTCGACGGTGGTCATGTCCTCCGGCCTGGGGCCGGCAGGAACGCGGCTGAAATACTTTTCCAGCATGGGTAAATCGGTACCGGGATCGACGTCGCCCACGATGGCGATGACGATATTTCCGCCCACGTAGAATTTCCTGTGGAAGGCCATGGCCTCAGTTGCAGTGATCTGGCTAACCTCGCTGGGCCAGCCGATGTCGCTGCGGCCGTAGTTGTGCGCAACGTAAGCCGTGGCAAAGAACTGCTCTTCAAGCCGTCCGATGGGGTTGGAGTCGACGCGCATGCGGCGTTCTTCCATCACGACGTCGCGTTCCTTGTAGAACTCGCGCGGGACAATATCGGACAAGCGGCTCGACTCCATCCAGGCCCAGAGCTCGAGGCGGTTCTCCGGCATCGACCAGAAATACTGCGTGTCATCCAGGCCAGTCTCCGCGTTCAAGTCATGCGCGCCGTTCGCTTCAGCAACTTCAGTGAATTGGTTGGGAACAACGAACTTCTCGGCTTCAGCCTGCGCGGCAAGAAACGCCTTATGCAGCTCGTCGAGTTTTTGCTGGCTGCGCCCGACAGGCTTGAGGTATTCAGCCTCGTAGGCATCGTTGGCCGCTTCGACTTTATCGAGAGCTGTTTTTTCGGCAGCGTAGTCGGTGGTGCCGATCTGGGTTGTGCCCTTGAAGGCAAGATGCTCGAACATGTGGGCGAGGCCGCTTTCGCCGGAGGGGTCGTTGACGTCGCCGGCGTCGACGAATGTGGTGTAGCTGAATACCGGCGCGTCATGACGCTCACAAAGGACCAGAGTGAGCCCGTTGGGAAGCACTTTGACGGTGATACGCTTTTCAAAGCTCTGCAGATCCTGGGCCGAAGCCGCAGACACTGCGAGCAGCAACACAAGAACCAAAAAGCCGGTAGAAAGGCCGGGAAGTAACCTTTGCCGCATCGAATCTCCTCGTTCCAGGAAAGCAAGAAAGCGCTGGTTCGCTCTCTTCCAAGCTATTGCCCACAGGCGTGGGCGTCAAACGACGAGATTTGTCAGGGCGGGCCAGAGCATAGCGTAGCGACGAGTGGCGAGTACGGTCGCCGGTATAATCGGTTGCATGGCGGCGAGCGCACAAGCGAAGGATTTGGGGACTGGGGCATCGCGGACGAGCGTTGACGTGACGCCGGAGGCCCAGAAAAAGCTGCGCGTGCTGGAGAGCAGGCTGGAACAGCTCCCCGGCCTGATGGTGGCCTATTCGGGCGGCGTGGATTCAGCGTTCTTGGCGGCAACGGCCCATCGCGTGCTGGGCGAGCGCATGCTGGCGGTGCTGGCCGATTCGGCCTCGCTGGCGCGGCGCGACATGGAGCAGGCCAAGGCCTTTGCGCAATCGATTGGAATGCCGCTGCAGGTGGTGATGACGGAGGAGCTGGACCGCGAAGAGTACACGCGGAACGACGCAAACCGCTGCTTCCACTGCAAAGATGAGCTGTTTCAAGTGATGGGGAAGCTGGGCGCGAAGCTGGGCATCGCGAATATCGCTTACGGGATGAACGCCGACGACACGCGCGATTTTCGCCCCGGGCAGCGCGCCGCGGAACAGCACACGGTTTTAGCGCCGCTGGCCGACGCCGGGCTGACGAAGCTGGAAGTGCGCGCGTTGGCCAAGGCGGCCGGCTACCCGGTGTGGGATCGCCCGGCAGCTCCGTGCCTGAGCTCACGCGTGGAGTATGGCCGCACCGTGTCGCGCGAGGTCCTGGAGCAGGTAGAGCGCGGCGAAGAGAGCCTGCGGCAGTTGGGCTTTCGCGAACTGCGCGTGCGCCACCACGGCGAGTTGGCGCGCGTAGAGATTGCGCGCAACGAGCTGCCGCGCGCATTGACAATGGAGATGATGGACGCGATCACGTCGGCGCTGAAACAGGCGGGATTCAAATACGTCACGCTCGACTGCCAGGGGTTTCGATCGGGGGCAATGAATGCGGTTCTGCCCGCCGAAGTGCTGGCGCGGCGGGGCGCGTAGCTCTCTCACTTCCCATCTCCGGCCTGGACTCCCTTCCTCCGGCTCAAACAATTTAGAATCACAAGGCGATGAAGATCGGCTATCTGGAGTGCTTTTCCGGGATCAGCGGAGACATGCTGCTGGGCGCGCTGGTGGATGCGGGCGTGCCTTTCGATGCGCTCGCCGAAACCGCGGCGGCACTGAATGTGGGCGCGCGCCTGGAGATGCGCAAGGTGAGCCGCGGCGGACTGGCGGCGGTGAAAGTCGATGTAATTGCGGAGGAGATGTCCGGGACGAAGGGACCGAGGGACCAAGCCACCCCATCGAGCAAGAATCGCTCGATGGGGGCCCCGGCAGGGACCGAGGGACCAGAACATCATGACGACCGGGGACATTCGCACAAACCCCATGGACATGACCATCACGATCATGAGCACCATGCGCACGAATTGGAGCGTGGGCAGCACAGCCACGAGCACGCGCCGCATCGGTCGCTTTCGACAATCCTCAAGATCATCGAGGCTGCGCCGATCAAGGACTCAGTCAAGCAGCGCTCGGCTCGCGCCTTCCAGTTGCTCGGCGAGGCGGAGGCGGCGATCCATTCCATCCCCATTGAGAAGGTCCACTTTCATGAAGTTGGCGCGGTAGACACGATTGTGGACATTGTGTGCGCGGCGGCGGGTTGCGAGGCACTGGGAGTGAGCCGGTGGATGGCTTCACCCTTAAACGTAGGAAGCGGAACGGTGAAGTGCGCGCACGGGACACTGCCTGTGCCGGCGCCGGCGACACTGGCGCTGCTCGGCGATGCGCCCGTGTATGCAGCCGGCACGCCGATGGAGCGGGTGACGCCGACCGGCGCTGCCGTGCTGCGGATGCTGGACGTGACGTACGGGACACTGCCTGCGATGCGCGTGGAGGCGCGCGGCTATGGAGCCGGGGGTCGCGACACGCCGGGCGAGCCGAATCTGCTGCGGCTGCTGGTGGGTGAGGCGGAGGAGGGAGCCGAAAACACAGAGTCCATCGCCGTGATTGAGACCGTGGTGGATGACGCGACTCCGCAGTTGCTGGCCTATGTGAGCGAACTGCTGTTTGAGGCGGGCGCGTGGGATGTTTACCGCTTGCCGGTGCAGATGAAGAAGGGGCGGACGGGCGTGCAGATCACGGTGCTCTCGAGTCCCGAGGCAATGCCGGAGCTGCGCGATCTGTTGCTGCGCGAGACCACAACCATCGGCCTGCGCTGGCGGTTAGAAAACAAGATGGCGCTGGCGCGCGAGTTCATGGAAGTAAATACGGAGTGGGGCAAGGTGCGGATCAAGATTGCACGCTGGCCCACGGGCGAAGTGGCCAACGCGTCGCCGGAGTATGAGGTGTGCCGCAATATAGCGCGCCAGCAGGGGATTCCGCTCAAGCGGGTGATGCAGGAAGCGATGCGGGCCTATGCGGAGACAGAGCGCGTGGCAACGGAGAAACAGGCGGAGAAGAGAGACTGATGGATCGATCGCAGATTGAAGCGCTCTTGAATGAAGTGCGCTCCGGGTCATCCAGCGTGGCCGAAGCGCTGGAGCGCCTTCGCAACCTGCCCTTCGAGGACCTTGGCTTTGCCAAGCTCGACCATCATCGCGCGTTGCGCACCGGTATGCCGGAGGTGATCTTCGCGGAGAGCAAGACTCCGGCACAAGTAGCCGCAATCTTCGAGCGGATGGCCAAGGCAGGCGGCAACGTGCTGGCAACACGCGCTTCGCGCCAGGTGTTTGAGGCAGTGCGCGGCGCGGAGCCGCGAGCGGAGTTTCACGAAGCTGCGCGGGCGATCACTTTGAAGCAGACTGAGGCGCCTGCCGGCAAGGGAACCGTGGGCGTGGTGTGCGCCGGAACGAGCGACTTGCCTGTGGCCGAGGAAGCTGCGGTGACAGCGCGGCTGATGGGCAACACCGTGGAACTGGTGGCCGATGTGGGAGTGGCGGGCATTCATCGGCTGCTGGCGCAGCAAAAAACGCTGCAATCGGCACGCGTGCTGGTTGTCTGCGCCGGCATGGAGGGCGCTCTGCCGACGGTGGTGGGCGGACTGGTGCATGCGCCGGTGATCGCAGTGCCGACGAGCGTGGGTTACGGCGCGTCGTTGGGCGGCGTGGCTGCGCTGCTGGGCATGTTGAACACCTGCGCGCCGAATGTCTCCGTGGTGAACATCGATAACGGATTCGGCGCGGCCTGCATCGCGTCGTTGATCAATCATTTGTAACGGCGCGGCTAAGGCCTATCGTAAAAGCGGAAGAACAGCGACGGCTTGGCCACCGGCTCAGCACTCGCCACCAATGCAGTAGCCTGGGCATCGCTGAGCGGCGTAAACTCGCGGGCGAGATTGACGTTTTCCTCGAGCTGCGCGATGGAGTCGCAACCGATGATGACGGTGCTGACAGGGCGCGAGAGCGTGTAATACATGGCCTGACGCATGGTGAGCGTGCCCGAGGTGGGCGCCGGAACCATCCCCTCCCACATGTGCGCCTGGACTGAGAGCGGTTGTGGAGTCCAAGTCGAAAGCAGACGGCCACGCGCCGGAATCTTCATGCCGATAATGCCCATCTGGCGCTCGACGGCCAATGGCAAAAGCGCCGAGTTAAAGCTGTAGAAGTGCGGATCGGCTGCGTTCATCGCCATCAGAATCGTGTCGAACGGATAGCGCTGGATGCCTTCGATGAGCGCATCGGGGCGGTAATGGCCGGTGAGGCCGAGGAAACGAACGACCTTCTGCTCCTTCATCTGCAACAGGGCTTCCATGGCGCCGTCCTTGGCGAAGACATCGTTTATATCGGTCATGGTTCCAATGTCGTGCAACTGCCACAGGTCGACATGGTCGGTCTGGAGCAGCTGGAGCGATTTCTCGATCATGCGCAGCGAGCCGTCGCGTGTGCGCTCCTTCGTTTTTGTGGCGAGGAAGGCGAGGTTGCGCCGGTGAGCCATCACTTTGCCCACGTACTGTTCACTCCAGCGGTCGGGACCGCCGTAGATGGAAGAAGTGTCGATGTAGTTGACGCCAAGGTCGAGGGCGCGCTCGATGATGGGCACGGCGACGTCGAAGTTATTCGACTGCTCGAGGGCAGCCTGTCCGCCGAGCGAGAATATCCCCACTTTGTAGCCCGTCTTGCCCAGGTTGCGCGTGGGCATGGCACTGGGCGTGACCGGGTTCGAGGGCAGAGCCGACAGCGCCTTCGGCGTCTCTGCAATCGCAGTCTGCGCCAACAAAGCGGCGGTTACTGCTCCGCCGGCTTTCAAAAACTCGCGGCGTCCCTGACTGCGCGTGGGAATCTGCTTTTGATCGTCCATACTTCCTCCCCATTGAACCTGGTGAATCCATGATATTCCCGGACGCCGGAGGAGAAGAAACCGGATTCGAGAGAAATCAAATCATGAGGGACGAGCCGCCTGATACCAGAGATTCTTCACAGGTTATCGCGCAATTTGTCTGGCGCATCGCCCGCAGAAGCATTAGTCTTTCAGCACCGCTACTTCCCTGGATCGAGGAAACCATGTCGACTGTCTATCCCCAGGTTGGGGGCTACCCCCAGTACCCGCAATACGCGCCCCCTGCCTACCGTTTGTACGACGTCTGGGCCGTGGCCCTGGCGGCCTTCTTAGGCAGTCCCCTTGCCGGGACAGTGCTCATCGCTTCGAACTACCGCAAGCTGGGCCAGGGCAACAACGGCGTTCTTGCGCTCATCCTAGGGGCGGCGGCGTCCGCGGGCTTGATGCTGATGGGATTGAGAACGACCTATAGCCCCACGGTTGCGTCCATTGCGCTGTTTGTGTGTACGGGGCTTGCCGCGAGGGAGTTGCAGGGAAACGCAATCGATACGCATGTCGCGTGGGGCGGGCAGCTCTACTCCAGGTGGCGCGCAGTCGGAATTGCCCTCGTGACCTTGTTGGTTCTTGGCCTTGCGGTGTTCGGTTACTACTACTACACCGGAGAATTGCAGAGAATCATGGCGCAAATGAGCTCGCCACAGAGTGTGGTGACGATCGGGACCAAGGACCAGGTCGTGTTCTCTGGTACAGCCACGAAGAACGATGCCACGGCGCTGGGCAACGCACTGAAAACCGCGGGATTCTTCCAGGATACCGGTGCAACGGTGCTGCTGAATAAAACGGCAAGCAGCACAACGATCTCGTTCGCGGTTCAGGACGGCGCCTGGAACAATGCCACTGACGTGAGTGAATTTGAAACTCTCGTGCGCACTGTTGCTTCATCGGTAGGCGGGCTGCCGATTGACATGCGGCTCGTGAATACGGCGCTTGTCATTGAAAAAGACGAGGTCGTGCAGTAGATAGTTCGAGGCCGAGAGTCTGTGGCGGAAGGGCCGCGTTCCCAGGTCTCCGCTTAGAGACCTGGGCTTCAGCATTCTCGCCCCCCGGGCTTACGCCTGGGGCTGCGAGGATTGCGGCTGGTGGTTGTGGCGCGCGCGGCGCTGAGCAAGCATCTGCTCAAACTGCTGCTTCTG
>CAYYKV010000085.1:1385-12534 GCA_964468605.1 uncultured Occallatibacter sp. | reverse complement strand
CCGTTTGCAGGGTAAAGTCGGCGACTTTCTCATTGAGCTTCATGGGGAATATCCTTTCAAAAGATGGATGGGCCCGCAATGCGGGAGATGGGTCGGGCACGAGCGCGACCGCCAGGTGCGATCCGGCCGTCAGATTTGATTATTGTCGAGGGAAGTCGAACGTGTCATTGCGAAGCGCAAGTCGATTGTGGATAAAGGCGGCCGTGCTGCTCGCTCCTGCTGCGTTCGTCTTCGCCTTGCGCGCGTACGCGCAATATCCCGGCCAGATCGCGAAACCCGACACAAACGCGCCCGACCTGCGCGCAGTCGCGGTCTTCGAGTGGACCGGCGATGAGGCGCATCCCAAGGCAGGCCGTCTCGTTCCCGTCTGCATCTACGACGGCCAGGATCTTGATGATGCCGGCGTTTATCTCACCCAGCCCGAGCCGCTCGCACTGCAGAGCGACGTCGAGTATCAACTCCAGCAGGATGGCCAGCCGATCGGCCTCTTCGACATTGACACCTCCGCCCGCGAGCAGGGCGGATGGGTCGGCTTCGGCAAGTGGAGGCCGCTGTCCAAACCCAAACCTGCCCCAACGCAGGTGGCCAAAGTGGACGAAGAAGACGACGCGCAGAGCGACGTTCCGATTTTGCACCGCAAGCATCACGCCGACGATTCCGCCGGTGGCGGCAACTCGGGCTCAGCCTCGGGGTCGGGTTCCGGGTCAGGTTCCGGCTCCAACTCGCCTGCTCCCGATCCTGATCGTCCTACGCTGCACAAGGGCGGCGACGCTTCGAGCTCGGGTTCCGGCACAAACTCCGGCACAAGCGGAACAAATTCCGGCTCAACCTCCGGCACGGGCAGCGATTCCAGCACCGACTCCAACGCGCCTCCGCCCGATTCCGATCGCCCGGTCCTCCATCACACCGACAACAATTCATCTTCCAGTGGCGCATCCTCCGGCGACTCCAGCGGCCCGAAGCTGAAGAAGAAGAAGACGGACGACGATGTGGGCTACGTTGAAGACGTTGCGACTTCCACTGATCCAGATCGCCCGCATCTCTTTTACGGCAAGCCCTCAGGCTATGGTGCGCCCGTGGTTCCCAACCTCTTCGGTCTGCCTGTCGATATGCGGCAGACCGTCGCCGTCTCAGACGCAACCGACCGTCCTGAGCATCTGTGGAACTACACGTGGGCTAATCCCGACGATGAGGACAAGATGAAGGCGGCGATGGAGGATATCGCGCGCACGGCACTCGGCCTCAATCCGCCACCCGCACCCAAGCCAAAGCCTCAATCCGCCGCCACGCACAAATCCTCGAAGGCCGCTACTCCGCCACCGCCTTCACCGCTTCTCGTCGAGCAGTTCCGTGTCTTCGAGCTGGCCTACGGCTCCGGCGCCACTATGGTTCTCTCCGCGCACACCACCGGCACCGGAGAGCAGGAAAAATTTGTCACCCTGGTTGCGCAGCCCGATCTTTATGGAGGCGTCGTCGTCCTCGTCAAGAACGTCACCGACGCAGCACACCTCGACGAAACGCCGCGCATGCGCCTCGTCGACGCCGTTGACGCCGAAGCCGACAACCGGGGCGAGCTCCTGTTTGAGCTCCGCGGCGCCACCGAGCGCCAGTTCGCCCTCTATCGCGTCCTTCGCGGCGATGCCACGCGCATCTTCCTCAGCGGCCCGGAATCCATCGCGGTTCCCGTGGCGAACTGATCGATCTCTCGCCGTCCATCGCCCGCGCAGCGCTCCCCGCACCTTTAGAATCAACCAGGCTGGCGTGCCACTGTTTGCTCTTTGATTACTGCTTCACGGTACTTTCGCCCGTTCTTTTCCGTGGCGGCCGCGCGTTTTTTGCAAGGTGTCCTATACAATAAGAAGATACAAGTGGGCACATTGACACTTCTCAAGGACTTCCCTTCGAATGGCATCAATCACGACCGTTCCTTCAACCGACACCGTCGCAACTGAGTCAACCCAGCCCACTTCCCTGGTTCCCGAGTCGAACGCAACGACGCCCGCATCCGCTTCCGTCGCCGCCAAAGCCGTTGCCAAGTGGCGCCAGATTCGCATGGGCCGCGCCAACGCCGTCAGCGATGGCTTGAGCTGGCCGATGGTGTTTGTCATCGCCGTGTTTCATCTGGGCGCAGTGGCTGCACTCTTCCTCTTTAGCTGGCAGCGCCTGTTGGTCATGGCCATTCTCTACATCCTCGCCATCAATGTTGGCATCGGCATGTGCTATCACCGCCTGCTGACTCATCGCGGCTACAAGGTGCCCAAGTGGCTTGAATACACCATGACGGTTTTTGCCACGCTCTCCCTTGAGGGTGGGCCCATCTTTTGGGTTTCCACGCATCGCGTGCATCACCAGCTCAGCGATAAAGAAGGCGATCCCCATACCCCCCGCGAAGGCGGCTGGTGGGCGCACGCCGGATGGATCCTTTTCGGCCAGTCATTGCACTTGCAGATTGAGGCGCTCTCGCGTTACTCGCCCGACCTCAGCCGCGACCGCTTCCACGTCTGGCTCAGCAAGTATCACTGGATTCCCATCACCATCAGCGGCGTTCTTCTGTTCTCCCTCGGATGGTACTGGGGCGGCTTTGTCAACGGCCTCGCCATGTTCCTCTGGGGCGCGCTGCTCCGCGTAACCCTGGGCCTGCACGCCACCTGGCTGGTCAACTCCGCAACCCACATGTGGGGCAGACGCCGCTTTAATACCCACGACGACTCCCGCAATAGTTGGTGGGTCGCCCTGCTCACCGGCGGCGAGGGCTGGCACAACAACCACCACGCCCATCCCGTCTCCGCGCGCCACGGCCTCACCTGGTACGAGATCGATCCCAACTTCTGGGGCATCTGGATCCTGTCCAAACTTGGCCTCGCCCGCAAAGTCCAGGTCGCCAAGTTCGACCGCAAAAACCCCAAGCCCGCTGGGATGTAGTTGCCTGATATGACGACTGACCACTTGGTTTACTGCACCGTCAGCGCCACTGTCCCTGTCTCCGTCATTCCGCCTGACACTCCGGTGATCGTCACGGTGTAGGTCCCGGCTGTGGTCCCGGGATTTGTCTGTCCTCCGCCACCGCCTCCACCAGCGTTGCCTCCGCCCCCGCATCCCATCCCGGCGGCTGCGGCAAAGAGCACCACCCACGCCATCAACGCCAGCCAGCTCCGCCGCACCGGCACAAACAGCAGCAGCACGCACGCCAACATCATGCCGCCCGCGCCTCGCCACGGCATCCGCATCGGCCGATTCATTGCTGTCGCCGCCGTCGTGTTCACTGTCAACGTCGCCGTCTGCGCGGTTGTACCCGAAACCATCACCGAAGCCGGCACACTGCACGTCGGCGGATCATTCGCAGCCGCAGGAGTGATTGCGCAGCTCAGGCTCACCGTTCCCGTGAATCCGTACCACGGCGTCACTGAGATCGTTGACGTGTTCCCTGTCGCCGCTCCTGGCGCGACACTCAAGGGCGCTCCCGTCAGCACGGAGAAATAGGGCGCAGGCGTTGTCGTGAACGAAAAGATCGCCCCGCTCGTCGTGCCCAGGCTGTTCTGTGCCACGGCCTGGTAGTAGTACGTCGTGCTCGCGCTCAGTCCCTGGATCGGTGCGCTCACTGAGTTGTTGCCTGCCGTCGATCCCAGATCCTGCATCGCCGTCTGTGTCGCCCCACTCAGCGAGCTGCTTGTGCCCCACAGAAACCACGTGTGCGTGTCCGCTCCGTTCGGATTCACCGTGCCTTCGAGCGTCGCGGTATTGGCTGTCACCGCCATTGCGACTGCCGTGGCTGTGGCCGGCGCTGTTGCCGTCGACGACGCGGTCACCGTCACCTGGTTCTCGCCCGTTTCGCTCGCGTACAAAAGAGCGCTCGCGTTGTCCGGCAAGTACACGGCTTCGATGTTGTCTGTCCCTACAGCCAGCGCTCCTGGCGGAACGTCAATCGTCGCGCTGCCGCCAGCCAACGTCGCAGTTCCCAGATCGTAGGCGCCGCTGGTCAATGAGATTGACCCGGTTGGCGCCGGCTCGCCATTCACCCCTCCTACCGACACCGTCACCGTGAAAGCCTGCGCAGTGGTCACGCTCAACGCGGACGGCGTCACCGCAACCGTCACGGGGAACACGCCGACGCCGCTGAGTCCGATGCTTTGCGGCGACCCGCTCGCATTGTCCGTGATCGTAAGCGCAGCCGCCATTGGTCCAGCGCCCGCGGGCGTAAAGTGCCCTTCGATTGTGCAATTCGCGCCCGCCGCCAGGCTCCCTCCACACGGATTCGGAAAAACGAACGCTGAGGAATTCGTACCCGACACGGTGATATTCGTAATCGTCAACGTCGCGCTTCCCGTGTTGGTCAGCGTCACCTGCTGCGACGCGCTCGCCATTTGCGCCTGCTGCGGCCCAAATGCGAGCAGCGTCGCCGAAACTGCCGCCACCGGCGCGGCCCCGCTCAAAGCGATCGTCTGGGTCGCGTACGCCGGAGCCGCCGCATTCAGATTGTTGTCCGTCAGCGTCAGCGCGCCATATTCCGTCCCCGCCGCCGCGGGCTGAAAACTGATCGGCAAAACACACGTCGCTCCTGCCGCCAGCGTTCCCGGCTGCGCAGCGCCGGCCGTCAGCACCGGACACGCCGAGGTCGCGCTGCTGTTGAGCGTAAAGTTCGACGAGATCACAGGATTCGCGCCTGTGCCCGGCACGGGAAACGTCAGCGCAGCATTGCCCACGTTCTCTATTTCCACCGTCTGCGGGCTGTCGCTGCTCACCGTCCCCGCCGCTGTCGCCGCAAAGTTGATCGCCGGCGGCTGCCCTCGCTCGACCTCCACCACGCGATTATTCAGCGAGTCGGCTATGAATAAATCGCCCGCCGCGTCCATGCCGATTCCGATCGGGTCGCTCAGCGCCTCGCCATTTACCGTCGGAGTAATCGCAGTCGCTGCGCCTCCGTCTGCCGGCACCTCTACCACGCGATTGTTGGCGTCCGCGATGAACAAATCGCCCGCCGCGTCCACCGCAACTCCGTAGGGAAAGTGCAGGCTCTCCCCGTTCACGCTTGGATCAATCGCTGTCGCCGTTCCACCGTTCGCCGCAACTTCCACAACGCGATTGGCAAACAAATCCGCGATCAACAAGTCTCCAGCGCTGTCGAGCGCCAGCGTCACCGGATACGATAGCTTCTCGCCGCTTACCAGGGGGTCAATCGCGATGGCTGCTCCGCCGCCCGCCGGCACCTCCACCACGCGTGCGTTGTCCACATCCGCGATGTACAGGTCGCCCGCTCCATCAATCACCATTCCGCACGGGTAATGCAGCCCGATCCCGTTCACCATCGGGTTGATCACAGTCGCTGCGCCGCCGTTTGCCGATACTTCTACCACGAAATTGCGGTCGAGATCCGAGATATACAGATTTCCCGCGCCATCCACTGCTACGCCGCCCGGATGCACCAATCCCTCGCCGCCAACGATCGGATCAATCGCAACCGGAGCGCCGTTGCCCGCCGGCAGTTCCACCACACGCGAGTTGTCCTGGTCGGTGATGTAGAGATTTCCCAAGCCGTCCACCACTGGGTCGAATGGATCCTTGAACGCAATGCCGTTCGCCATCGGCGCGAATGCAATCGCGGCGCCGCCACCGAATGCAACCTGCGGACCCACGCCATTGCCTTCGAGTGGCACGCTCGCGATCACGTTCTCCGTCGCATCGAGCAGAAGCACCGCTCCGAGGCGTTCTCCCGCATACACCGGCTTGAACATCACGTTCACCGTGCAGGATTGCCCGGCGTTATAGTTCGCCCCAATCGCGCAGCTTCCACCGCCTCCGTTGGTAAAGTCCAATCCCGTCGCGCCCTGTGTCACGACTTCAATGCTGCCCAGCGTGGCCGCGGCGGGGACCGTGACCGTCACGTTCGCCGCTGTGCTCGCGGCTACATTCACTGCGCCGAAGTTTGTTTGCGCGCCGGCTGTCGCTGCGGCAACAGCGAGCCACGCCGCACCCGCCGCCATCGGCCGCCGCCAGAAACCGCCTGCGCAGAAATTCGCTTGAGTCATTGATCGCCAATCACGCCAGAATGAAGGGAAGAAGGCGCATGTGGAATTATGCTTGCGGCTGGATTCAACGCGCAAATGGTCAACGCGCGCCCGTGTGCCTTTTCCCCGCGGTCCCCTCACAGCGCAGCCAAAAAGTTCTGCAAGTCCACCAGTTGCTGTGGATTCAGGTTCATTTGGAAGCGCGTGCTGTAAAACTGCACGACCTGCCCCAGGTTCGCCGCCGAGCCGTTGTGAAAATACGGCCCACGCGCAGCAAGCCCGCGCAGCCCCGGCACCTTCAGCCGATTCACGTCCGAGCATTGTCCCGTCTCCAGCGCGACTCCCGGATCGGTCGTCACATACACCACCGCATTCCCGCCTGCATTCGTGCAGCCGGTGATCTGGTATACCGGCAAACTCGGCGCGGTCAGCGCTTGCAACCCGCCAATGATGTTCGCGTCCGTCTCGCTTGCGATCACATGACTTGTGCCGATGTCCATCGCCAGTGGCAGCGAATGCGTTCCTATATTCGGCGCGTCGTGGCACGTGCCGCACGTCCCCACAATCACTGCCGGGCTACCCAGAGCGGTGTTGTCATTCAGTCCGTGCACGTCCGTAATCTGCATCGGTGCGCTGTTGAAAAGGTCTTCGCCGCGCGCGATGCTTGCCTGGGCCGGATTCGCGCTCCCTTCCCACGCCGCAAACAGCGTAAACACCACCGGATTGAACTTTGCCCCAGTCGGGTCCTGCCCGAACGCGTCGTTGATCCCCGGATCATACTTTTGCGCGGCCAACGCCGCTGCTCCGCCCGTTGCCCCGCCGGCTGTCAAAGTCCCCGCCTGCGAATCCGTTGCCTCCGCTGCAAACAGCCCTTCCTCAAACGCGACCAGCTCGTTCAACTGCGCTGCCGTCGGAGGCGCGCTGCCCTGCTCGTGGGTTGCAATCGCATTCGCTGCCTGCGCGCTCAGGTCCGTTTCGAGATTTGCGCCCAGCGTTGCCGCCGCGTTCAAGGGCGCGACGGTGAACCGGCCATCCCACATCACCTGGCTGAGCATCGTCAGGCTCGTAGCCGGCAGCGGCCGCCGGTACACCGAATACGTCGTCTGTCCCGTTGAAGCATTGGTTGTCGCCGCGCACCCATATGGATCCTGCGCCACGGCCATCGTGAACTGTGCTGCCGAAGGCAGCGTCTCGGCGATGCGGATTAATCCGTTGTTCAGGATCAGGCTGTGCCCGGTGCTGTCGCCCGTGGCCACCGTCGGGCAGTTCGCGCCGTCCACCGCCGCAAACAGCGGATCGCTCCCGTTGCTGCTTGCAAACAACGCCTGCACACTCGCGGCGCTCAATCCCATCCCCTGGCTCAGTTGATGGCAGCTCGCGCAGCTCCGCGGATTCGTTCCCAGCGCTTGAAAAAAGATCCCGGTCGGATCGATGCCTCCTGTCGCGCTGTACGTTGATTCCGTCCCGCTCGGAGTCGGATACGGTTGCAGGCTGGGAATCAGGTCAGGGGGCGGAGGCGTCGTCGATCCGGTCGCCGCGCCGTTGCTGCAGCCAGCCAGCACGAACCCCGCCGCAGCAACGAGCGAAATGCCTGCCGCGACGAGCAAAATCGTCCGTTGCTTCGCGATCGTCAATCGGCCTCCGCTTTGTTTGTGTGGGCTATCGAGCTTAGGGAATCGTGCCCCTGCACTCCAGAAAATGCTCAACCAGGAATATCTATAAAGAATAGACGGCTCGCGCGTGGCTTGGATAGACGCATGCCCTGAAATGGCTGGCTTCAGAGTGCTCGCCTTCTACTTACGCACCTTGGCCCGCACCCACAGTATCAAGAAGAACGGCAGCGCCACCACCAGCACCAGGACGCCCGCTGGGAATCCGACATAGAGGTACGTATCCACGTAGCTCACCGCGTGGCCGCCGAGCACGTTCCACCCCAGCAGAGTGAAAATAGCCACGCACGTCGTCGCGAAAAACGTTAGAAACGCCGATGCCACCGCCAACAGCAGGCTCTGGAACAGGCTGAATCCCTCCAGTGGAAACCCGAACATCGTCTTCCCGCGTCCGCCTTGCGCCATTTGCTCCATCATCTCTTGACCTCTCTCGTCTAGAATACAAATTCATGGCAAGTACTGCGCAAATCGAGCTATGGCAGGCTGACAAAGTCGCCACGCAGGTGGCCATGATCGACGCCCCCAACGGCATTCACTATGCCGCCTGGGGCGAGACCCGCGTCTCCGACTCCGACCTCGAGCGTCTCGTCGCCGCTGTCCCCGTCCCGCTCGCTCCTGCGCTTAGCCGGCGTGCCTACTACTTCGTTCCTCTTGCCATCGCCGACACCGGCGAGAACCTTGTCGCCCCTGCCTATACGGTCGAGCTCGGCGACCGAGCCGTCTGTCATCGCAACGCCAGCTTCGGCGATACCGAGGCCGTCTTCCTATCGACGCGCCTTGTAGAAGACCGCTTCGGCCTCGCCTTCGAATTCTTCATCAATGTAGCCCACAACTTCGTTGAAGCGGCAGGCGTTCCCGACAGCTTCTCTACCCTCGTCTGGTCGCAGGCTGAGGCTCAGGTTCGCGGCGAAACCAGCCAGGACGCCTGGGAGGGCCGCCGCCGCGCTCTCGAGCCCCACCCCGGCGCTAAAGTCATCGACGAGCGCGCCCGCAACGCCTTTTTCGAGGCATCCTTCTCCGATGCTCTTGCCATCTATATGCTCTCCCTCGCCGTCGACTTCGACTACCACGACCTCCGCGAGCGCGAGTACCCGCTGCTCGCCGCACCCGCCCTTGCCGAGCGCCTTCGTCACGTCGCCGCCCTTTTCCCCGCCAACTCCGGCTACGAATTCCAGATTCACTACCGCCGCAAGGGTTAGACTCTTGCAATCGAGCCATGGAAACTTCGAGCTGCAAACCGTGACCCTCGAACCATGAACCATCAACCGCCCATCAACGAAGGTCAATCCGAATGAACGTCCTTCTCTTTGGCGCTACCGGCATGGTCGGCCAGGGAGTTCTCCGCGAATGTCTGCTCGATTCCGGCGTCGCGACCGTCGTCTCCATCGGCCGCTCGGCAACGGGCGTCTCTCATCCAAAGCTGCGCGAAATCATCCACGCCGATCTCACGAATTACACGCCCATCGAATCGCAGCTTCTCGGCTTCGACGCCTGCTTCTTCTCGCTCGGTGTCTCCTCAGCCGGCCTCAATGAGGAGCAGTACACGCGCATCACCTACGACATCGCAGTCAGCGCCGCGGAAACGCTCGCCCGCCTCAATCCTGCGATGACCTTTGTCTATGTTTCAGGGCAGGGAACCGACAGCTCCGAGCACGGCCGCATCATGTGGGCGCGCGTCAAGGGCCGCACTGAGAACGCACTTCTGCGCCTGCCCTTCAAGGCCGCATTCATGTTTCGTCCCGGGGTCATTGTGCCTCGCTTTGGGGCCCGCTCGCGCACCGCACTCTATCGCATCCCCTACGCGCTTACCCGTCCGCTTCTTCCGCTTTTACTCCGCGCCTTTCCGAACCACGTGCTCACCACAGATGAAATCGGCCAGGCCATGCTCATCGTTGCCCGCCATGGCGCGCCCAAGCCCGTTCTCGAGACCGCCGACATTCGGGCTCTGCTCAACGGTTAGCCGGCGCCTGACAGCTTGAATCTAACGGCTGCAAGCCGGCAGCTAGAAGCTGTACTTCCCCGCTCCCATCGTCACAATCACCAGGTTCATCGCAATCAGCAGCACTTCGTAGTTCCAACCCGACGACTTCTCGCCCCAGAACCCCGTCTTCCACTTCACTGCTTTCTTGTAGATCGCTCCCAGCATCAAGGCAATCAACCCCAGCGCCGCCCACTGCGCCATGAAACCTGCCACGAGGGCAATCGCTCCCGCTGACTCCGCCGTGCCGAGGAAGATTGTGAACGGCACGCTCATCTCGATGCTCGCCGCCCGCTCCTTCGGCTTGGTCAGGTGGCTGTACCCGCTCGTCCCGAACACCAGCGCCACCACCAGCCTCAGAAAAAGCAGGCTCCAGTCCGCATACGCCATCGCTCCCGGAATCGTGAACATGACCGCCCTCTTTCGTCTTCAGCCAACTTTGCCCGGAACCGCGCTATGCAAGCCGGTTGATCAGGGGCGATCCTGATCGGATTCAACCCACCGTCAGCAGTTCTTCAAAGAAGCCGCCGATCTGGCTTCCGCGGTCGACAAAATGAATCTCCAGAATCCAGTGACGTGGCTGGCCCTTCTCGTCGGTTGAGCGCATTCGCAGATTGCTCTTGGGGTGAATGTAGAGCGTTACCTTGTCTTCGGCAATTCGCTCGTGGGGAAACTGGCCGATCAGGTGTCCAGCGATCGGACCGCCAAACTCCCATCCATATTTTTCCGCAAGAGAGACGGCGAAGGCATAGAGCTGGCTTGCGGTGATCTCCGGATTTTCCTTGAAGTAACGCTTGCCGTCGGCAAATGCCTTCTCTACGTCGCCACGCATCTTCAGCTTCGCGGGGTCCGATCCAATCACGAAGGTTCGCCCGAAGTCGGCTTCATACTCCTCAAAAACCGGGCCGAGATCGATGAAGAGAATGTCATCGTCGCCGATGGTGCGATCCGGGGGATTCTCGGCGTAGGGCAGCAACGTATTGGCCCCGGCGCGGACAATGCGCTTGTGCCAGTAGGTTGAGATCCCGTACATCTCCTTCGCCAGGTCATAGATCTCCTCGTTGAGCCGGCTCTCGGCGATGGCGGCGCGGATCAACCCTCGCGCTTCCACTTCGCGAAAGAGCCGCTCCGCCTTATTTTGCGCAATCAGGAGTTCTGCAACCCGTTTCTTCTCAAGGCTGTCGATTGTTGGGGACTGGTCCGGCACCTGGCTAGCACCTCGTTACACTTATAGTGCCCTAAGGAGGGGGCTAAAACCAGATGCCTGCACTTTCTCGCGGGGTGAAAATAAAGCATGCCTGAGAGCGTCTTTGAGCGGATTCTTTTCGAAGTGAGCGCATTTGCCGAAACAGCAAGCGATCTCGCCGCGCTGCAGAACTTCATCGTTGAGACCATTTCAAATCGCTTGCCCTATTACAACTGGACCGGCTTTTACATGCTCGAGTCCGGCGACCTGGAGACTCTTGTCCTCGGCCCATTTCGCGGAGCGCCAACAGAGC
>CAYYKV010000085.1:0-1285 GCA_964468605.1 uncultured Occallatibacter sp. | reverse complement strand
TCCGGCGACCTGGAGACTCTTGTCCTCGGCCCATTTCGCGGAGCGCCAACAGAGCATGTGCGTATTCCCGTGAGCCGGGGAATCTGCGGCGCAGCTGTGGCCTGGAACGACACAGTCGTCGTGGACGACGTTCATTCCGATCCGCGCTATCTTGCCTGTTCACTTGAAACAAAATCGGAGATTGTTGTTCCCATTCGAGTCAACGGTCGAGTGGCGGGCGAGATCGATATCGACAGCCACAAGCTTGCGGCCTTTTCTCAACAAGACAAAGAGTTCCTTGAAAGGTGCGCGGCGATCGTGGGCGGCTTTATGGAACGGGCTCAAGCCGTGTCTTCAGGCGCGAAATAGAAACGATAGTGGTTTCTGCAAGCGGGATTGAATTCCGCCTCGCACCGCGGGCAGCGGTAACCGCTGCTCATGTATTCATTGATCGTTAACTCGCTCGCGCAGACTCCGCAAAGAATCGCTCGAACATTCCACTCCGATCGCGGCCAGACCTCGATGCCATGATCAGCCAATGCTTCATGGCAATCCTTGCAGGCGTAATAAATCCCGCAACAGGCCATCTTGATCGCAACGATGTCGAGCGCCGAGTGGTAATGGACACACCGCGTCTCCGCATCCACTTCAACGCCTCGAACCTCAGGTCTTGCCGGCTTCACTTGTCCATCAAAACACAACGCGGGGCCCTAATCCACGCTTGCGGTGGGACCATGGCGCCCGCCTGAGACCGGGGATTTGCGCCAAACGGCCAAGTCGCCCTGACAAACTTCACCCACACAGCGCCGATCCCCCCGGAAAGCGAGTGGGCTGCAGTTCCCCCCAAAGGATATTGCCCCGCTCACCCCGGCCCCGCATTTCCTCCGGACTTAACTTTGAGCCACAGCATGTTCTCGACGGATGACAGGAATTTGGCGAGGGACAGGTTCTACAATTGCTGTGCTCCGTGATCGCAGTTTATGCATGCGGCTCGCAGGATAAGAGACAGGTTCGACGCGAGGATGATGCGTCTCAGGATACGGCGCCCAAAGAAGGATGCTTCTATGAACAAAGCGATTGGAATGGCTGCGGTGATTTGCGCCCTTTTGGTAGCTATGCCTGCGCGCGCACAGGTGAAGATGACGCACGATCAAATTCTTTTCTACACCTCGGAATGGAAGGGCGATCGTTTTCCAGATGGGCGGCCTAAGCTGCCTGATGCTCTGCTTGAGCGGGCGCGGGATATGACCATTGAAGACGTATGGGAATATTTGCGCGACCACGGCTACCGCAACCAATTTGAGGG
>CAYYKV010000084.1:10562-12653 GCA_964468605.1 uncultured Occallatibacter sp. | reverse complement strand
CATCACCCGCTCCACCTTCCAGTCCAGAGCACCGGTGCCGTCGACCACCAGGTCGGCATTCGCTGCCGACGGGCGCACGTAGGCCAGGCTGGTGGGCCGCACTGTCCGGTCGTATTGCTCGCGCACCAGCTCGGGGGTTCGTCCGCGCTCTTCCACGTCGCGCTTCAGTCTGCGCTCAAAACACAACGCGTCGGGCGCATCCACGAACACGCGCAGGTGGTAGTGGGGGAGCAATTCTTTGTAGTAAAGAGCAAAAAGCCCTTCGACGATGAGGAAGGGTCCGGCAGTGACGCGCTGGCTGCGCCCATGGACGCGCGTGTAGGTCGCAAAGTCGTAGACGGGGCGGTCGATCGTTTCCCCGCGAGCCAATGCCGCGATGTGCCGGGCAAGAAGCGGAACCTCGATCAACGCCGGGTCATCGAAGTTTTGTTTCACGCGCTCGTCCAGCGGCAGGTCCCCGAGGTCGAGATAGTAGTCGTCGAGATGAAAGCGCAGGCCGCCGAGCGTCCGGGCCAGTTCGTTGGCCAAAGTTGTCTTGCCCGATCCCGAGCAGCCGGCAATGCCCAGCACCGTGGGAGGAAAGGGCAGGCGGGGTTCCACTTGAACGGCCGGGGCCGATGCGCTGGGGTCGGGCAGAGCGCTCAGAGTTTCTGCCATCTGACTCCCCTGCGCTCGAGACCTTGTCACGCTCACTCCTCCACTTCTATCCTCTCGGCGATTCTCGGCGCTACCCGCTTCAGCAAATCAGCCAGCCGTGTCTCCACCCATTTGCCCGTCACACTAACTTCTTCGTGGCTCAACGGCTTCGTGCCCAGGCCCGCGGCCAGGTTGGTGACGCACGAAATTCCCAGCACTTCAATTCCCATGTGCCGCGCCACTATGGTCTCGGGCACGGTGGACATTCCCACCAGGGAGGCGCCCAGCGCGTGAAACGCGCGAATTTCGGCTGGCGTCTCGAAGCTCGGTCCCGGCGTGGCCAGGTACACGCCTTCCTCGAGCGTGAATCCGTCTTCGCGCGCTTCCTCCTTCGCCAGCGTGCGCAGCGGTCTGCTGTAGGCCTCGGTCATGTCGAAGAATCGTTGGCCCGCGCCGGCGCGGACCGCGAAGCGCGGTTCATTGGGCCCATTGAGCGGGTTCCAGCCCATGAGATTGATGTGGTCGCTTAACAACACGAGCTCGCCCACGTGCAGCCCCGGCTGAATGCCGCCCGCTGCGTTGGTCAGCACCACAGCGCGCACTCCCAACAAGCCGAGCACGCGCATGGGAAATGTGACTTCGAGTGGCGAGTAACCTTCGTAGAAATGGACGCGCCCCTGCAGAATGATCACCGGCGCGCCGCCAAGCTTCCCGGCTACCACGCGGCCGGAATGACCCTCAAC
This sequence comes from uncultured Occallatibacter sp., assembly GCA_964468605.1. Lineage (GTDB taxonomy): Bacteria > Acidobacteriota > Terriglobia > Terriglobales > Acidobacteriaceae > Telmatobacter. The sequence continues at coordinate 11,274 of CAYYKV010000084.1, read as the reverse complement.
CGTGGACTGCGGAAAGTGGGGGATCTCGCTATAGGGGATGATCTTCGGGTTGCCGACCGCGTCGGCTACGGCGCCCAGCCCCGAGCCCAGCACGATGCCGACCCGGGCATTGAGCGAGCCCAGCCCCGCTTTCAAGAAAGCGGCTGCTTCTGCGACTTGGTCGTAGTAAGTCATTTGCGGTGAAGAGATGTGCGCTTGCTGAACATTCTACACAGCCGATTGCGCCGCTGCGGATACAGACCGGAGGATAAGGCTGGTTTTTGGCGAGAAGGAGGCGTGAATCGTGAACGGCGAACGGGGGCCAGGAAGACAGCGTTCGGTAATCAGGGGTCAGAGAGCAGAGAACAGAGACCAGCGGACGGTAGAGGACGCAAGGGGTTGATCTGTTGACCGGCGCTCCAGGAGCGCCTAAGTTCCGGCGATTCCCGCTTACGCTTCCTGCCCCTCCAGCGTGTCGATCGCAAGCTGCAAGCCTTGGCTCTCCTTCAAGGCTTTCTCCCAGCGATGGGCCAGCTCCGTCTTGTGCTTGGGTGTCAGGTCGGCGGCCTGCAACTCGTTGGCAAGGGTCGAGCATACGAGCAGGCACACATCCAGTTGCGTTTTGAGGGTACGAATCCGGAGACCGCGGGTCTCTGAATCCAAGGCACAACTCCCGTCTTGCGTGCCGGTGTGATCTAGATCATATCGCCAATCCAATCTTCTACCGCGATTC
>CAYYKV010000084.1:0-10462 GCA_964468605.1 uncultured Occallatibacter sp. | reverse complement strand
TAGGCTGCGTTGCCCGCCTTTTCGGCTTGCCAGTCGCTTTGGTCCTCGTCGAGAGTGGGAAGCACCTTTCTGTAGGCGTAGTTCCAGGCGCGCATGCATTTGTTGATGGCCTTCTCATCGTCGTTCTTTTCTTTGTGTGCCTTGGGGCTGGCGGGTTTGGTTGTCGCATCCGGTGCAGTCGTGGTTTCGAGTGCGGTCGAGGTATCCGGTTCGCTGGTTGCGGCCGGCTCGGTCGAGTCGGGGGGTGCGGCCGGGGCCGCAGCGGCGGCCGGGTCCGCAGATTCAGTTGAAGCTGTGAGTTCGGTTGGCTCCAGAAGCGAGGTCAGGATTCCCTGAGCGCTGTCTGCGGTATTGGTAGAAACGGTCGTGTCTGCCATGGAATTGCTCCTCCATGATTAAGGCTAGCGATTTGGCAGAATTAACCGGCAAACTTGAGGAAATTTTTGTGCGGGGCGTAAAGAATGGAGGGCGAAGGGGTTAGGCGGGGGTAGGGCCGGTTCTGTTGGCGGGCGGACTATTGACAGCGGAGATGAGGGGCCGGCCTCAATGAGTTCTTCGTGAAAGTTGGGAAACGTCCCGTCTGTCCACGGGTTCCCTGGTACCCGTCCCCGGTATCCCTGGGCCCCGACTCCCGAGGTTCCGCGTAATCAGCAAGTTGCGTGTGCGATATTAAGGGAAGAGATAGGGGGCGAGCAAAGCAGTGCCTCCAGCAACGATCAATCAAAATAAGGATCAGATCGACTTCGGCCTCAGCGGAAAAACGCGAGGGATCGTGTTTATCAGCAAGGCTACGCCGGAAGACGATGAATTTGTCCTTTGGCTTGCTCCCCGCCTTGAGGCCGCTGGGTACAGCGTTTTTGCGGACATCCTCACGCTTGAGCCCGGAGACCGGTGGCGCAGAGAGATTACCGGTGCGCTCCAAAACAGGTCCGTGAAAATGCTCTTGTGTTGCCGCGACGCCACCCTCGATAAGCCAGGCGTCCAGGAGGAAATCGGAATCGCTTCGGATGTTGCGAAGGAGTTGCAAGACCCGCGATTCATCATTCCTCTTCGCCTTGAGGTGTTCAAGAAGCTGTTCGGCATCGGCGAACTTGAGTGGGTCGATTTTCTGGGTAGCTGGGCCAGAGGTCTTCGTGACTTGCTGGACACGCTCGAGAAGCAGAACGTGCCGCGCGCGGCTGGGGCCGCGATCAATCCGAATTGGGAGAATTACCGAAGGCGCTTGGCGATCAAGGTCGAGAAAAAGTCAGAAGTACTCACCTCCAACTGGCTTCGCGTCGCTGCCCTGCCCGAGACCATCCGCTACTACTTTCCGCCGGGGCCGATCAATCTCGAATTGATGGAGCGAACCTGCCGCGAATGCATGGTTCCCGCCGAAGTCTACCGGCGCGGCTTCTTTTCGTTCGCGTCGCCGGGGGAAGTCGCCCGCGACTTTGCCGACGTTGCCCCGTTTGAAATCCAGTCCGAGCCCCGATTGCTCGACTTCATCAGCTGCGGTAGTCAGTCACCTGAAATAGGTCAGCGGGACGCTCAAAACCGAGTATTCTCGATTTTCCGCCGCGCATGGGACAACTTCTGTCGCTCAAAGGGGCTGTATGAGCACCTTTTCGCCACGCAGACAGCATTTCACGTTGGCGAGGCGCTGACGCCTTTGGGCAAGAAAATTTCATGGGGCCGCCAAGGCAAGCGCAGATCTTCTATGTTGCGTAACGCGGCCGGTGGCAGGGTCTGGCAATTCGGCCTATCCGCAACGCCGTCATTTTGGCCGTATCCGCACTTCAAGCTCAAGGCGCGCGTGTTGTTTGCGGAGCTCGCCTTCGGTGGTCGGGCCGGCGCCGTCATCGGCGATAGCGGAACGCAGCACCGTTTGCGGCGGACGATCTGCAAGGGCTGGCGCAATAACACATGGCGTGGACGTCTCATGGCCTTCCTTGAACTGCTATCGTGCGAGTCTCCGTGCATTACGGTGCCCCTCGCCGGTGCACACGCTATCACGCTTGATGCGAGACCGTCGCTGTTCACGTCGCCCGTCACGACGGCGTTACCGGACACGATGGAAGACGACGCGGAGGAGACCGACGACTCCACGCTTGGTTTGTTCCACGCGGAGGATGAGGACTGATGGACTTGCCCAGGAAGTCCCTCGACGTCATCCATATTGACGAGCCGGAGTTATCTTTCGGCCACGGCCAAACCTGCGATCATCCGAAGGACGGGCTTTTCCTCTACGGGCCGCGCAGTGCCCCCACGCGCCAGCGCGAAATTGCCGTTGGAGTCATCGGAACGAAGGACGGGCTATCGTATTTCCGGAGTTGGGCGATTGCGCTTGGCGGCTTCGTCTCCGTGCCGCCACGCAAGAAGACCGACAAAGAAAATAGACTGCACCTCTCGAATTTTCCAGGGCTGGAAGAAGCCTTCGGCATCATGATCAGCCCCGGCGAGTTTGTTCAGCGCACGGTCGATTTTAAGGCGCTCGACGATGCCACGCGCACGGTGAACCAGCACGAGGCGGTACGCAAAGCGGTAGACCTCTATGTGGGGGAGATCGAGCGCTATGACAAAAACGAGGAGAAAACCGTTGATGTCTGGATGTTTATTCTGCCCGAGATCATCTTTGCGCGTTGCAAGCCGCTGTCGCGGCGCACCGGCCTCGTGTTGACAAAGGGTGAATTCGGCAAAAGCCAGAAAGAAAAGACAGACCTTCCGCTGCTTCAGGGGGTCATTGACCAGAGCGCCGAGGACATCTTCGGCGACGTGCCCGATTTTCATCGGCAGGTGAAGGCGCGGTTGCTGAAGCTCGGGCACACTTCTCAACTTGTCCGCGAAACGACGCTCGCGCCCGATAAATTCCTGAACAGCGCTGGCTATCCGGTCCGTGGGCTGCAGGATCCGGCGACTGTCGCGTGGAATCTGGCGACCGGACTGTATTACAAGACCCAGGCGGAGCCGCCGTGGAAGCTGGCCCATGTCAGGCCGGGCGTCTGCTATATCGGGCTTGTGTTCAAGATGATCCCGAACGACCCGCGGGAACACGCTTGTTGCGCGGCGCAGATGTTTCTCAACGAGGGGGACGCCGTTGTGTTCCGGGGCGCTAACGGCCCATGGAAAACCGGCGACTATGAGTTCCACCTCAAGCCAAAGGAAGCGCAAAGTCTGATTGCCAAGGTGCTTGAAACCTTCAAGGACAAGCACGGCGCGCCGCCTAAAGAGTTCTTTATCCACGGGCGCACGACGTTTAATGACGAAGAATGGAATGCGTTTAGGCAGGCCGCGCCGTCCGAAACGAACGTAGTCGGCGTGCGCATTAAGGAGACTCATGGCGAATCCAAACTGTTCCGTGACGGCGATTATCCAGTGATGCGCGGAACCGCCATCGTCCTCGATGACCGTAACGCCTTGTTTTGGACGAATGGCTTTGTGCCTCGTTTGGATACCTACATCGGCCCAGAAACGCCCAATCCGCTGTCGGTCACTGTTCTTCGCAGTACCGGGGAGTTTCCCGGGATTCAAACCGTGCTCACCGACATCATGGGCCTTACCAAGATCAACTACAACGCCTGCAATTACAATGACGGACTACCCGTTACCATACGCTTTGCGAATAAGGTGGGCGATGTCTTGACTATGGGTTCGGCCCGCGATGCGGAAAAACAGCCCCTCAAGTTCTACGTCTAGCGCTATTCTCGCGCCGCGCTGCGTGGAGTCGGAGCATGGTGGGTGTGCAGGACTTGGTAACCGTTTGGGAGTGGCATTAGCAGCGGAGGGCGGGAAGGGCAGGGTAGTCACCACATGCGCCAAATTACTACGACCGATGAGTTGTTACTTATCAAGATGGGCAAAAAAGGCTTTGTGTTAAACGAGCGCCCGGAGGTCAACAGGGTCCATCACGCGAGTTGCGGGTCGGTATCGACGTGGATTGACCATCCGAAGTACTTTTCCGAAAACAGAAGCAAGGCGAGGGACTGGCTGGATCGCCGTTTTGGGAGCGATGGGTGGGTCAACTGCGGATATTGTCGCGGCCTAGACTCCGCGCTTTCGTAGGAAGGCGATCGGAATCAAAATCGCGCCGCGCGCAGGCTGACCGGGCGCGGTTTGCAAGGGTCCGCTAAAGCGATCTATGGTTATGTGGCCTAAGAGGTCGTTTTGGTCGGTGGCGTTGAGAAGGCAGTCGCGCAGGGGTTAAAACCCCTGTTTTTGATGCGTCTTTTCGGCATGGCTGAAGCCAAGCCCTGATACAGAGCGAGAAGCAAAAGCGGGTCCTTCGGCTCCGCTGAAAAGCGCTCCGCTCAGGATGACAGACGTGGGGTGGGCAGAGGGTCCGGGGCTGAAGCCCGCGTGTTCGCGCCGGCAGGTTCAGGGGCCTGAAGGCCACTGCTCCCTCCGTTTTGTTTGCGCAGGGGTTAAAACCCCTGTTTTTTTGTGCCCTTTTCGGCACGAGTGAACTCGTGCCCTGACACTTCGTGCGATTCCGGTCGCTTCGGATGATGCGATAGATGTCGGTCCGGGGCTGAAGCCGGCGTAATCGCGCCGGCGACTTCAGGGGCCTAAAGGCACCTGCTCCCTCCGGTGGTGCGCACAGCGCGAAAGACAAAAGCAAGTCCCTCGGCTCCGCTGACAAGCGCTTCGCTCGGGATGACAACGCGTGGGCGGACGGTCCGGGGCTGAAGCCCGGGTCTTCGTGTCGGCGTGTTCAGAGGCCTGAAGGCCCCTGCTGCCTCCGACTGGGGGGGATTTTGCAGAGTGGGACGCAGGATTTGATATCCGATCAAATTGGTCGTAGATTAAATAAGACTAAATAAGTCGTATATCTGAGGTGGTCGAAAACGGCGTAGTTGCTGGCTTTCTTTCAAGTGATTTGGATCACCGCATGACTGCGACTGAAATGGTCCGATATATCAGGCCACCACGGCCAGGCCGGAAGTACCGATTCGATTGCCGGCTGGCTGCGGGTGCGAGCCAGCTACAGGTTATCTGGGAGGTCTTTGCTTGAGGGGTCGTCTACCATTCGTTTTTTTCCTCCTGGCACTTGCCAGCCCGCTCGGATTGCGCGCGCAGGACGCGCAGAGTTTGAGGGTCGGCGGCCTGGTACACGATGCGACGGGCTCGGTGATCCCGGGCGCGAAGGTGAGTCTGCGGCTGGCCGGAACGGATGCGCCGCCGGCGCAGGTGACGGATGGGCAGGGGCGCTTTGAAATACCCGTTGCGACAGAGGGAAGCTATGCGATTGAAGTGAATGCGGCGGGGTTTGCGCTGTACCGCGGGCAGGCTGTGGTGAGCCGGGCTTCGCCTGACGCGAATGTGGACGTGACGCTGACGGTAAGTGGTGATGCAGAAACCGTGGAGGTGACAGCAGATGCTTTGGCGGCTGAGACGACGAGCACGCAACTGGGCGAGACACTGCAATCGAAAAAGATGGAGAGCGTACCGCTGAACGGGCGGAGCTTTACCGACTTAATGGCCGTGCAGCCGGGGATTGTGCCGGTGAACACGGCGCAACCGGGCGCGGTGGTGATGACGGGCGTGGCGACCACGCCGCCCTCGGGAGACGCAAATCCGGGAAATCTGTCGATCAGCGGGCAGCGGGAGGATTCGAACGGGTTCCGCGTGAACGGCGCCGATGTGGAAGAGGACGTGAACATGGGCACGTCGATCGTTCCCAATCTGGACGCGATCGACAGTTTTCAGGTGCTGACTTCGAACTTCGATGCGGAGTATGGGAACTCGAGCGGCGGGCAAGTTCTGGTGACGACCAAGAGCGGGACCGAGCAACTGCACGGCAGCGCGTTTGAATTTTTGCGCAACACGGCGCTGGATGCGCGGAATTATTTTTCGTCGGACCGGGCAGCGTACCGGCAAAACCAGTTTGGCGGCACTGTGGGCGGCCCAACTTATTGGGAGGGCATTCACTGGTTCGCCGACTACCAGGGAACGCGGCTGACGGAAGGAATCGATACGGGCGAGATTGCGGTTCCGTCGGCGGCGGAGCGCGGTGGAGACTTCAGCCAGGTTCCACTGACGGGGAGCGTGAACGGGAATGCGTGGGCGGCGCAGTTGTCCGAAGAGCTGGGGCAGACGGTGACCGCGGGCGAGCCGTATGCGCAGGTTTTTCCGACGGGGATGATTCCGCAGGCCATTTGGTCAGCACCGGCGAAGTTTCTGCTGGCTTCGATTCCCGCGCCCAATGCGGGAGAAGCGGTGTTTGCGACGGCGAGTGCGGCCGAAACTTTGCAGGACGACAAGGGTGGAATGCGCGGGGATTGGAGCCGCGGAAAGAGCGCGCTGACGGGCTACTACTTCGTGGACCAGTATTCGCTGGATAATCCGTATCCGACTGGGACGGGCGGCGCGAATGTGCCGGGATTCGATGCGACCAGCCAGGGAAGAGCGCAGTTGTTGAGCCTGCAACACACGATGACCTTCGGATCGACGATGCTGAACGAGGCGCACGCGAGCTATATGCGCAATGCGAATGCGGTAGGACAGCCGCGCGGCGGCGTGGGCCCTACGCTCGCGGAGCAGGGGTTTGCGGGGCCGGGGGCTAATGGAATTGACCCGCTGAAGCCGTCGACCGAGGGGATTGAGAGCGTTGCGTTCAACGACTTCACGATCGGCGTGGATACGACGTCGCTGGTGCAGGCGGAGAACATCTTTGAGGGCGCGGACGCTTTTTCGCGCATCGTCGGCAAGCATGGGCTGAAGTTTGGCGGCGAGCTGCACGAGGACCAGATCAACACGCATCCCGACGTGGTTTTCAACGGCAGCTTCGGTTTCAACGGCTCGGAGACGGGCGTGGATTTTGCCGACTTTTTGCTGGGAGTGGCGTCGAGCTACACGCAGGGACAGGCCGAGAGTTTCTATAATCGCAACTTTTACTTGTCGGCCTTTGCGCAGGATAGCTGGAAGGCGACGAACCAACTGACGGTGAACTACGGCGTGCGCTGGGACCGCATACGGCCATGGGACGAGAAGTTCAACCAACTGCAAACGCTGGTGAAGGGCGAGCAGTCGCAGGTGTTTCCGGGCGCGCCGCTGGGACTGGTGTTTCCCGGCGACAAGGGAGTGCCGGATTCGCTGGCGCCGGCGAGGAACAATTTTTCGCCGCGCGTGGGAGTTGCGTATGCCCCTGGCCCCCTTGCGGGGGGCGGGCCTTTGGAGAAGATTGTTGGCGCGCAGGGGGCGACCAGCATTCGGCTGGGTTATGGGATGTACTACACGGCGTATGAGGGATTGTCGGCAGGAATCATGAGCGCGAATCCGCCGTATGGGTACACGTATACGTCGGCAGCGCCGCCGCTGTTTAGTTCGCCGTTCACGGTGGCCGCGACAGGCGCGATCGCGGGGCAGCGGTTCCCGTTGCAGCACGTGGCGTACGGCGCGAGCCGCGCGAATCCGAATGCGAGTGTGAACTGGAGCCAGTTTGAGCCGCTGGTGGGGATTCCGGCTGTCGATCCCAACGATGTAACGCCCTACGCGCAGCACTGGATGGCGAGCGTGGAGCGGCAGTTTGGCGCGAGCACGCTGGCCACGATCAGCTATGTGGGAACATCATCGCATCATCTGCTGGTGCTGGAAGAGGCGAATGCGGCCGATCCGGCGCTGTGTTTGAGCCTGGGAGCTGCGTGCGGGCCGTTCAACGAGCAGGCGGCGCGAACGGAGTTTGGTCCGCAGTTCGGCAGCGTGGAACTGCAGCGGACGATTGCCAACGCAAACTACAACGCTCTCGAAGCCACGGTGAATCATCGCTCGCACGGGCTGGATTTGTTGGCCAGCTACACGTATTCGAAATCGATCGATCAATCGGCGGGACTGCCGGAGCCGGTGAATCCCATCGATCCGTCGCTGAGCCGGGGATTGTCGGCATTCGACATGCGGCACAACTTTGTCGCGAGCTTCCACTACGACATTCCGAAAGCAAAAAGCGCGGAACGCTTGATCCATGCGATGGCGGATGGCTGGGCGGTTGCGGGGATTGCGCGATTCACGACGGGATTGCCGGTGACGCTGCTGAATAACAACGACACATCGCTCCTGGGAACGATTCCGAACGGCATCAACAACAATGGAGTGGACACGCCGGAGTGGAGCGGCGGGGCGCTCGGCATCAACACGAATCCACGCGGCGGCGCGGCGGTTTTTGACGCCAGCCGGTTCAGCCTGCCCGCGCTGGGAACGATGGGCAATGCGCGGCGGCGGTTCTTCTCGGGGCCCGGCATGGAGAACCTGGATGCGACGCTTTCACGAGAGGTCCACCTGGGCGAGGGCCGCACCTTCGAGTTTCGCGCCGAGACCTTCAACGCCTTCAACCACGCGCAGTTTTTTGGGCCAGCCACGGTGGAGGGGAACATCTCCAGCGGAACGTTTGGCGACGCGGTGAGCGCGATGCCCCCGCGGCTGATGCAGATTGCGGTGCGATACCGGTTCTAGGCTGGAGGCGCAAGGCACTTCCCGTGAATTTGATCGCTGCTGAATTGGGAGGTATCAACGAAACCTGAGCCACCCGCTGCGGTATTCGACGATAGGGGCGACTTAGATTCGGTTAATTGCCCGTCGTGACCACAATGGCGGCGCAGCGTCCCGGGCCGCGACTGCGATACGCGTGCTTTTGGATGGAATCAAAGTAGATGGCGTCTCCTTTCGACAACCGATAGATCTCGACTCCAATCGATATTTCAAGATCTCCATCGGTCACGTAGAGAAACTCCACTCCACTGTGATAGTGGGGAGCAATCTTCGCAGGCGGCAAATGATGGAAGTGCGCGAGGAATGCGTGAAGCTTGCGCTCGGTGGCGCGGAAGTTAAGACTCTCAAAGTCGTAAGCTGCATCGCGCTGTTTGGCGTCCGCAGGGAACTTAATCCGTTCATCTTTTCGCGAAATTGCTACTACATGCCGCTTCCGCGGGTCCGTGAAGAAGTAATCCAGGCCGACGTTGAACACGGTAGCGATGCGAACAAGGGTCGGGAGCGTGGGCACAAGCCGGGCGTTCTCCAATTTGGAAAGCATGGCCGCAGACAGCCCCGTGTGCGCGGCCAGTTGAGCCAGACCCATGCTCTTGCGCAGCCGCAAGGACCGCAGTTTCTCGGCGATCGCATAGGGCCGGATCGCCTCCTCGATGACATCGGGTTTCTCGTGTTCACGTGCTGCTTTCATGTCTTTCAAAATCACCTCATATTTTTTCCTGGCGGTTAAGCGAAGTGGGTTCGCAATTCGACATTAACAGATACTCAAAACATTTTAATCTAGGATCAATCCCATGCAAAGCGGCGTTAGCTGCTTTGGAAGGGAAAAAAGGACGACTGCATTGAGTTGGAACAACAAAACATTGAACCCAAGGAGAATTATCGTGAAACGACTTTACGTAATGATCTGCTCTGCCCTGCTGCTCGCATTGAGCTTCAGCAGCAGCGCCTTTGCTGGTCCCAGGAAAGACATCGTGGATACCGCCGTCGGCGCGGGCGACTTCAAGACTCTGGCAAGGGCGCTGCAGGCGGCCGGTCTAGTGGACACGCTCAAGGGGCCGGGTCCGTTCACAGTCTTCGCGCCAACGGATGAGGCATTCGCGAAGCTTCCCGCTGGAACTTTGGAAGATCTGCTGAAGCCAGAAAACAAACAGAAGCTGATATCGATCCTGACCTATCATGTGGTGGCGGGGAAGGTGTTGGCGAAGGATGTTGTGAAGCTGCATGAGGCAAAGACTCTGAACGGGCAAGAGGTGAAGATCAGGGTCGAGGACGGCAAGGTCAAAGTGGACGACGCCACAGTGATCAAAACTGACATTGAATGCACCAACGGCGTTATCCACGTAATCGACACCGTGCTTTTACCGCAATAGAGGTCGAGCAATTCGTAGCTTCGCGGCTGGGCATTCCTTGCCCAGCCGCAGTTTCCCGGATGAGCGGCCAAGCCCGCTTGCGTGCTTTCGCTGGTCTCGAAAGCGAGACCTGGCGCACCCCCATTTATCTGCGCGGTTTGCGTATCGCTCCTCAATCGATTTAATGTTGTGGGGCTCCAGAAATCGTGAGGGAAATGCGATGCAAAACCGAATTCTTCCTGTTGCCATTTTGGCGGCGACTTGTGTGACTGCTGCCGCGGCTGTTGCCGCTCAATCGGCTCCCGCCCGGCCGAAGATTACAGGCATCTCGCACCTGGCTGTGTACACGTCGGATGCGGCGGCGACCGAGCACTTTTATACGGTGAGTGTAGGCGCGGTGAAGGAGCCTGACCCTGAGAATCCGCAGGGCGTGCGCTATGCGCTGAGCGCGACGCAGTTTATTGAAGTGCTTCCGCTGCCGGCGGGCGCGGGCGTGAACCGTCTGGACCACGCAGCTTTTAATACGGAGAGCGCGGAGGGGATGCGCAAGTACCTGGCGGCGAAGGGATGGAAGACTCCGGCGCACGTGGAGCGCGGCAAGGACGGCAGCCGCTGGTTCGACGTGCTCGATCCCGAGGGCAACACGATCCAGT
>CAYYKV010000083.1:0-12698 GCA_964468605.1 uncultured Occallatibacter sp. | reverse complement strand
AGTTTTCCGACTCGGTTTCCGGGCCCTGGAAGATGGGCGTGCTTCAGGACGGCGTTTGGCGTCATTTTTCAATGGATCTGGGAGATCCCGATCATCGGGCCGCTTTCCTGAAGGGTACGGTGCCTGACGATTTGACGTCGGTGTTGGGATCAGTCACGTAGAGCGAACAACCGTCGCTTTCGAAACGGGCTTCCTGCCTTCTCTCTGTGCTCGCCATCACCCAGACGACGAAATCGATCCACTAAAATCGAGTTGAGGAATTGACAAACATGTCTCGTAAAGCACTGATTGCCGCCAATTGGAAGATGTACAAAACGCCGGCGGAAGCCAAGGCGTTCGTCGATGCTTTTTTGCCGCTCGTTGCCTGGCATACGCGCGACGAGATTGCGCTGTTTCCGTCCCCGGTACTGCTGCCCACGGTCACCGCTGCATGCAATGCCTCAAACGTGGCCGTGGGCGCGCAAAACATTCACTTCGCCGAGGAGGGCGCTTTCACCGGCGAGACTTCGATTGTGCAACTGAAGGCCGTTGGCGGAACGCATACGCTCATCGGGCACTCCGAGCGGCGCCAGTACTTTGCCGAGACCGACGAAATCGTAAACAAGAAGCTGCACACTGCGCTCAAGCACGGTGTTGTGCCGGTGGTATGCATCGGTGAAGTGCTGGAGGAGCGCGAGGCGGGCAAAACAGCGAGCGTGCTCAAGACGCAGGTGACGGGCGCGTTTGCGGGCATTACTCCCGAGGCTGCGGGACCGATTGTGATTGCATATGAACCGGTGTGGGCCATTGGCACGGGCAAGACCGCAACGCCGGAGATCGCCGCCGACGCGCACCGCATCATTCGAGCGGAGGTAGCGAAGTTGCTTGGCGCGGATGTAGCTGCGGCAATGCGCATTCTTTACGGAGGCAGCGTGAAACCGGACAATGCAACCGCGCTGATCAGCCTGGAAGAGATTGATGGTGCGCTGGTGGGCGGCGCGAGCCTCAAGCCGGATTCGTTTGCGGCCATTGTGAAGTACTGAGCGGATTCATGCGCGCCGGTCATTGCGGAGAATCGCGCCCAGGGCCGCGGCGATCGCCGGATCACCGTGGCCCGATGCATTTCAGGCAGAGCCTACCGGCCCTTGGCCGATCCACGCATGACTCCGAAGACGAAGATCGTCGTCGAGTCAAACCGTTTCCCCGGAAGCAGCTCCGTGGTAGGAAAACTCGGCTGGTTGGGTGAGTCTGGAAAGTGCTGCGTCTCCAGGCAGAAGGCATATGGCGGGTGAGTTCGCGGAACGCCCGTCGCGTCGGCGGCGGGTGTCGGAGGCGGCGGAATGCGCGGCACGTAGAACTGAATGGCCGGTTCCGTGGTGAAGACCTGAATGCTGCGTCCGCTGGCGGGGTCGTCGACTTCCGCGGCCGGCGATTCTAGTCCCGGTGCCCGCAGCACAAGATTGTGGTCGTAGCCGAATTCAGGGATCCTGTCAGCAATGGGGTGCGGGGTACGGAAGTCCAGCGGCGTGCCGGCGACAGGCGCGATCACTCCCGTGGGAATGTGGTGATCGTTGAAGGGAGTATAGGAGTCCGCGTCGATCCTGGCCATGTCGGCGAAAACCGGTGTCGAGGGGTCGGCGGCCAGATTGAAGAAGGCGTGGTTGGTAAAGTTGACGACCGTGGCCTTGTCGGTGGTGGCCGTGTACTGGATCCTAAGGGCCGGCGAGCCATGGAAGTTGGCGAGCGTGAAGCGCACCGCAAGGGTGAGCGTTCCGGGAAAGCCCATGTCACCGTCGGGCGAGACCAGGGTCATTGCCACGCCATTCCGAATCTCTTTCCCGCTCCAGGTCTTCGTGTTAAAGCCCGCCAAGCCGCCGTGCAGCGCAACGCCGTCCGGGCCTGTGGGGACATGGTACGTCTTTCCCTCCAGAGTGAACTGCCCGTGATCGATGCGATTGGCATAGCGGCCGATGGTAGCGCCCATAAAAGTGTTGGTGCCCCGCATGTACTCCTTCAGGCTGTCCGGTCCCACAATGACATTCCCCATCACGCCACTGCGGTCGGGCACGCGCACGCTCACGATGTGAGCGCCATAAGTCGTGATTTTGACTTCGGCACCGGCAGAGGTTATGGTGTACAACTCGACCGGCGCGCCTGAGGCATCCTGACCCCAGGGAGCGTGCGTTACAGTTGCGGCCTCAATGCCCGGCGAGAGGCAAACGACGGCGGCCACAAAAACCAAACAAAGTTTCATGAGAACTCCGCTCGCAAATCGAACTGAAAACCGAGAGTCTGCAGCAGAGAGCAGTATAGTCGAGAGGAATCGCGAAGGCGGACGGCCACGCTTGAAAGTCGCGCAGCAGTCTGTGCAGCTTCCTTGGCCCCGTGGCCTGGGCGACTGCGCGGCTTCTCTGACCTTGGAGGCGGAAGCGCTACATCGGCAGGTAGAATCCGGAGATCCAGTTCTCAAGCAGCCCCGGGAAGCAGCCCAGCAACAGGACGGCGGCCGCGATGGCGATCAGGACCGCCAGCGTCACCGGATGCGCGCGAATCGGCGATTCGTCGGTAGACGGCATGACGTACGCGCGCTTGAGAACCTGCAGATAGTAGTAGAGCGACACGGCGCTGAATGCGATGGCAACCGCGACAAGCGTGAGGGATTCAGTCGGCAGCGACGTGAGGGGCATTTTGCCTTTGTAGCCAAGCCCGAGTACCGCCGCAAAAAGATTGAACTTGGCCCAGAAGCCGACCAGCGGCGGAATCCCGGCGAGCGAGAGGAAGAGCACGAGCAGCACGGCGGCGAGCAGCGGATTGCGCTTTTGCAGTCCGAGGAAAGAGTCGAGCTTGTCGGAGCCGGTAGCACGCTCCACGACGCCCACCACGCCGAATGCGCCGATGGTGGTAAGGCCGTAAGTGACGCTGTAGTAGAGGACGGCTTGCGCACTGGCGTTCGACCAGGAGAAGAACGCTAGGCCAAGCAAAATGTAGCCGGCGTGCGCGATGGCCGAGTAAGCAAGCAAGCGGCGCACACTCGATTGCGCGAGGGCCGCCAGGTTGCCGAAGACCATCGAGAGCACGGAGAGATCCATGAGGATCATCGGCCAGACGGTGACGAGGCCTGGAGTGATATGCGGCAGCGGGGCACCGGCATGATATGTGGTGAGGGCGACTCGGCCGCCCGTCATGTGCAGCATCGCGGGCCACCAAAGGATTGCGTGGCTGATGGAGATGAGCAGCGCGAAGCTCGCGACCTTGGAGACGGACGCAATGAATGCTGCGGCCGGAGTTGGCGCGCCTTCATAAGTGTCGGGCGCCCATAGATGGAACGGGAACGCGGCAATCTTGAAGCCGAGACCGGCGGCAATCATGACCAGCGCGATATAGAGCAGCGGCGCGCCTCCATTGGCCGATGCCATATAACTGCCGAGCACGACGCGCGGAAGGCTTGTTGAGCCCGAAAGCCCGTAGAGATAACTGAAGCCGAAGAGTAGGAACGCCGCTGACATGCCGCCGAAGAGGTAATACTTGATGGCGGCTTCTGCGCTTTTTCCCGATCGCTTGTTGAAGGCAGTCAGGATGTAGAGGCCGAGCGAAAGAAGCTCGAGCGCCACGAAGATCACCAGCAAGTCCTGCGCGCCAGAGATGATCAACCCGCCCGCCGCGGCCATCAGCACAACAGAAACGTACTCACCGGCGTTGCGTGTGAAACTGGAATCCGCGTAGCCTGAATCGACGAGCAGCAGAAGCGTGAGCGCGGTGAGCACGAGAATGGCGACCTGCGCGACGGCCGCCGATCCGCCTGCCGCGAGCAAAAGATCATTGCCGGAGCTGAATCCTGCCCATCCCGCCGCATAGACGGCCCAAATTGCCGCAATACATCCGAGAATTCCGATGACCGCGGCGACCGCGGTGCGAACCTCGAGAGCAGCTTTGCGCAGGAATCCGAGATCGACGACAAGTACGAGCAGCGCGGCGATCTCGAGAACCGTTTCGGGCAGAGTGGCCTGAAAGAGCGAGGCATAGCTGAGGGCGGCGTAATTCATTGCGCGCCTCCCGCAAGCAGCGCCTTCACGGCCGGCTCAATTTGATCGAGAAGAATGCGCGGGTAGAGCCCGACGACAAGCGTGGAGATGCCGAGCAGTGCGACTCCGGCGTACTCGGGCCAGGTGATTGGCGCGAACTTGTGCTCATGCTCCGATTCGAGCTCATGCGGGGTGGGCAGGGAGTCGGTGAAAAAGGCCTTTTGCAGTGCGCGCCAGATGTAGGCCACGCCAACGATGATGCCGATGCCGGAAACAGCGGCCCACCAGGGATTGGCCTGCCAAGCGCCGACGAGAACCTGGAGCTCAGCCACGAATCCGGAAAAGCCGGGCAGGCCCATCGATGCAACACCGGCAAAGACAAAGGCCCACGCCGCGAAGGGCAGCCGACGCGACAGATGCATGGGCCCTAGTTCGGCGAACTGGCGCGTGTGCGTGCGGTCGTAAACGATTCGGCCGACGATGGCGAACAAGAGGCCGGCGATGACGCCATGCGAGAACATCTGAAGAACCGCGCCGTCGACGCCAATCTGATTGAGCGTCATGAGACCAAGAAGCACAAAGCCCATGTGGCTCACGCTAGAGTAACCAATGACGAATTTGAAGTCGGTTTGCGCCAGCGCGACAAGCGCACCATAGACGATGCCGATGACGGCGAGCCACGCGAAGACGTCGCGCCACGAGCCCAGTCCTATAAACGCGAATCCCCACGGATCGAGGCCATGCGGGAAGAGCCCGATACCGACCCGCAGGCAGCCGTACGCGCCGAGTTTCATCACGACTCCAGCCAGCAGCATGGACGCCGCGGTCGGCGCGGCGACGTGGCCGGTAGGCGCCCATGTGTGGAACGGCCACATGCCGGCAAGAATCGCGAAGCCGACGAAGACCAGCGGGAAGCACCACATCTGGAAGCTGACCGGCAGGCCCGCGTGCGCCAGATCGCCAAGCGCGGTGGAGTGGCTGCCCGCGGTGGTGTAAGCCGCGAGCAGGCCGATAAGCACCATTGCTGAGCCAACAAAGGAGTAGAGCGCGAGCTTCATGGCGCCATATTCGCGGCGCGTTGAACCCCAGATAGAGATGAGAAAGTATTTGGGGACGATGGCGATCTCGTAAAACACAAAAAGCAGAAAGAGATCGCCGCTCAGGAAAACGCCGTAGACGCCGCCGATCAGCGCCAGATAAAACGCGAAGAACTGGTTGGTGCGCAGTTCGATGTTCCAACTGAAAAGCACGCCGGCAACTGAGGCGATGCCAGTGAGCAGGACGAGGACGCGGCTGATGCCGTCGGCCGCGAGTAGAAAATGAACGCCCATCGACGGCACCCAAAGCGCGTCGACGAATACCTGGCGGCCCTGCCCCATGCCGGCGGCAAAGCCCGCGATGGCGATGGCAAGCCCGGCCACTGCCACTACCAGCGCCCACCAGCGCGCAACTTCGGGCTTGGCTTTGGGCAGCAGCGCCGAGATCAGCGCGCCGGCAAACGAAATGGTGATTGCCCAGGCCATTCTCTAAAATCTCCAGTGCGCGAGCAGGTTCACGACTGTCGGATTGATCGTGTCGAGAATCAGCCGGGGCGCGAGCCCGATGAGGAACATGAGGCCGATCACGGGCGCGAGAGCCATCCGTTCGCTGTGATGCAGATCAGGAAAATTGGCCCAGTGCTCCGGGACGGGGCCGGTGAAAACTTTCTGGATTACGGTGAGGATCACGATCGCAGTCACGAGCAAACCAAGCACCGATACCGTTGCGCTGATCCAAGACAAGGGAAAAACCCCACGGAAAATCAGAAACTCGCTCACGAAGCTGTTGAGGCCGGGCAGGCCGAGCGAGGAGAAGAGCACGATGCCCATCAGCCCGGCGAACACAGGCGCGGGCTTGCGCAGACCGCCGAAGTCGTCGATTCCGCGCAAACCGCCGGTGCGGAACTGAATCATGGCGATGAACCAGAAGATCGCGGCCGCCGTAATGCCGTGATTGAACATCTGCAGGATGACGCCGTTGAGTGCGGCAGCCTGGCTGGCTTGCGCTGCCGCGCCGTAGACGGGAACGGCAATCGCGAAGATTCCGAGCAGGCAATAGCCAAGGTGATTGACCGACGAGTAGGCAAAGACGCGCTTCAAATCTTTCTGCGCTGCCGCGGCCCACGCGCCCATCACGACGGTGATGACGGCGAGAACCAGAAGCGGCGTGCGCATGGCGGCAATCTGCGCACCAAAGATGGGCAGCGCGATGCGCAGCAGGCCGTAAACGCCCATCTTCGACATGGCGCCGGTAAGCAGCATGGTGACAGGAGAAGGCGCCTCGGCATACGCGGCGGGTAGCCAGGTGTGGAAAGGCGCGAGAGGCACTTTGACGGCGAAGCCGGCGAGCACGCCGATGGCGAGCCAGGGCATCACCGCGCCCAGATGCGCCGTGACCATCTGCGTCAGCGCGCCGGACGCGGCCATGGCGGTTAGATCGCCGAAATCCATGGAGCCGGTCGAAAGAAAAACAGCAAGAAACGAAATCAGCAACGCCACCGAGCCGGCCATGGTGTAGACGAAGAACTGCGTGGAAGCGGGGCCGCGACGCGGGCCACCCCACAATTTGATCAGGAAGAATGCGGGAATGAGACTTAGCTCCCAAAACAGAAACCAGTGAAAGAAATTGAGCGCGGTAAAAGAGCCGAAAAGTCCCGATTCGAGGATGAGGATGAGGCCGTAGAATAGGCCGGGCATGTGATGCACTCGATGCGAAGCGTCAACCGACATCAGCGTGACGATCGCCGAAAGCAGGAGCATGAGCGCTCCCAGGCCGTCGACGCCGAGGTGATACTCGATGCCCAGCGAGGGCGCCCAGCTGTGCAGCTCGACCAAACCGATACTTCCGTCGGCGGGCAGGCGAGTCCAGACGATGAGCGCGATGACAAGGCTTGCAAGCGACGTGATCAGCGCAACGCCGCGCGCGTGCTTGCCCGCGAAGAGCGCGATAGCCGCGCCCGCAAGGGGCAGCACGGTGAGGAGCGTCAGAATCGGAAAACCGGTCGTAGTTTCGTTCATGGCCGGCTGCTCCAGTAGAGAACGAGGGCCAGCGCAACCACCGCGACGGCCAGTATGCGGAGGTAGTTTTGCACGCGGCCGCTTTGCAGGCTCGCCAGCAGACCGCCGCCTTCAGAGATTTCCTCGCAGGTTTTGTCAAAGCCGCCGTCGACCCAGTTGATGTCGAGCAGGCGATTGAGCTGCGCCCAGAAGGCGAAGAGCGAAGCGACGAGGGCAACGATTCCGCCCCAGACTCTGCGGTCGATCCAATCGGCCACGCGCGCCCACCACGCATAGAAGGCGATTACCGTGACGCCGTAAAACTCATCAACGTAAAGTCGATCGCGCAGCGGAGCCCAAAGCCAGGGTACGGATTTCTCAAGCGCGTCGGGTTCTTCCGGCTTGGGCGATTTGTTCCCATAAAGTCTCCAGCCGAATCCGAGGCCAAAAAAAACCACGAGCGTCGAAGTGGCCATGACCAAAAGGAAACTTGGCTCGATGAGGCTGTGGAAGCTGATCGCCGCCGCGCGCCCGTCAAGAAATGCGTGGAACCATGGCCAGGCAGGAGTTCCGATAAGGCCAAGCGCCATGGCGAAAAAGGCGAGAATGACAAGCGGCGTCGTCATCACCTTCGGGCTTTCATGCGCCGTTTGATGTCCGCGCCAGTAACCAAGGAAGACGTAGCAGACCTGCCGCATCATATAAAAGGCTGTGAGCAGCGCGCCAAAGACGAGCAGGTAGAACGGGCCTTTGATGGCGGTGGAATGTTGCGCAGCTTCGAGAATTCCGTCTTTCGACCAGAATCCCGAAAAGAAGATCGGGAATCCACACAATGCGAGCATGCCGATCGCGTAGGTAAGGAAGGTGAGCGGCATGTCGGAGCGAAGGCCGCCCATGCGGCGAATATCCTGTTCTTCGTGGCAGCCGTGAATCACAGAACCAGCGCCGAGAAATAGCAGCGCCTTGAAGAATGCGTGGGTGATCAGGTGGAACATGCCCACTGCAACGCCACCGACACCGAGGCCGGCCATCATGTAACCGAGTTGCGAGACCGTTGAATAGGCGAGGATGCGCTTGATGTCATTTTGCGCGATGGCGATCAGCGCAGCGAAAACCGCCGTAGCCGCGCCCACCCATGTAACGACCGTGAGAGCGGCGGTCGTGCCGCCTGCTGGAGCACCGATAGACATGAGCGGATAAACGCGCGCGACGAGAAAGACGCCGGCGGCAACCATGGTGGCCGCGTGAATAAGCGCGGAGACGGGCGTGGGGCCTTCCATCGCATCGGGCAGCCAGACATGCAGCGGAATTTGGCCGCTCTTGCCCACGGCTCCGGCGAAGATGAGCAGTGCGATGGCGCCCGCTGCACTGAGACCGAGACCCGCGTGTTGCGTAAGCAGGTTGGCGAGTGCAAGGCCTTCGAGCGAACCGATTCCGTGGTTGTACAAAAGCAGCGTCCCAGTCGAGGAGAACAGCCAGACAATTCCGAGAAAAAAGAAAACATCGCCGACGCGCGTGGTGACGAAGGCTTTTTTCGCGGCCGCGGCGGCCGCCGGCTTCTGATACCAGAAGCCGATCAGCAGATACGAAGTAAGGCCGACGATCTCCCAGCACATGAAGAGAAGCAGCAGGCTGTTCGAGATCACAACGCCCAGCATGGCTCCGGCAAAAAGCGAGAGGAAGCAGAAGAAGCGGGTGAAGTTTTCGTCGTGGGCCATGTACCCGACGGAATAAATGAAGATGAGCAGGCCGACGAAGCTGACCATCACGAGCATCACGGCGGCCAGCGGATCGAGCACCCAGCCAAGGTCGACGCTCCCCGCGCCAACGTGGATCCATGGAAAGCTGACAATCTCGCGAACCATCGCACCGTGTGCCCAGCCGCTAAGGACATGCCCAAATGCGATCACCGAGAGAAAAAGCGAGAAACCGAGCGAGCCGACGGCCAGAACGGACGCAAGTTTGCGATGCGGCCGCTTGAGAAGCGCGATGAGGCCTGAGGCAACCATCGGCATGGCCGGGATTAGCCACAAAATCCTAGCGATGGAGGAAGCGGCGAACTGCGGAACGAATGAAGTGGATTCCTGGATCAAGCTCTCACCCCTTCATCCTGTCGATCTTGTCGAGTTCGGCGGTGTTGGTGTGGCGATAGATCGCGATGACGAGGCCCAGGCCCACGGCAGCCTCGGCCGCCGCCACGGCAATAGAGAAGATAGCGAACATCATGCCGGTGAGCGCCTCGGGATGCGGACCGAAGCGCCAGAAGGCGATCAGGTTAAGGTTGGCCGCGTTGAGCATGAGCTCGATACCGATCAGGACCAAAATCGCGTTGCGGCGAACGAGCGCGCCGCCAAGGCCGATGGCGAAGAGCAACGCCGCGACGAGAAGATAGCCGGCAAGAGGCGTCGTCATTTGGCCCTCTCTTTCTCGTGCATGGCCACGATGACTGCGCCAATGGTAGCGGCGGTGAGCAGCAGCGCGACAATCTCGAGCGGCAGCACGTAGCGGCCGACAAGAGCGATGCCTATGTCGTGCACGGTGACGGTGGGCACGACGTCCTGCTGCGGAATCGCTCTTACGCTCGCCAGCACCGCCCATCCGAGAACGGCAAAGACGCCCGCGGCGATGACCAGCCCCAGATACCAGGTCTTGCTGAAGACACCGTCCTTCGGCAGATCGGAGCCGCGCGTGAGCAAAATGGCGAAGACAATCAAGATTGCGACGGCGCCGATGTAAACAAGAATCTGCGCGAAGCCTGCAAACTGCGCATCGAGCTGGAGAAAAAGCAGAGCCAGCCCGGCGAAGGCCACTGTGACGGCGAGCGCACAATGGACCAGGTGCTTGAGCAGGACCGCCGCCAGGCCACCGGCCAGCGTAAGGGCTGCAAGCAGATAGAAGGTCAAGCTCAACGATCAGTCATCCTTTCCTGCACGGTCAGGCGGTCCACGCGCCTCGGCCTATGCGTTCGAGTCTTGCTCCCTTGCTCACTTGTCCCCTTGTTCTCTGTTTTATTCAGCATAGCGGTAGCTCCTGCGGCCGAAATGCTCGCTGCGCATCTCCAGCCGGCCCATCACCACGTAAGCCGCCACGAGAATGACGGTGCAGACCACCCATCGCGCCCATCCCTCGCCCATAAAGCGCCACAGCGCCGTGACCAAAAGGTTGAGCAGCGTGAAGGGCAGAACAAATTTCCAGGCAAAGTTCATCAACTGGTCCTGGCGCAGGCGGGGCAACGTGCCGCGCATCCAGATGAAGACGAAGATCGAAAGCATCACCTTGGAGAAAAACCAGATCCACGAGGGAATAAAAGTGAGAAAAGACAAGGGCGCGGACCATCCTCCGAGAAAAAGCGTGGTGCCGAGGCCGGAGATGGAAAACATGGCCAGATATTCGCCCAGGAAGAAGAGCGCGAACTTGAAGCCCGAATACTCGGTGTGGTAGCCGGCGACCAGTTCCGACTCGCCTTCCGGCAAATCGAAGGGCGAGCGATTGGTTTCCGCCGTAGCGGCGATGGCGTACATCGCAAATCCCGCCAGGCCCCAGGGCGTAAAGATGTACCAGTGAGGAAAGATGCCGGTGTAAGTGTTTTGCGCTGCAACGATCGCCGGCAGCGAGAGCGAGCCGGTGATCATCACCACGGCCACGGCAGAAAGCAGCAGCACCACTTCGTAGCTGATCATCTGCGCCACGGCGCGCATGGCGCCGAGCAGCGAGTACTTGTTGCGGCTCGACCAACCCGCCATGAAGACGGAAAGCTCCGTCGCCGCGCCCATGGCGAAAAAGAACAGCAGCCCCGCGTCCATGTCGACCAGCACCATGTTGCGGCCCATGGGCAAAACAGCGAAGCCCATGAAGACCGTGACCACCAACACCATCGGCGCGAGAAAATGCACGGCGGCGTTGGCGCTCAGTGGAACAATGTCTTCCTTGGTGAGCGATTTGATGCCGTCGGCGATGGGCTGAAGAAGCCCATAGGGGCCAACACGATTCGGCCCAATGCGGTTCTGGATGCGGCCGAGACCCTTGCGCTCGAAAACCGTAGTGAGCGCGAAGAGGCCCGGAAAAACGCAGACGATCGCGATAACGCCGAGCACCACGCCTGCCGCGGGCCGCAACACGGCGGGGAGAAAGCCGACGAGCCAATTGCGTAGAAGGATGAAGATCTGATCGAGATTCACGAAGAAGGAATTTGTGGCCATCGTCTAGTTTCCTCCCTCGCTCTTTGCAGGCGAAGCAGCCGGGGGTGCTGCATCCGCTGCTGCCGCAGCTTTGGCCGCAGCGGCCTCGGCGGCAGCTTTCGCCTTCGCTTCCACTTTGGCTTTCTCCTCGGCCAGGCGCGCATCAACCTCCGCCGCTTCGGTTGGGTGGATCGAGTGGTAATACTCGTTCGATCGGGACAGCTCCTTGCGGTCGAAGAGCAGGCCGCCGAAACGGTCCGTGGTGGCCAGCTCAAATTGCGTGTCCATCTTGATGGCCTCGAACGGGCAAACTTCAACGCAGATCTGGCAGCTCATGCAGACGGAGACATCGATGTCGAAGCGCGCCGGATAAAACTGCTGCTTGCCCACGTAGTCGGGCTTCTTGTCCGCGCTTTTTTCAATGTAAATGCACTTGGGCGGGCACTCTTTCTCGCAGATCTGGCAGGCCACGCAGCGCATGCCGGCCTGCCAATCGGAGCCGTCGTAGACCAGAAAGGGAAAGACGCGCGCGTTCTCGGCGGTCGGAATCCGCTGTTCCGGATACTCGACCGTCGTCAACCGCTCCTTGGAGACGTAGCTTCCGAAGAAATTCCTCGCCGTCTCCGCCATCCCCTTCAGGATTCCGTCACCCAGCAATGCATCCTCCGATTTACGGCTGAAAACTCACTGCTCGCACTTCACAATTCGTCCACCTGCCGGTCAGTCCGCAAAAGAGAACGTCTGCGCCTCCAGCGTGGCTTGCATCGATCCCTGAGGCGCGCCTGTGGCGCTTTCGCTCCCAGTCGCGGTCACACTGGTGATTGTTGCGTTGGTCAGGATCCATTCAAGTGCGCCCCCTGTTGTCGATGCGGGCGCGCTATTTTTGTTCTTGTTCTTTCCCTTAGTCACGGCTTCTTGGGTCCAGTTATCCGCTGCGGTTGTTCCGCCGCCTGCACCGTCAACCAGCTTGCAGCTCCGCAGGTTCTCGTTGTCTTGGAGCATCGACAAAAACGCGCCGTAATCCTTGCCCGAATCAAAGTTAATTGTCAGCTCGAATTTGGAGTCACGCTTGCCGGCAGCCGCTCCCGCTCCTGAATCAGTGGATCCGGTCACAACCATATTGAAGCCGGTCAGCGTCAGGGTGAATGACCCACTGCGCGAGGCATCGCACGTCAAGGCGTACGTGCCCGCCCGCGCGCTCATCGCCGCGCCCAGCGCCAAGCAAATTACTAACAACCCTCTCGTACATTTCACGATGTTCATCTCGACCTCCTTGCGGTTTCTGCTGCGTTTCAACCTTGACCGGCATCCACGCAAAATTCTTTACCGGTCCACCTCTCCCAAGACAATATCCACGCTGCCAAAGATCAGTACGACATCGGCGACATTGTGCCCCAGGCACATGTCTTCCAAGATAGTCAGGTTGATCAGGCTGGGCGGGCGCACGCGATACCGATACGGATTCGGCCCGCCGTCGCTGATGA
>CAYYKV010000082.1:0-12779 GCA_964468605.1 uncultured Occallatibacter sp. | reverse complement strand
GGCGGCCAGGCCACCGCGGTTGGATGCGGAAGTTGGCTCGCACAACCATTCAGGCAGGTGACCACAGCATCACTGGAGCTGTTTAGGGCTTTTGTTGACCTTCCGGTAATCAACACCGGATTCCTCTACGAATGGGAGTTCCAGTCTTCCGTTCAATCCGAGCCTTTCACTTTTACCGCGAAGAGCGCGTGGTGGGCGAGAATGAACAGCGTGAGATGGTCGGCACCGCCAAAGACAATGTCGATCGGACGCTCAGGCACGTCAATCTGGCCGATTTCCTTTCCCGCTGGATCGTAGACAAAGATCTGCCCGTTGGCAACATACACATTGCCCTTGCGATCGACGGCGACGCTTTCACCGCCGCGCTCCGCAAAGGGCTGAAGTTCGCTCAGCGTGCCGTTAGCAGCGACCCGCGCGCTGTAAGTTCGATCTTCCGATGCGCTGCTGACGTAGACGCGTTGGCTGGGAAGAGCGCTGATGAATCCGTAAGTATCGAGATTATCGGAGAAACGCCAGCCAGTGGAGTCGGGCGGGCCTTGCTGGAAGACGCGGCCAGCAGGCAGGAAGGCGCTGCCGTCAGGTGAGACGTACTCCTTTACCTTTGGGGTCGACACGTCGTCGGCAAACATCTCGGCCAGCGTCTTGTAGGTCATAGTGCTGAAGTCGAGTTGGTTCTTGAATTCGCCATTGTTCCAGAAATCGGCCGGCAGAATCGCCGCTGCACCTGGATGCGGGGTCGTGAGTTGCGGCGCGAGAATCGTGATCTGATCCTCGGACGTGCCAGGCCGAAAGGAATAAACGGTTCCTTCTGGGCCAGCGGAGGAAACTACCAAAAGGTCGCCAGCCTTGTCGAATGCGAGATTGACTGGATCCAGAGGATTGTTGCGCTCAACGGTGAGCCCCTCGGTGGACGACCATCCAAAGATGCGCTGCTGATGGCGATCGACGAAATAGAGTTTACCGGAAGCATTGATCGCGGCGCCGGAGATCGAGAAGAAGCCATCTTCCAGTTTTTCTAGCTTTGCGCCCGGCGCAAGCACGGCAGATGCGTCTGCGGGAACGGGAGTCGTCGGATTCTCCGGAATGTCGAGCACGGCGAATTCGCGCTCGCGCACTTCAAGTTTGTGACTGATGTCCTCGATCGCATTTTCGTAGGGGAATTTGCTCGCTCGGAGAAATGTGCCGCATCCATTGTCGTCGCAAATGGGATAGCCGCTTTCGGCGTTGATATGGACGTTGCGGAAACGAATGTTTCCGGAGCGGTAAAGGCGAACCGCGGCGGGGAAAGGTACACGGGAACGCGTGACGCGATAGCCGTGATAGTTGGCGACGGTGATGTTGTGCGACCAGTTAAATTCCAGCGAGAGCGATTCCGGACTTTCGCCGGCCTCTTCTTCGGTCTGCGGCGCATTAATGTCCCAGTTCTCGACGTGGTCGAATACGATCTCGTTGCGCACATGGTGTTCGTTGGAAAGCTCGTAGACGTGGCCGGGCGTCATTGTGTTTGAGACATAGAAACCGGCTTGGGTAAAAGTGTCCGGAGTCCAGATGTCCGCGAATGTGCCACCGCCCCCGCGCGTCACCCAGAGGCTCGGATATTGCCCGTCCCAGCGCTTGCTGAGATTTGAATCAGCCGTGTGGTCATTGTTGTAGGGATTGATGCCGGTGCCATGGCCGCCGAGGAAACGCACGTCGTCGATGAGCGAGCCGGCGCCTGCCTCCCACAACACTCCGACGGCGCGCTGATTGATGCCGCCTGTATAGACTCCAAACCCGCCGATGATGTTGGAGCCGCCAGCGGGCGCCGAGATCATTGGCCTCGGCGAGCCCACGCCTTGAAATCCTGGTGTGGAATCCTCAAGGTCGAATTGCGTCAGCATTGGATGCAGTCCGATCAGAACCGTGTCGGGCTCTAATGCGAGCGCATCGCTGACGCGGTAATGGCCACTCGGAAAATAGAGCACGCGATGCGTTTCGATGGCTCTCTGGATCGCGACAGTGTCGTCGGTAGTCCCATCGCCCACAACCCCGAGTGTATGTACATTGACCCAGTCCGAAGTCGGCGGCATCGCGGGTATCGCCGGCGGTAACGGAGCAGGCAGCGCGCTGAGTGCGGCGGCATCATAGAGCATGCCTATGACGCCGGTCATTCCTTCACCGGGCACGATGAGTCCGTAGTTAAAATTCGCGACCTGATAGATCGTGCCCTTGCCGTCGACTGTTTTACCGCTTTCGCGGAAGAGGGCGAAGGTCGGCACATCGTTAAGTACCGCATTCTCGAAGCCGACTTCGGTAAGGGGGTTTTTCTCGTTGCTGATGACGACTGCGGCTCTCGAAACCTGTTCGAAGCGGCAGTCTTTGACCCACAGCTCATCGGAGTAGTGCGGATCGATGTCGATGGCTACCGATTCATTGCGAAAAGTGTCGCGGATGAGCGTAAGACCCACCTCGTGCTCACGCACCGCGGTTTCGCGCTGGCCCTCGAAGACTGAATCAATGAGAGTGAACTGCCAGGCTGGCGAAGTCTTGTCGGTGAGGATGCCGTAGCGCCCGCCATAGAAATGAAGATCCTCTGCCTCGTTGCCGACCTCGGTGAGTGCGGCCAGGCCCGAGCCAATATGGAAATCCATATGACTGAGATAAGCGTGCTGGGCGACATGGAAGCGGACTGCGATCGCTGCCGGGTTTCCAGCACCAATCTCGAAATCGATATTGCTCATTGCCGAATAAAATGTGCCTTCGTCGGCGTCCGCCACTTTGTCATTCGGTGGCACACTACCCGGGGGCGGGAAGGGCACGCGCTTGCCGGAGCGGAGGATGGCGGCCGGACTCGCGCCCGTAAACATCACCATGACACCCTCGCCTGATTGAAATCCCGGCGTGTTGTCAGCAAGCAGGAAAACGGGGCGCGTGGCGCCGTAGCCGATGAGACGAACGCCCGGCCAGAGATAGACTGTGCGTGTGAGGCGGTAGCGGCCCGTGGGCACGAAAACAATTCCCTCGCTAACGCCGCCTTCCGCTTTGTCGATGGCCGACTGAATCGCCGCGGTGTCGTCGCCGACGCCGTCGCCCTGTACCCCGAATTCCTGTGCTGTGAGGTACACAGCCTTGGGATCATCAAGACGCGTGGTGAAGACGGACGAAGCTGAAGCAAAGGAACGAACGCCAAGCAGCAGCATGGCGCAGAGCAGAGACATTTTCATAAGAATGTACCTTGTGAGCTTCTCGGTTTTTGCGCGGCGCTAGGTGCGCTCGGCGGCGTGGTACTCTCGGCGAATCTTTTCAATGTTAACCGTCGGCTTAGGGTATCTCATGCGCAGCGATTCCAGGTGTTCGACAACGATGCGCGCGATAGCCAGATTGCGAAACCACTTGTGATTGGATGGGATGATGAACCAGGGCGCGTACGCGGTGCTGCAGCGTGACAGTGCTTCTTCATAGGCAGCCGCGTAATCTTTCCAGAAGGCACGCTCCTTATAGTCGGCCTCGCTGATCTTCCAATGCTTGGTGGGGTCGTCGAGACGCTCCTTGAAGCGCTTCAGTTGTTCTTCCTTTGAGATGTGCAGATAGAACTTGAGAATGTGTGTGTCGTGCGCTACGAGTTCCTTCTCAAAGTTGTTGATCTGGTCGTAGCGGCGTGACCAAATACCTTTGGGGACTAGATTGTGAACACGAACGACCAGGACATCTTCGTAATGCGAACGGTTGAAGATGACGACTTCGCCTCGGGCGGGCGCAGGTATGTGCGCGCGCCACAGAAAGTCATGGGCCGCCTCTTCGGCGGAGGGTTGCTTGAAGGACGCAACACGGCAGCCCTGGGGGTTCATCGCGCCCAAAACGTGGTTGATAGCACCGTCCTTGCCCCCGGTATCGACGGCCTGGAGACAGATCAGCAACGAATGGCGGCGCTCGGCGTAAAGCAGATCCTGCAACTCACGAAGCTTCTTTTGATAATGCTCGATTTCATCGGCCGCGGACTTTGGGCTTTTGTGGCCGCCACTGAACGACGGGTCGATTTTCCTGAGTCTGACTTTGCTTCCCGGCTCGACCTTGAGATTTTTCAGGTAGCTCATTCCGATTCTCCACTCTAACGAAACCGACGCTGACTGGCCAAAATCGCACGCGAGCGTGCGAGGTAAGCTCGCTCCGGTCGGCATAAGCGCACGAGGAAGCTCGCTTGGCGGCAACACAAGAAATGCTATCAGGCCCGGAAGGCGATGGGTTTCGCGACGGGCGGGAATACATGGCAAGTCGTAACACGCGCGTAAACAGAACTAGACTATAGTCAAGGGGCGGATGCTCACGGCGCTCGAGCTGCAGGTCAATCCGAATCCGCTGCGACGCTGATTGTCAGCACGCAGAAAGGGGAGATGAATCATGGAAGCGACACTATCGCCAGACTTGTTGCGAAAATTGGATTCCTACTGGAGAGCTTCGAACTATCTCTCTGTTGGCCAGATTTATCTTTACGACAATCCGCTGCTCAAGCGCCCGCTTGAGATTGGAGACATAAAGCATATGCTCCTCGGGCATTGGGGAACGACTCCGGGGCAGAACTTCATTTATACGCACTTAAACCGGGTGATCAAGAAATACGATCTCGACATGATTTATGTTTCTGGCCCGGGGCACGGAGGGCCAGCGGTAGTCAGCCATACCTATCTGGAGGGCACTTATAGCGAAATATATCCGAATATAAGTCAGGATGAAGAGGGGTTGCGGAAGTTATTTATTCAGTTTTCATTCCCTGGAGGCATTCCAAGTCACGCATCACCAGAGACTCCAGGCTCGATTCACGAGGGTGGGGAGTTGGGTTATTCGCTCAGCCATTCCTTCGGAGCCATCATGGACAATCCCGACCTGGTCGTGGCGTGCGTGGTGGGCGACGGTGAAGCGGAGACGGGGCCGCTGGCCACCGCATGGCACTCGAACAAGTTTATTGATGCGGCGACCGATGGAGCGGTGCTGCCCATTCTGCATTTGAACGGATACAAGATTTCCAACCCCACTGTGCTGGCGCGCATCACGCATGAGGAGTTGGAGCAACTCTTGCGCGGCTGCGGGTGGACGCCTCATTTCGTGGAAGGGCACGAGCCGGAGCTGATGCACGAAGCCATGGCGGCGACCCTCGACCGCGTGGTGGAAGAGATCAAGAGATTTCAACGAGATGCCCGCGTCCACGGGAAAACAGCTCGTCCCCGCTGGCCAATGATCGTTCTCAACTCTCCCAAGGGCTGGACGGGGCCGAAGGTCGTCGACGGCCTTCAGGTGGAAGGCACATTCCGGTCGCATCAAGTGCCGCTCTCCGATCCGGCGACGAATCCGGAGCACCTGAAGCAACTGGAAGAATGGCTGAAAAGCTACCGGGCGGAGGAACTGTTTGATGAAAAGGGCCGCCTGAGGGCCGAACTGGCTGAGCTTGCGCCCACGGGCACCCGACGGATGGGCGCCAATCCGCACGCCAACGGCGGCATTTTTCTGCTCGACTTGAGGATGCCCGACTTTCGCGACTACGCAGCAGCCGTGCCGTCGCCTGGAGCGCCAGGCATCGGGGACACGCATGTGCTCGCGCCGTTTCTGCGCGATGTGGAAAAGCTGAATACGGAGCAGAGGAACTTCCGCATCTTCGGCCCGGACGAAACCATCTCCAACGGCCTGACCGCGGTGTTTGAAGCGACCAATCGGCAGTGGGATGCGGCCACCGTTGCCAACGATGAGTTTCTCGCACCAGAAGGGCGCGTTGTGGAGATGCTGAGCGAGCATCAATGCGAGGGCTGGCTCGAAGGTTACCTGCTCACCGGGCGTCATGGACTGTTCAACTGCTATGAGGCGTTCATTCACATTGTTGACTCTATGTTCAACCAGCACGCCAAATGGTTGAAAGTCACAAACGGCCTGCCGTGGAGACGAAAGATCTCTTCGCTCAACTACCTGCTTGCATCCCACGTTTGGCGGCAGGACCACAACGGCTTTACGCACCAGGATCCGGGATTTATCGATCATGTGGTGAATAAGAAGGCCGAAGTCGTGCGCGTATATCTTCCGCCTGACGCCAATTGCCTGCTTTCGGTGATCGATCACTGCCTGCGCAGTCGCCAATACGTCAACGTGGTAGTTGCAGGCAAACATCCTGCGCCGCAGTGGCTAAATATGGACGCGGCCATCAAGCACTGCACGGAAGGCATCGGCATCTGGCAATGGGCGAGCAACGATCAGGGCGTGACGCCGGACGCAGTGATGGCTTGCTGCGGCGACGTGCCAACGCTGGAGACGCTGGCCGCAGTGTCCATTCTGCGCGAGCATCTGCCGGAGTTGAAGCTGCGGGTGGTCAATGTCGTCGATCTGATGAAGCTGCAGCCGCAAACGGAGCACCCGCACGGTCTCAGCGACGCTGATTTCGACACTCTCTTCACTAAGGACAAGCCTGTCATCTTCGCCTTCCACGCCTATCCTTGGCTTATCCATCGCCTCACCTACCGCCGCACCAACCACGACAATATTCATGTGCGCGGCTACAAGGAGGAGGGAACGATTACCACGCCCTTTGACATGACGGTGATGAACGATCTCGATCGTTTCCACCTTGCCATGGATACCATTGATCGCATACCGCGTATTTGGGAGAAGGGCGCGTACCTGAAACAGACGCTCAAAGATAAGCTCGTCGAGCACGGACAATACATCCGGAAAGAAGGAAGGGACCTGCCGGAGATCCGCGACTGGAAATGGAAGGCTCAATAGACTTAGACGGCGCGGTGAGGCTCGAGGCGCCTGCCGAAGTCATTCATCCGCGAGAGAATCAACGGTCTCAGGCGGACGACGATTCGACCATCCGTTCTTCGGCCGTTTCGTGCGTATCGAATTCGAAGCGCGCAAAGATATGCGCAAATTCGCGTACAATCTGCTCGCGTGTGAAGCCCATGGCTTCGTAGCTATACTCGTGCGAACTGGAGTGAGTGCGAGCAGTAGTGACGGCCTCACGGAATAGCGACTCAAGTGCATCGCTCTCTAGGTAGCCAAAGCGGCTATAGATTGAACGGAAAACCTCATCCGGCGATTGCATCAGGTCGTCGTATTTGACGATCATGCAACGTTGCGGCGACTCCCGATCGATGACCTCAAGCGGATGATCGTACCAGTACTTTGTCCAAGCCAAAATCTCGTTGCAGTGGGGATATTTTTGCGGAGGATTACTGAAGAGGCGCCACATATAGCTGAACAACGAAATCGTGGAAGGCAACATCTCCAGCGGATTGCGGACTAAATAAAGGATGCGAGCATCGGGAAAGGTCTCCAAGAGAGATTCAATTCTGGCGCTGAACAATGGATTCTTGGCCATGTAATGACGGCCACCTGTGGCAAATAAGTGACGCTTGATGCAGCTTCGATAAAACGCCATAATGCGCAGCCGATCTGCGCGTGGAATCTCAGTGTCGAAATATTGGTAAGGTGGCAATTCATCAAGATAAGGAAATGCGAAGCCGGCAAAGAACGTCGACCATGCATAGAAGAGAAGGTGCTCGTCCTCTTCGGGATCGAAAAGACTGAACGAGTGAATCCGTAATTGGCCAAGGGATAGTGTGTCGAGCCGCCGCAGAACCTTTTCGCAAATATGGCCAAACAGTGTGTCGACGCGGTCCAGCAGGCCGACGATCCGTCGCTGCATGATCGAGGGCATCAGATAAATGTCGCCGGTCCGCAGGCCGGTAAACGTCGCTTCGTCGCGCGCTATTGTCCGCTGTACAAAGGTCGAGCCGCTGCGAAAGTTCGACACAATGAAGAGCGGTTTCTCGACCAGTTGTTTTCGGTACGCCGGGAAGAAGATCTCATCAGCGGTGAAGCCGATCCAGCCGGCTAGCAGGATGCACCCCCAGATCGGATAGAAAAGCAAAAGGAAAATGAACCGATCGCGCTTAAGCGGGCCAAACGTTCCGGCGCTCCGATAAAAGGAACGGACAGTCAAGCGCCAGAACAAGCGAAAGTTGAAGGTCATCGGACCGCGTAAACCCCTTCGGCGAAGCCGCGATGCTACTACGACACCTTCGTGCAGGCGATCGCACTATCTGCGTCACGAATGCACTTAGCGCAATCTGCGATGTTCCTGTATGCCGTTTCCACAACGATCAAGAAGGAACACTGCTGCTGTCAAGAGGGAACTGGCGAATCATGGCTTGATGAATACAGGCAACACACTCATCGGGAGTCTGAAGCGTCGTTTGGAGATGAACTTCAGGAGCGAGAGGAGGTTCGTACGGGCTATCAATGCCGGTGAAATTCCTTATTTCTCCGCGTCTTGCTTTGGCGTAGAGCCCTTTGGGATCGCGACGTTCACATTCCTGCAAAGGCGTGTCAACAAAGATTTCCAGGAACTCCCCAGGCTCGAAGAGCGAGCGGGCTCGATCGCGATGAGCCCGGTGTGGGCTGATGAAGGAGACGATCACGATTAAGCCGGCATCAACAAGCAATCGTGCGACCTCAGAGACCCGGCGGATGTTTTCGGTCCGGTCGGTCTCGGAAAAGCCGAGATCCTTATTCAGTCCAAGGCGTATATCGTCTCCGTCAAGCAAATAGGTGTGGCGGCCAACGGCGAACAAATGTCTCTCGAGGGCATTCGCAATCGTGGATTTGCCGGCTGCGGGAAGGCCGGTGAGCCAGAGACACACCGGCTGCTGGAGTTTCTGTTTGGCGCGGGCCTTCTTGTCAATGTCCATCGCTTGTCAATCAGAGGTAATGGTTGGATATTCATCAAACGAGAAGACTTCGGACCGGCGCTTGATAGTGATCTTAGACATGTTCCCCAGTATAAGCGTGAGGAGCTCGTCGAACTGTTCCCATTCAGGCTGACATCCGGAGACTGTTCTTCCAATCCAAAATTGTTGGCCGGGCCGGGGGTGCGGCGTAGCCACTGCCGAGCATGTAGATTGACAGGGCCGAGGATTTTCCCGCCGGCAGTTTGCCGTATCTCCGGAGCGATGAACCTCCTGAAGTGAGTCAGACTGACGGCGCATGCGAGCCTTGACTCCGACACATCAGTGCGCGAGAGCCTGAATTTGCGACGCAACGAAGTCGTGGATGAACATCAGGCTGGTGGGAGACGACACGATTGCCGCGTTGGTTTGTCCAGCTGCATGAATGAGGAGGAAAGGGCGTGGATCCCATTGGCCGCCGCGGGAGACGCGCTCGTCTTCGTCGCTCCAACCGGGAGTTGTGCGCCATATTCTGGTGCGCCAGGAGTGATCTCCCTGGATGACCAGGGTCGTTTCCGGCCAGCGCGGCTGTGCCTGAAGAATGTCGAGCATCTGGCCCAAAAGGCGGTCAGAATAATCCAGCGAATCCAGATAGGATCCGCCCACGCCGTAGTCCTGCGAGTGGCGATCCCAAAAAGCAGGCGGATGAGGCACAGGAAGATGCAGGTAGATGATATCGGCGTGGCTAATTGCAAGCGTCGCAAGAGCGTGCTGGCTCATGTCCTTCACAGTCACTACGTGGCTTAGAGATTCCCAGTGGGCGACATCGGCTACTGCCACGCGAGGCGCAACGAGTTGCTCGGCCACGATGCGCAGTGGAAACCACACGTCATCAGCGAAACTGGCATTGATTGATGGAGGGGCGCCGTCTTCAGTGTCGTCGTTGCTCCAATAACACTCGGTGGCTGTGCCCACGTAGATCGGGCAATAAGCCAGGTACCAACCGACGATCGAAGTCGAGATACCGCGCTGCCTGGCCATACCGAACAACGATGCGTCAGGGTCAAAAGGTTCCCAATTAGGATCGTCAGCGGTGCGAACGATTAATTGGTTTTTCGCGGTAAAAGTAGAACTCGTCACGATGCGGCCCAGAAGTAAACTCGGGACAACCAAGTTGGTGTGGTAGCCAATCGGCGTCACGTTCGTGTACACCGTACTTTGCAGACGCAGCCGATCAAAGTTTGGAAGATCGAGCGAAGGATCGCGAACTTCGAACACCGGCTTATACGCCAACTCGTCGAAGACAATCCATATCAGGCGCGGTTTGTCGCCAGGCTGGTCGGGTATGGAGCCCGCAAATGCCTGAATGCCGGGACGCCAGAAGGCAGCGCTCACCAGTTGAGCGGTCATGACGAATGCAAACACCACGGCTCCCGTGAGAACGGCGCTGCTCAGGCGATAGAGTTTTGACGCGATATTGGGTGCGGAAAAAATCAGAAACGCGAGAAGCACGATCCACGCGACTACTACGATCGCAACGCCTGCATACGGAATTCGAAACGGGAGAATTCTGAGATTACAGACGAGCAGGTAAATCGGAAGTAGAGCGAGGGCGAACCACCGGATTCGCGTCCAGACTTTCAAGCCTCGGAGGATCGCCAGCAAGCCTGCGAAAACCAGGCCGACAATCGCAAGATCGATTAGCTGCGCCAGAACCAAGCGGGTGAGCGGCCAGGGAACGCGCATTCGCTCATCGCCCAATGTAGAGGTGAGGTCAACATAGCTAGGAAGGAGGAGAATGGCGGCGAAGCCCCAAGCCTGGGCGATCCGTTTGATCATGCCGCGCTTCTCCCCTATCGCTGAAGTTCATCGATGCCGGTCGTACTGTCCACGAGTCAAATTCTATCGAACAGCAGAAGAACCCGCCCGTTGCCCAATTGCGCACGATCGACGACGGCAAAGTGCGGCGCGAATGCTTGCGTCAAATCCTCCTCGGTCAAATGGCCGTAGAGATCGTCACGGCCGCGCAGCCATTCTTGAAACATAGGATCGGAGGCCGGAACCCACTCCAGCAGGAGCCAGCGCCGCGTAAGGCACGCGCAAAGATCGGCGATGTGCGTCAGCGGCAACTGATCGCGAAGTATAAGGTGATGAAGGACCGCGAGCATGAGAACCAAATCAAACTTGCCGGTGAGGCGGTCGAGCAGAGAAAAGTGTTCGCGATTGCGCCATCCCGCTGCGGGCGTCGGGCGCGCGATGTTTGCGACCAGAACCGTGATGGGCTTGTTCTGCGTGGCTGCGGTTCGCCACATCTGCTCAAGAGCGACGGAGTCGCTGTCGAGGGAGATAACTTTGGCACCGGCGTCGGCAGCCAACAACGAATAGGTCCCCGTGTTGGCACCGATATCGAGAACATGTTCGGGTCGACATCGCGCGAGTACGCTCTTAACGAACTGCTGCTTCTCCTCGACGTCGGTGGGCTGATAGTGGCTGGCGGATTGTTCGTATCCGCTCCATTGGCTATGGCCCTGCTGGCCGGTGGCGTTGCCAATCTGCCTGCCAAGGCGCGCGATCCGCTTTTGCAGCAGATGCGTCGCGAGTGATGGATCCTTCGCTGATGGAGTCTGACTGGAGATGGCGCGCCTTGGGCCAGACCGATCGAAGAGCGTGGCCAAGGTAACTACATCGAGCAAATTGAGATTCAGTCGCCGCCAGCGCGGCAGGGCATCATAGATTTCGCGTGGCTCATAGCCGTCGCGCTCAAAGAGAGTCGCGCGGAGCGGCCAGCTCAAATGCTTGGCGGCCACAAGTGGTAGAAGAAATGTGCGCACGAATTGGCCGTAGGCAAGCCACACGGTCGAGCGCGGATCGCGGCGCTCGAAGGATAGGACATCCACGAGGATGGGGCGCGGACCTGAGAAGAGAACGTTGAGCGGCGTCGCATCCTTCAGAGTCCACCCGGCGTCGATAGCCTGTCCGGCGACGCGCAGCGTGAGTTCTGCGGCGGCGCGCCACTGAGCGGTAGTCCACTCCCATGGATAGCTGATGGGATCGAGGCGTGGATGCTCGAGCCATAACTCGCCGGATGCGATCTTCGGATGGGAGCCGGGCTCGGCAATCCGGCTGGGAATCAAATCGCCGTTTTGTTCGAGCGTGCTCCGCAACGGAGACGCAAGGAACGCTCGCGTTTCTTCCACTGCAGATGGGCGAATCCGCCGCAAAGCACAGCCAGCCGTAAGCCGGAGTTCCCCAGCAGGATCACGGAAGGTTATTTCCAATTCACTATCTTGGGACGGGAGAGCCGATTCTCGGGAAGAAAACTCTTCGCGCCCATTCACGGATTTTGCGAGTCCTCGCCTTGTGCGATGGCAGGCCGTTCTTCCGTGTCCGGCCTGGATGCGTCATCTGATCGGAAGAGTGAGTAGATCTTCCGGCGCAGGTACCAACCGGTGGCTACCAGCGCCGATCCAGCGGCCTGAACGGCCAACAGCCCGGTGCCTGGATCTGCATAGGCGTATGCAGGGCGCTCAAATACTAATGCTGCGCCAACAAGAATCAAGACAACTGGAATGATGCGAAACAGCTTCATGCGGCTCACAGGCGACTCCGGTATGCGATGGCAGATTCGTCCGGAAGTAAAACGACTCTTATCCGAAATCGAACTCGAGCGACCATCTAAGTAAACCTAGACGGTAATCAGGCCAACAAAGTTTACAAATACGACATTATTCTATCCCGAAAGTAACCAAGAATTTCGACGCCAATTTATGCAGCGTGCAGGCATCCCAGACGGGTTTTCTTGCATCGCATAACCGGAATTATCTCTGAATTGTCTGCTCGCCCCAGCGCCCGCCATTGCTGTGAGACATGTTAATGTTCTCAGCCGGACTCGCAGGCTTCGCCTCGTCCGGCCGGATTCTCGGTCGCGACGCTGTCCACCCGTTTATGTCGATACACCCTAAGGAACGAAGGCCAGTAACGCTTCGGTTGAAGGCTAGGCTTGTGCGGCTGGCGCGGCGGAATCTGGCTTGGACTTTGGCACTTCCTTGCGCCCCGGGGCGAGGATGGCGTGGAGGATGGTGCCCTCCATGC
>CAYYKV010000081.1:0-12793 GCA_964468605.1 uncultured Occallatibacter sp. | reverse complement strand
CCCAGAATGCCAATTGGGTACTTGTTTTTCATGGCCTTGACTCTATCCAGTGTACTAGAGCCTGTTATTCACTTTCGCTCGCGCAGGCGTTGCGAGAGAAAATCGCGCCAGACGAGGCGGAGGACGACGGTTGTGGTGACCCCACTACCAAGGACGACAACGAAGTATGGCGCGATTTTCGCCGCGACCCTCCGGGCTGGGGCCAATTTTCCCCGTTTCTTTGTCGCTCGTCGCTCCAGTAGACAGGCTACAGTTCGCTCCTCGCTTCGCGAACTGGAAAAAATTGGCTCCCAGCGCCGCGCGCGCCAAAGTGAATAACAAGCTCTAGAGGACGAGTTTGGCCGCAGGGCCAATCATGACACCATCGCCGCGAGAATCGCGTCGGTAAACTGCGTCGTTCCGGCAGTTCCGCCCACGTCGCGGGTCAGTGTTTTGCGCTCGGAGTAGACCGCCTCGAGGGCCTTCTGCGCTTTGTCGGCTGCGGCCGCCTCATCCAGGTGCCGAAGCATCAAAATCGCCGACTGCAAAAGCGCCGTGGGATTGGCCACATCCTTGCCCGCGATGTCGGGCGCCGAGCCGTGAACCGCCTCGAAGATCGCGCACTCCACGCCGAGGTTCGCTCCCGGCGCCAGACCCAGTCCTCCCACGAGGCCCGCGCAGAGGTCGCTCACAATGTCGCCATACAGATTCTCCAGTAGCAGCGTGTCATATTGATACGGGTTCATCACCAACTGCATGCAGGTGTTGTCGATCAGGTGCTCACCGTAGATGATGTCAGGGAATCCTTCGGCCACCTGCCGCGCGCAGCGCAGGAAAAGCCCATCCGACAGCTTCATGATGTTCGCCTTATGAATGGAGTGGATCTTTTTGCGCCCATGCTTGCGCGCGTATTCGAAGGCGAAAAGCGCAATCCTCGTCGATCCTTTCTCGGTAATCACCTTGATGCTTTCGACAACCCCCGGAACCACTTCGTGCTCCAGGCCGACGTACTCGCCCTCGGTGTTTTCACGCACGATCACCAGATCGACGCCGGGATACTTCGTGTCGAGGCCCGGCAGATTGCGAATGGGCCGCAGATTGGCGAACAAGTCGAACTTCTTCCGCAACGTGACGTTGATGCTCTTGAATCCGCCGCCAATGGGCGTCGTCACCGGGCCTTTCAGCGCCACTCGGTTGCGCTCAATCGACGCATAGAGGGCCGCGGGAATGTACTCGCCGTGAATTTCGAAGGCCTCGGCGCCCGCGGCAAACCGCTCCCACTCGAACTTCGCGCCAGTGGCCTCAAGAATGCGCACCACCGCCTGCGTGACTTCAGGTCCGATGCCGTCGCCGGGGATCAGGGTAACTTTGTGGGTCTGTTGCTCAGCCATGATTCGTTAGCTCCTGGCTACTAACCTCTAGCCCCTTCCTTGCGGGTGGCGACCATCCTCGTCTTCGTAAGAAGAAACCTAGAAGCTTGAAGCTAGAGGCTAGGAGCTAGCTCTTCTTCTTCCCGTGGCTCGCCAGCAACCCTTCCAGCTCTTCCTTGAACTCGCGCACGTCTTTGAAGTCGCGATAGACCGACGCGAAGCGAATGTAGGCAACAGTGTCGAGGCCCTTGAGGTGCTGCATGATCAATTCGCCGACCTCGGCCGTCGTCCGTTCGCGTTCGGGAGCATCGATGAGGAAGCTCTCCGCCGCATCCACAACTTTTTCCAGTTGGCTCGACGAAACCGGCCGCTTCTCGCACGCGCGCAACAGGCCGCTCAGAATCTTCTGCCGGTCGAACCGCTCGCGCCGGCCGTCCTTCTTCACCACCATGTAGGGAATCTCGTCGATGCGCTCGTAGGTGGTGAAGCGCCGGTTGCAGCTCTCGCACTCCCGCCGCCGCCGGATCGAGTCGGCTTCCTTGCTCTCGCGCGAATCCACCACGCGATCCTGCCCGAAACCGCAATATGGACACTTCATCTTTAGTGTGATTTTACGGCATCGACGCGCGTCTTATGCGCCGGCGCTGTGACCCGTGCACTGCATCACGCCCAGGAATCGCACCCATGGTCCTACCGCTTCTCGATATTGATACGCCATAATTCGCGAAATCTGGTGCAGATGTGTCAGGTCATGCATAGCCCATGTCGCCAGTAGTTGCAACAGCGTCACCGTGCCAAGCGACGGGTGCCGTCCCTGCCGCTGCAAATCCTCCGCAGTCAGTTTCAGTGCGCGCAAATACTCCAGCCCCTTTGCCCGCGCCTGCGCGAATTCGTCCAGCAGTTGCTCCAATGTTTTGCCCTGGCTGTAGCGCGCGTGCCCCTCCCGATCGACCGGCGCAAAAGCCTGCGCCTCGCCGGATTCCAGAATCACCCGTGCCCGCGGAATCCAGTTTTCGTCCTCCTCGTGGATCAGGTGCGCGACCACTGTGCGCACGCTCCATGTATGCTCGCCCTCGTTGGTCTCCGTCCACATTTCCGGCAATCCGCGCAACAGCGCGTCCAGAGCCGCCGGCGTCCGCTCCAGCAGTGCGATCGTGTTTTCGAGATTCTGTTCCATCCAAATTCCCCCTGCCCTCTATTCTCCTCAACCCGCTCAGTTACGCCCTGCGTTCTCGCTCCCTTGTTCCCTCGGTCCCTTGGTCCCTGCTTCCAGACAACAACGGCCCGGGAAGTGAAACTCCCAGGCCGCTGCCGGTGGACTGTTGGGATTGGACTAAGGCCATCGCGCTTCCGCGAGTGCCAGAGCCATGACGGAGAATCCTCCGTCTGGACTTACCTGAGTCAGGGGCGCGATGCCCTAGGCCTCAGTCACCTCACGTAAGTTACAACTCGAACAATCTTTGCTCATAGGCTGGATCAACCTCCTTTCCCGTGTAAGGACAAACTACGGCTTGCGCCGTCGTGGCGTCAAGGGCCGTTTGGCTGGGCCGCGCTCGGAAAGCGCCTCAAAGTTCTTGCTCGCCTCGCGAACCGTCAACCCTGAGAGCCGGCCGTGCGCCGATTTCAGGAACTTCTCCACGGCGCGCCAGTCGTGCCACGCGTAATCTCTCAGAGCCCAGCCGATTGCCTTGCGGATGAAAAACTCCTTCTCCGCCGCGAGCAACTCGGCATAACTGAAGAGCCTCTCCGTGTCCGTCTCATCGCGCCATCCCAGTTGGTGCAGCATGGCGATGCGCCGCACCCAGAAGTTTTCGCGCTTCACGGCCGCGTCCATGGCACGCTGTCCCTTTACGCCCGAACGCCGAACGATTTTGCCCACCACCTTCACGATGCAGTCGACCGTGTCCCACCACGATTTCTCCTGCGCCAAATCGAGCAGCCAGGGCAGGTCTTCGAGACTCAGCACCGCATGGTGGCGCGCCAGCAAATCGGCGGCAACATATTGATACTCGCGCTCGCGCATCTTCCACAGGCCGTCAGCCGCTTTGCGAAGCTCGGCCGCGCCGCCCGGCTTGAACGTCTTGAAGAGCGGTGCAACCGCTCTGCGCCGCGCCGGCGTGCTGATGCCCAGATACTCAAACTTGCCTCGCATGTAGGCGCGCGCTCCAGCCGCGCGCTCTGCATCGGCCAATGGCTCCAGCACCGACCGAACGGCGCGATGAAACTCCGCAACTTTTTGTTTTGGGCTTCTCTCGCGCATGGCCTGCCCTGCCGTCAGCATCTTCGATTCTGGCACAACTGCTCGGCCCACTTGCGCACGCCTGCAGGGGTAACGCGCTCGCCCGCGGCCTCGCTCGCGGCCAATTGCACGGCCAGGTTGCCGATGGTCGAGCTCTCCGTCTCGCCGATCTCGACCGGGAGGCCCGTCCGCTGTTCGGTCAGCTCGACGAGCAATTGATTGCGGGTCGCGCCGCCGATCATGTGAATGCGCTCCAGCTTCCGGCCCAGCATTTTTTCAAGATTCGCCGTCGCGGACGCGTACTTGCGTGCCAGGCTTTCAAAGATCGTTCGCGCAAACAGCGGCTCGTTGCCGGCCACATCGGGAATGGCATCGAAGCCGAGACGCGTCAGCTCGCTGTTGATGCGCTGCGGCATTACGCTGTCGAGCATCAGCGTCTCTGCGTCCATGTCGAGCACACCGTCGGCGCCATTGCATGCAGCAGCCTCTTGGACCAAATCCTCGATCTTCCAACGCCGCCCGTCCGCCGCCCATGCATCCATGCACTGTTTCAGGATCCACATGCTGTTGATGAGCGAGTGAAACAAGAGTCCGCCGGCAGCCGCGCCGATGTTGGTGTATCCGGCGTCAAAGGCGTGCTTTGTCGTGACCGGGACCCGCGTAATGGTGCCCACCAGAGACCATGTGCCCGAGCTGATGTACGCGGTCGAGCTCATGTCAGTGGAAATGCCCGCGATGGCGCTGGCCGTGTCGTGCGTCGCGGGCGCAATGATATGCGTGGCGCGAAAGGCGTCAAGTTGCGCCAACGGTCCTATCAGCGGACCCACAACCGTGCCCGACGGGACGATTTGCGGCGCGGCTTCGAGCGGCAGCCCAAGCAGTTTGAAAAGCTCCGCATCCCAATCTCCCGTTTTGAGATTCACGAGGCCCGTGTGGGTGGCGTTCGTGTATTCGGCCACGCGCCGGCCGCTCAACCAGTAGAGAACAAACTCCGGAAACATGACCCACGGTGCTCGCGGGTCTATTTTCTGATTCTTCTCTTCGGGGCACGTCGCCGGATCGGCAAGAAGCTGATAGACGGTATTGATTTTGAGGGGATAAGTACCCGTTCGCTGGTACAAGTCAAAAGGCGAGATGATGCGGTCCGCTGCTGCTTTTGTCGTGGTGGTGCGCTCATCGCGATAACAGAACGGCTCGCGAAATATCGAGCCGTCGGGCGCGAGACGCACATAGTCCACTGACCATCCGTCGACGCCGATCGATGCAATGCCTTCGGGTGCGGCCGCGGCGGCCTTGCGCAGGCCCTCTTCGAGGCCGGCAAGAATTTGCGCGAGCGGCCAGCAGAGCGAATCGCCGCGACGCGCCGGCCCGTTCGGAATGCGATGGATGACTTCGACACTGGGCTCGCCGTTGATCCAGCGAAGCAGCGAAACGCGGCAGCTTTCTGCGCCTAAATCGATGGCAATTCGCGCAGCTTCTTGCATGACGAAAGCGAAACTCCGGTTTCTTTAGCTCTGCTAACCCTAACGCACGAATGCCTCGGTCAATCCGCCATCCACAGGAATCACGTGGCCCGTGGTGCAACGCGCCCGGGGACTGGCCAGGAAGAGAATTGCTTCCGCGCAGTCCGACGCTCCGATTGCCTTGTGCGTCAAAGTGCGCTCGGCGTAGAACGCGGCCAGGCGGCTGCGAAGCTCGTCGTCGCTGAACGATTCCTGAAAGGGAATATTGTATTTGCGCAGCGAGGCGCGCACGCGGTCCCGGGGAAACATCAATGAACCCTTCACCACGGTGGCAGGCCCAATGCCGTTTACGCGCACGTTGGGCGCCATGCTCACTGCCAGTTCGCGAATCAGGTGCGAGAGCGCTGCCTTGCTCACGTCGTAAGCCTCGCTGCCGCGTTTGGCCACCACCGCGTTGGCAGAACTGGTGAAGACGATGTTCCCATGTAGCCCTTGCTCCTCAAACAGCTTGGCCGCTTCATCGGCGAGCAGGTAGTTCGCGGTCACGTTTACGGCCAGCGTGTCAGACCACATTTCGTCGGCAATCTCGCCCTCCGCGGTGGATGGAAACAGCGCCGCGGTATTGATGAGAATGTCGATGCCGCCGAAAGTCAGCGCTGCTTCGCCAAGCGCTTTGTGAATCGACTGGCGACTGCGAATGTCGACGGCGTGGTAACCGGTAAACTCGGGCGACGCGATGGCTGCAATCTCGCTGGCGACCCGCGCCACGCCTTCCTCATTGCGGTCGGCCACAAACACATGCGCGCCGCGCGACGCAGCCAGCCGCGCCACTTCGCGCCCAATGCCGCTGGCGCCGCCCACCACGAACGCCACACGCCGGCTCAGCTCCTTCTCCGGAGGCCGACGCCGAATCTTGGCCTCTTCCAGCGCCCAGTACTCGATGCGGAACGCCTCTGAAGCCGGCAACGCCACGTAATTGTCGAGAACTTTGAAGCTGGCCGGATCCATTCCCGGCGGGCACTGGGGTACGGTGCCGCTCACTGCGCCGTCGCCCAGCAAACTCGCGCCTTCCATCACGTGAATGGCATTGATGTAAAACTCGCCGGTA
Organism: uncultured Occallatibacter sp.; assembly: GCA_964468605.1. Classification (GTDB taxonomy): domain Bacteria; phylum Acidobacteriota; class Terriglobia; order Terriglobales; family Acidobacteriaceae; genus Telmatobacter. The sequence goes on along the minus strand of CAYYKV010000081.1, from coordinate 6,634 downwards.
ATCCGCGCCTCGGTTTTGTCTTTGCCGAAGCTGAACATCCCCATCCCCGGAATCAGCACCACGGCGGGGCTGGCGTCACGGATGGCGGGCGAGTCGGGCTTGGCAAAGGTGCGATAGTAGGCGCGGTACTGGTCGCGGTACTCGGCCAGCGCGCAATCGATTTGTTTCTTCAGTGCCTCCAAATCTTCGTCCGCACCCCAGGGCACAAACATGGGCCGGATTTTGGTGCGGATGAAGTGATCGGGGCAACTCGTGCCCAGAAAGGCCAGGTCTTTGCCGTGCGCTGAATTCACGAACTGGAGCACTTCGGGTGCGTCAGTGAAACTGCTGATGAACCGCTGCCTCGCGCTGATGCGCCCACGGAGAAACGGAGCGATCTGGATCGCAAATTCGCGCCGGTCTGGGCGTGCGGGCACTGCCTCGCCGCCGAATCGAATTTTGCCCTTGCTGCGCCCGCGGCGTTCGATAAACTGCCCGATGCTGTCAATCGTCTGCAGCGTGTTCAGATAGCACTCGCGCGGCGTTTGACCCCAGGTGAAGATTCCGTGCCCGCCCAGCACGATGCCGTCACAGCCTGGATTCGCTTGAACGATTCGTTTCATCATCATCGCCAGCTCAAAGCCGGGCCGCTGCCAGGGCAGCCAAACCAGATGATGGCCAAACTCCCGGTTGAACTCATCCATCTGGATTTTGCCGTTGGCGCTCGCGGCAAGTGCGATTCCCCAGTCCGGGTGCAGGTGATCCACGTGCGGAAAGGGCAGGAATCCGTGCAGAGGGGTATCAATCGACGCCGCAACAGGATTATTGCGGAAGGCGCAAAGCGGATACATCTCCGCCATCTCGTCTTCAAATTCCACGCCCTTGTAAATGTGCTCCAGCGCCAGCAGCTTTTCCTGGTAGAGCGTGGCGAAGCCGGTGCGCTTCATGCTGCCTAGGTCGCCACCGGAACCCTTCACCCACAGCACTTCCACCGGTTTGCCGGTCAGCGGATCCGTTTCGACGATCTTTGAGCTGGTGTTTCCGCCGGCAAAATTCGTAATGCGCAGGTCTGAACCGAGCAGATTCGAGCGATAGCGCAGAAGTTCAGGCTCATCGAGACCAGCCGCCACCGTGGGATCCCAGCGGTCCTCGAGAAAATGCAGTACAGGAGATGCAGTCGTTGCTGATGTCATAGGAGGCACTCAAAATGGGGAATGATTCGAACTCCAATCTATGATACAGCCAGCCGCGAGGGGAAATCGTTTTAGACCCGGATTTCCGGCGGACGAAACCGAAGGGCCGGCCAGCATGAGTCACTAAGAATGGCCGTTTTCGGGGCGTCTTCAGGCCGGCTCGCCCACTGGCACCGGGTGCGCCGCACTTTCATGCGCCGGCTTTCGCGCTTTGTCTTCGGCGCTCAGCGTATCCGGCGTCACTACGCGGTGATGCGCGTAGTTATAAGGAGGCACCGTGTACCCGCGAAGAATCGAGATTCCGAGTTGGATCAGCCGCGGTCCGTAAGTCTCGGGTTCGTGCGAGATGGAGCCAACGATCGCGCTCGATCCCGTACGCATCTCCTCCAGCACCTCGGGAATACAGTCCTGGCCGACAATGGCGAAGTTCGCTTCCTGCCCTGCCTCGCGCACCGCGTCCAGAACGCCCAGCGCGCTGGAATCGGTTGCGGCAGCCACCAGCGTATATTCACCGTGGTTTCTCAAGCGGAGATACTCGCTCATCGCCTTTTGGCTTGCCTCGCGCATTCCTCTTCCTTCGATGTGCACGAACTGCTCGGGCGTCAGCTCCTTGAACCGCTCCCGGATCCCGTCGAATGCGCCGGCAATGCGGTTCTGCACAAAGCTGCCGGCCTCTTTGAATCCCACGCCCACCACGCGGTCCACCTTGCCCTTCCATTGCCTTTGGGCGAACTGCACCAGGATGGATGCCGCTTCGTACCCAACCTCAAAGTTGTCCACGCCGAAGTACGTCGCATTGGGGTGGGGCACGTCGATGGCCACCATTGGAATCTCGGCCTTCTTGAAGATGTGTGCTACTCGCGGCGCCGCGGCTTCCTCCACCTGGAATTCGAGCACCAGGTCGACGCGCTTGGCCACAAATTCTTCGGCGTTGCGCACGGCTATGGCGGGATCGTAACGGTTATCGAGAACGATCAGCTCCACGCCCGAAGCCGTCGCCGCTGCGCTCACGCTCTGCGCCACCTCCTCGCTGAACGGCATCTCCGCGCTCTGCACGGCAAACCCAAAGCGTAGTCGACGCGGCCGCGATACCAGCCGGTACTGGCCGCTGGGCGTCTGCGCCAGATAGCCGCGATGCACAAGTGTCTTCAGAATGCGGTAGACGCTGGTCTTGGAGATGTTGGTTCGCTGGTAAACGTCCTCGAGCGTCATGGGCGTATTGTCCTGCTCCAGCAGCTCGATAACGTCGAGCGCCTTGGAGAGAATCGGAATCAGATATAGCCGCTTGATCTTAGCCTTGGCCAACGATCCCTCCCTGTAGATGTCCCTATTGAAACACAGGCCCGCCCAAGATCAAAGAACAAGTTCACGCATAACTGCTTACGGCCGAACTGCGGCGACCGCGCTCCTTGGCGGCTCGTTCTACATATCCGCTTGCACGCAACGCCTCCAGTGGGTCAGCCGGAAGCCCATGGGCCTCACGCCACGCACGAGCCAATGGGCGCACGTCGCACCAGAATGCGCCGCGATAAAGCTCCTCGGCGCCTACCAGATCGCAACCCTGTTGCAGCTCTGCCAGCCTTTCACGATCGATGAGCGCGGCTTTCAGATAGAGTTCCTGCGCGGTCACCACCGTCTGTACCATCGCTTCCATCTTGCCCTTCAGGTTGTGGCTCTGGTCGATCATGTAGGCAATGTCGATCTCGAGACCGTCGTCTTTCGCCGCGTGAATCTCGTGGAAGATGCGGAAAATCTGGTAGGGATCGATCGAGCCCAGCGTCAAATCGTCGTCGGCATAACGCCGGTCGTTGAAATGGAACCCGCCGAGCATCCCGGTGTGAAGCAGCCACGCAACAATCTGCTCGATGTTCTGCGCGCTGTAATGGTGGCCGGTATCGACGAGCACGCGCGCCTGCGGGCCAGCATGACGCGCGAAGTGGCTCGACATGCCCCAATCGGCGATATCGGTGTGATAGAACGCAGGCTCGAAGGGTTTGTATTCCACCAGTAATCGCTGATCGGGCGTCAGATGGCTGTGCGCAACCCGCAAAGCCTCTTCAAGCCAGCCGATGCGTTTGCGCATGCTTTGCGTACCTGGATAATTCGATCCATCGGCCGTCCATAACGAAATGTCGCGCGAGCTCAGCGCCTTGCCGATCTCGATCGAGTCCAGCAGGTGCTTGAGCGCCCGCTCGCGGATCGGGGTCGATGGATTGCACAGCGAACCGAATTTGTACTCCTGATCCTGAAAGAGATTGGGATTAATCGAACCCGAGCGGATGCCGAAGCGCTGTTCCAATTGCTTGACTTTGGGCACATCTTTGAGCCCGTCCGGCAAGTCCCAAAGCACATGCAACGCCAGCGTGGGCGTTACGCCGGTCAACCGGTTCACTTCGGCAGCATCGGCAAACTTCTCCTCGATCGTGCTTGCCGCCGCCGCCTGAACAAACTTGCCAAAGCGCGTGCCAGTGTTCGCAAATCCCCACGAGGGAATCTCGATCCGAAAAGAATCCAACACCTCAAATGCAACTTCCCCAACCTTCGAATCCGAAATCGTCATGGCAACCTCTCACCAGCTAATGGATCGTTTGTTGCTTCGCGTCCCCTACTTCCCTATTCCTGTTCCCTGTTCCATGTTCCCTGATCCCTGTTCCCTGTCTTTAACCAAAATCACGTTCAGGAATCGCGGCCCATGGACGCCCTTGATGCGCGTCATCTCGATGTCTGCCGTCGCGCTTGGCCCGGAGATCCAGGTGACAAGTTCCGGCGGCTGCTTGCAGCGATCGAAATACTCCGGCAATGTCTCCACGATCTGGCTGGCGCGCACAATGCACAAGTGCCAGTCGGGCAGCAGCGTGATCACGCGCCTGCCCTCGGTCGCGGAGTGATGCAGAACAATCGTCCCTGAGTCGGCCACCGCGCAAAAACAGGCAGTCACCACACCCTCGGCCTTCTCAATTTCGTCAACTGGAAGGTCGTGGTCGATATTCCACTCAAATCCCTTGATTTGCCACGCTGCCGGGACCAGCCACGCGGACGGCACTCCCGGTGGCGCGACAAAAAGATGTCGGCCGCTCGATTCAAGTTGCGAGGCGATCGTAGTCCCAAGCTCTTCCGGCGCGCATTCCACTACTTCGGCATCGTATTCGCGAAGGCGCTCGATGAACAATTCCTGACAGGCCCTGACGGTCAACTTGCCTCGGATCGCATAGTCACGGGGCAATCTGCCATACGCCTCCGCTGCCTGCTCCGCCGTGGCCACGGGATTTCGCATAGCGGCCCTCACACGGCCTAGAACCTGCTTGCGGCTATCGGTCATAACGCTCATCGTGACTCCGCTCCCTCGTTCCTCATCCCCGGTCCCCAGCCCCTACGTCTCTAGTCCCTGATTCCCCGTTCCCTGATCCCTGTTTTTCTCCCACCAGTCGTGAAATGTCTGCTTCGGCAGACCGCGCAGGTCGCGCGTTTGCGTCCATTTGGACCCGATGCCCGGCAGCGAGTGGATCCAACCGTCTTTGCGTGTGAAGGGCCGCAGGGCGATCCGGCCCATCCGCTGTGCGGCGTGAAAGAGCCATGCCCGCGAAAAAATCAGATTCGCCGCGCGCATCCCGAGATAAATGGGATCGAAGAGCCGCGAAACTTGCTTGCGCTCATCGTCGGTCACGCGCGCGCGAAGCTCAATCAGCACTTCGGGAATATTGATTTTGACCGGGCAAACCTCGTAGCACGCGCCGCAAAGCGACGACGCGAAAGGCAGCGATTGCGCGTGCCGCATCTGCTCGAGTTGCGGCGTCAGAATGGCGCCGATCGGTCCTGGGTACACTGACCCGTAAGCGTGGCCGCCGGTCTGCCGGTACACCGGGCAGGTGTTCATGCACGCGGCGCAACGGATGCAGCGCAGCGTCTGCCGTTCCGTCTTGCGCCCGAGAATCGACGAGCGGCCGTTGTCGAGCAACACGACGTGGAATCTCTGAGGTCCGTCGCCCGGCGTCACGCCGGTCCAGAGCGACGTGTACGGATTCATCCGCTCGCCCGTCGCCGAGCGCGCCAGCAGTTGCAGCATCACTTCGAGATCGGCGAATCGCGGCAGCACTTTTTCGATTCCCGCCAGCGTGATCATGGCTCGCGGCAGCGTAAGGCACATGCGCCCGTTGCCCTCTGACTCCACCACGGCGACCGCGCCCGTCTCCGCGATCAGAAAATTCGCTCCGCTGATGGCCGTCGGCACCGAAAGAAACTTTTGCCGCAGATAATTCCGCGCCGCAGCTGTCAGCGCCTCCGGCTCGTCGGAGAGATTCTCAATCCCCATGCGCCGGGCGAAGATCTCCCGCACCTGGCTGCGATTGACGTGCAGCGCGGGAACCACGATGTGCGAGGGCTCTCCCTCGCCGAGTTGCAGAATGATCTCCGCCAGATCCGTCTCGTAGGTGCGAACGCCGTTGGCCTCGAGAAATGGATTGAGTTGAATCTCCGCCGAAGTCATCGTCTTGATCTTGATGACCTCATCGGCCTTCTCTTCGCGCAGGATTTCCAGAATGATCTTTCGCGCATCGGCCGCATCGGTCGCCCAGTGCACCGTGCCGCCGCCAGCCGTGCATCGCGCTTCGAACTGCTCGAGGTACACGCCGAGGTTTTCGAGCGCCTCATCCTTAATCCGAGAGGCTGCCGAACGCAGCGCCTGCCAATCCGGCTTCTCCGCAACCAGCCGCGCGCGCTTGGCCTGAATCACGTCGATGGCGTGAGCCACATTCCTGCGCAACTGCACATTGCGGAGCAGGGGAAGCGCCGCCACGGGAAACGGCGGCGCCAGCGCCGGATCCAGAATCGGGCGATCGCCGACTTCGTGCTCCGACAGAACCTCGCGTTCTGCAACGGCGCTCATCCCAGCACCTCGCCCGCTTGATCCTCGGTGCTGGCCAGGATCTGCGCCATGTGAATCGTCTTCATCGCCCTCAACGCACCCTGCATCGACTGCCGGTGCATCGCACCGCCCAGGTGCATCAGGCAACTATTATCCAGTGCCGTGCAGAACTCCGCGCCCGTCCGCAGCACGTCATCCAGCTTCACCGTCATCATCGCCGACGAAACGTCGGCGTTCTTCACGCTGAACGTCCCGCCAAATCCGCAACAGCGATCGAGATTCTCAAGCGGCACAAGGTCCAGCCCGCGCACCCTGCTGAGCAGGCGAAATGGCCGCTCGCCGAGTTGCAAAGCCCGCAGCCCATGGCAGCTCGCATGGTAGGTCACGCGATGCGGAAAGTACGCGCCCACGTCCTCCACGCCCAATTTGTCCACCAGGAACTCGCTCAGCTCGTAGATCCTCGGCACGAGCGTCGCGAACTCCCTGCGCAGCGCCTCGTCTCCAAGCTCCTCAAACAGGCCGGGGTACTGGTCCCGGATCATCGCCACGCACGACGATGACGGAATCACAACCGCTTCGGCATCGGCGTAGAGCCTCACCA
>CAYYKV010000080.1:0-12824 GCA_964468605.1 uncultured Occallatibacter sp. | reverse complement strand
TGTGGACGGCGCCCGTGTTCAATGCCGACGGATCGCTCAAGACGCCCGCGTATGTAACGGCGTTTTATAACGGCGTGCTGGTGCAGAATCACTTTGAGCTGAAGGGCCAGACGCTCTACATTGGAAAGCCGTTTTACAAAGCCTTCGATGGCGCGGCCATCAAGCTGCAGGCGCATGGCGACAAGAGCGAGCCCATGAGCTTCCGCAACATCTGGGTGCGCGAACTGCCGTAAGCGCCCTAGACACTCACCACAAAGCTGTCTTCGCTGCGGGTGACCGCGTGATACAGGGTGTCGCGCTCCACGGGGACGCGGCCGGCCTCGGTGATGAGGCGGCAAAGTTGCGCGCGGGTCATGCCCTGCGGCGTGGTGGCGCCGGCGTCGTGATAAATCTTTTCCTCGATCACGGTGCCGTCGAGGTCATCGGCGCCGAAGCGCAACGCAATCTGCGCGATCTTGGGCGTCATCATCTGCCAGTAGGCCTTGATATGCGGGAAGTTGTCGAGGAGCAGGCGGCTCACCGCAATCTGCCGAATGTCAGTGAGCCCGGTAGTCACTGGCAGGTGGTCGAGCGGCGTGTTCTCTGGATGAAAGGCCAGTGGAATGAAGGTCTGAAAGCCACCTGTTTCGTCCTGCAGGACGCGGAGCTTCAGCAGATGATCGACGCGATCGGCGTCGTTCTCAATATGGCCGTACAACATGGTTGCATTTGACTTGAAGCCCAGCCTGTGCGCCGTCCTTGCCGTATCCAGCCATTCCTCGCCGTCAATCTTGTGGTCGCAGATGATGGAGCGGACGCGGGCGGCGAAGATCTCCGCGCCGCCGCCGGGCATGGAGTCGACGCCAGCCTCACGGAGCTTTAGCAGCGTCTCTTCCACGCTGAGCTTGGCTCGCCGCGCGAGGAACGCAATCTCCACCATAGTGAAGGCCTTGATGTGCACCTTGGGAAACCGTTTTTTTAACCCTTGGATGAGATCCAAGAAGAACTCTAGAGGTAGATCGGGGTGCAGACCGCCGACAATGTGGAACTCCGTGACCGCTTCGGAATAGCCCGAGGCGGCCGTCTCCCAGGCCTCGTCGAGGGCCATGGTGTAGCCGGCAGGGTCTCCCTTCTTGCGGCCAAAAGCGCACAATTTGCAGGCAGCCACGCAGACGTTGGTGGGGTTGATGTGGCGATTGACGTTGAAGTAGGTTATGTCGCCGTGAATCCGCTCGCGAACCTGGTTGGCCAGCCAGCCGACTGCGAGAACGTCTGAAGAAGCATAAAGCGCGAGCCCGTCGTTGGCGCTAAGACGCTCCTGGGCCAGCACCTTGGCTGCGATCGTTTCCAGGCGCGGGTCATACGTCCGAAAGGGGTGGGCCGGAATGGCTGATTGACCCCGGGTTTTCAGCGTTTGAGCGGCCATACATTGATGATACCGAAGTCCGACTAAGTTGGCTGACCCCGATTCAGACGGCTCTCTGGTGTGGGCTCGATCACATGTGCGGCTGCGCCGGCGGAGTACACTGCCCCTTCATCGCTGAAACAAAGTCAGAACTATGCTCGTTGATCAGCAGATTTCGACCCAGAGCTACGCGCGGGGACCGGCGAGGCCGCTGCTGGAATTGACCATTGGCGATCTATTGCGGCGCACGGCAGATCGCTTCCCGGATCGGCTGGCGGTTGCCTCGCGGCACCAGGAGAAGCGGCTGACGTGGGCCGAGCTGAACGCCGCGGCAGATCGCGTGGCGCGCGGGCTTTGGGCAATTGGGATACGTCGGGGCGACCGCGTGGGCCTATGGTCGACGAATTGTATTGAATGGATCATGCTCCACATGGGGTGCGCTCGCGCCGGGGCGGCGCTGGTGAATGTGAATCCCGCCTACCGCTCGCACGAGTTGCAATTCACGCTGACGCGCTCGCGAATGAAGGCACTCTTCCTTTGGCATAAGGACAAACGAGCCGACTACGAGGAGATTCTGGGCCGAGCGAGGCATGGGCTCGACCTCGCGCTCGAACACACGATCTACTTCGATTCGCCGGAGTGGCCGGCGCTGCTGGGTGCCGGAGGGGAGTTGCCGGACCACGTTGCGATTGACGATGTGGCCAACATCCAGTACACGAGCGGCACGACCGGCCTGCCCAAGGGCGTGATGCTGACGCACCACAACGTGGTGAACAACGGCCAGTTCCTGGCGCAAGGGTTCCACTATACCGAGCAGGACAAGATCGTCGTTCCAGTGCCGCTGTTCCACTGCTACGGATGCGTGATTGGAACCATGAGCGCGGTGAACTCCGGCGCCGCGATTATCCTGCCCAACTGGACCTTCGATGCGCGCGCCACGCTGAAGGCCGTCCACGAGGAACGCGCCACCAGTGTCTACGGGGTTCCGGCGATGTACGTGGCGGAGTTTGGACTGCCCGACTTTACGAGCTATGACACTACGAGCCTGCGCACGGGAATGATGAGCGGCGCGCCGTGCCCGGTGGAACTGATGAAGCGCGTGCTCGATGAGATGCACATCCGCGAGCTGGTGATCGCCTACGGCCAGACGGAGACCTCTCCAGTTGTAACGATGAGCGACGCCGGCGATTCGCTCGAAATCCGCGTAAACACGGTGGGACGCGCCATGCCGCAGACCGACATCAAGATCGCCTCGCTCGAGACTCATGAGACGCTGCCTTACGGCCAGCAGGGCGAAGTGTGCGTGCGCGGATACGCGCTGATGAAGGGCTACGACGGCGACGAGGAAGGCACGGCACAGGTGATCCAGGCCGACGGCTGGCTGCGCACCGGAGATTTGGGAGTGATGCGCGAGGACGGTTGTATTCACATCACCGGCCGGTCACGCGACGTGATCATTCGCGGCGGCGAGAACATTTATCCGCGCGAGGTGGAGGAGTTCCTCTACACCTGCCCGAAAGTCGGCGAGGTACAGGTGATCGGAATTCCGAATGCGCGGCTGGGAGAGATCGTGGTGGCGTGGATCCGGCTGCGGCCCGGAGTGGATGCAACAGAAGAAGAGATCAGAGGCTTCTGCCAGGGCCAGATCGCGTATTACAAGGTGCCCGAGCACGTTCGCTTCGTTGAGGAGTTCCCGGCCACGCTCTCAGGAAAGATCCAGAAGTACAAGATGCGCGAATACGAGATTGAAGCGCGTGGCTTGCAGGACGTGGCGAAGACAGCAACGGCGTAAAACTGATTCGGCTCGGAGCTTCCGGCGCGGGCCGTTTGCATTGCGAATTGCGCCAGCGAATTGCAAACTGCGCTTGACAGGCGCGGAACGATTTCGTTTCATAGTGCTTATCCTCTTCGTTGTATCCCCCTAAATGTTGTGCCCCCGAAAAAATCTGGAGGTTGAATGTGGAACGCCGAGCCTTTCTTCGCAGCGCTTTGGCCAGTGCAGGATTGATTGCAACTTCGCGATCGCTTTTTGGAGCGCAGCAATGCAGCGCGCCAGTCCCCACGATGACCGCGATGGGAGTCCATCCCGTTGAGGTCTGCACGGCCGGCATCTCCTCGATCACATTCAAACAGGCGTTCCAACAGCAGAACGAGTGGTGCTGGGCGGCCTGCATCAGCATGGTTTTCAACTATTACAATCACCCCGTCGATCAGCAACGCATCGTGAAGGAGACGTGGGGAACCGTGGCGGATATGCCCGGCCAACCGAGCGACATTTTCCGCGATCTCAACAAGAAATGGACGGATGACGCTGGAAACGACTTCCAGTGCCAGGGCGACGTGTACTCGGTCAACGTGAACACCGCTGTGCAGGACCTGATCGACGATCACCCGCTGATCATTGGCGCACTCGGCCATGCCACTGTTTTGACAGCCATCACTTCCGCCGTGGATACGTACACCACACAGTTTGTTATCCAGCAAGTGGTTGTGCGCGACCCGTGGCCCGGCAATGGCGGAAGACGGCTCTTGTCGCCGGTGGAATGGGCGAGCATCAACTTTGCCGCGCGAATCCGAGTCACCAATCTGTAAGGCGGCGGAGTGAGCGGAGTTGGGTGAGCTACCAGGGTAGGCAGAGCATTCCGCCCCGGGGCGGAAGAGGGCGGCGATTTGGGGCGGAAAGAGGCCGATTTGGGTGCGGAATCGCACGAAAAATCGCAAATAATCGCAAAAAAACGAAGCGAATTTTGAAGAGTTTTTGTTTATTCTAAAGATAGTTACAGTCAAAAATCGCGTTTTGAAGTGTATCAAATCACTCCTTTCATTTTTCCTGGCCCCAAGTGTGCTGCCAGGGTGATCAGACCGGGCGGAGGCCGCGAGGTTCCAGGTCCAAACGAAACCCGCATCGAGCACCGTTGAGCGAGGGGTCGCGGTGTGTATTGAGGTGATGCGCAGGAAAAACAGTGGTTCGTGGGTAGTGGTTCGTGGTCAGAAGGGCAGGGAGCGAGGGGGCCGATATGGTCTGGTCGCCGATCATGAGATTATTGTGCGCCGCGAGCTGCTAATTGTCGGCAAACCTGAAGAAAGAAATATTTCAAATGGATTGAGGGAGATGAAGGCGGAATCGGGTTGAGGGGGGCTTGACAGAAAGGCAGGGACCGAGGGACCAAGGGACCAAGGGACCAAGGGACCGAGAGACCGAGAGACCGAGGGGCGGCAGGAATGGCGGGGTTCTTTCGCCCCTTTCAGGGGCTCTGATCATGAAAAGGGCAGAGTTCCCCAGGCTCGCGCCTGGGGCTAACCTCTGTTGCCCGCTGAAGCGGGCGTGAGCGGGTTGGCGGAGCTTTCCGTTTTGGGGTGGTCAGTTTGGGAGTGGAAACTGGTCTGGTCGGGGTTGTTTTGCAGATCGTAAGTTCCGATTTGCCGGTGATTCGACAGGAACTAGTTTTTTGGAGGTTCGATCAATGCCCCGTCAAGGGCTCCGCGACTCTGGCCACCCTGTCCGCGCTGAATTGCACCAGAAGACAGCGGAGCTAATTGCGATCCACCGGTCAGAATCTGCGGTTTTCGCCTTGTGCTTACCACGAAGATGATTCGCATTGCGAACTGGGAGGCAGTCGCCCGCAACAAGCAGAGTCAGGAGCCGGAGAGTACGATGGCCCATGGCTCAACGGGACTTTTACATCGACCGCCTCCGCTCAGTGATGACTGTCCTGGTCATCCTGCATCACACCGCGATCACCTATGGAGCCATTGGCGGCTGGTTCTGGCGCGAGGTTGAGCCGTCCGGTTCGCCGTCTGGCATTTTGCTCATGCTGTTCTGCACTACCAACCAGGCGTATTTTATGGGTTGCTTTTTTTTGCTGGCCGGTTATTTCACTTCGGACTCACTCGAACGGAAGGGATATGCGCGCTTTATTGGCGACCGGTTTCTGCGGCTGGGGTTGCCGCTTTTGACGTTCATCCTGATCCTCGGTCCGCTCACATCGGGGATTGTGAACTTTGCTCAGGGTGACGGTTTCTGGCCGGCGATACGCTGGATCTGGAATCACAAGGAGATCATCAACGGTCCAATGTGGTTTACGCAGGCCCTGTTGATGTTCAGCCTTGGATATTGTGTGTGGCGCGCGATCTTTGGCTCACCGCTGGCTGAGCGAGAGCGCACGCAAACGCCGGTCCCGGCCGGGCGCTGGTGGCTGGTGAGCGCCGTTGGAGTGGGAGCCGCGGCATTGGCCATTCGGCAGGTGGTTCCCGTGGGTGTGAACGTCTTCGGCCTGCAGCTTGGTTATTTTGCAGGGTACGTGTTTCTCTTTGCGGTTGGAATTGCTTCCTGGCGGCACGACTGGCTGAGGCAGCTCAACTGGAAACAAGCGCGGCCCTGGATCATTACCTTGCTCATTGCCTGGCCTAGTCTGCCGGTGGGCATCGCGGTGGCTCGCGCGATCGGTCATGGCGGGGGTTCCAGCGCGCCCGATCGGCTTTCATGGGCTGCCGTCTTCTACGCTCTGTGGGAACCATTCGTCGCCTGGGGTCTGATTGCCGCTTGGCTGCTGCTCTTCCGTGCGCGCATGAACCAGCCGTCCGCTTTCTGGACCTGGCTCAATCGCCGCGCTTATGCGGTGTATATCATTCATCCTCCGGTGCTGGTGGGCATCGCGTTGCTGCTGCACGGTTGGGTGGCTCCGGCGCTCGTCAAGTTCGCAGTTGTCGGGACGTTAGCGTGCATAGCCACCTGGTTACTTTCCGACCCGCTGGTTCGCATGCCTGGAATGCGTCGCGTGGTGTAGCTCCGCAGACGTTCCGCGAATTGGCGTGAGATACACGGAAGAATCCAGACAGTTTTCCTGGATTGTCGCCCATCCGGGGATTACTTGTTGGTTAACACCTGCCGCCGTCTAAATCGGTAGCGGGTTCGCACAAGAGGGAGTGGCTTGGGGGCGGCGAGTTCCTTGACGAGGCCAGCGCGAAGGCGGGAACTGCGGGGGTTCTTTCGCCCCTTTCATGGGCTGTGGTCATGAAGAGGACTGAATTCCCCAGGCTTGTGCCTGGGGCTGACCTCTGTTGCCCGCTCAAGCGGGCGGGGGCGGGTTAGCGGAGCTAGCGGGGTTGGCGGAGTTGGCGGAGCTTTGGTTTTGGGGTGTCCGGTTTGGGAGTGGAAGCTGGTCTGTTCGGGGTTGTTTTGGAGATCGTGACTTGCGATTTGCCGGTGACTCACCCGGAACCTCAGAACTTCAGCGCTCTTGAATGGATCAGTCTCTCCTGCCTGGCGGAGGGTTTCATCCAGGATTCAGTGGAGCGGGAGAAAACCCTCCAGAGTGATGGCGCCTGCGAGTAGCGGCTTATCGGTCAGCTGCATCTGAGTCTGCCCCAACGCGGACGGTGCAAGCGCGGAGAAACAATGTGCCAGAAACGCTAGGAAGAGAGCGCCTTCACGCTGTTCCCGCTATCGTTCCTGCCCTTTCCGTCCTGGTCATCGGCGCGGCGCGGTCTGGTGAAAGCCACCAGTGCTCCAATCCAGACGAGCAACGTCAGCGTCTCCATGGGAATCACCCAGGCCGGCAGCAGCCGATGAATCACGGCCAGATCGACTCCGCGATAAGCAGCCAACCAGCCTGCCAGCCGTAGATTCAGCACCAGCAGAATCACCGCCCATCCCAGCACAAACCGCCGCGTCGCCAAGTTCCGCCCGGCCACTCCATCACGGCTGCTTACGTAAAACAAATGCCATCCGCCCAGCACAATCATCGCTCCCGAGAGGATTGCGCCTGCCAGCATGTCCTGGGCTTTGAACGCGAGATAGATCAGTGCGGAGAACATCGCCACGTAGACCCCGGCCACCGTCGCAACTCTCGAAGCAAGAGTCATGGGCGCTCCGCTGTTCTCCGGAATCCCCGGCTCCTGCTCAATCTGGCGTCGCATGGCTGCACCGTGCCGGAGGAAGAGCACGATGAACCCCGCGACGACCATCGCGTAGATCCACCAGAAACTCGCCATCACCGCAAAGTATGTGGGATCGCTCCACGCATATCCGTGTTGCAGAGCCTGCACTGCAAATTGCCCGGCCACGGCCCATCCCAGCACAAATATCCAGAGGCAACTGAGCCAGAAGCCCTGGAAACGGCGCTCGCGCGCCGTCGGCGCTGAACGTACCGACAGCCAATTTACAAACATCCCGGCAAACACGCCCAAAAACGGCGTCAGCGGAGCCAGCCACGCGGCCATCGACCCCGACTTGGCCATCACAGTGCCTTTTCCCGCCACCCCAGCGCCCACCGATGCCGCGGAAACGGCCGGCAGCATCGCCAGCACCGCACTCGAAAAGCTCTGTCCGGGCGCGGTCCTACTCAGCGTCCCTTCCACAAACGCAACCACTTCTTCGTGCAGCAGCTTGCGCCCCCGCGAAAGCCTCTGCTTCACCGCGTCCTCGCTCAGCTCCAATTCGGCTGCCACGCGCTCAATTGACTTCTCTTCGCGATAGAACAGGATCAGCGGCTCGCGGTAAGAATCGGGAATCCGTTCCAGCGCTCGCCAAAGGATCGCTTCTTCTTCGCGGCTGACAGCTTGTAATAGAGGCGAAGCCTCAAGGGAGGAGGGCTCAGGGACTTCTTCCAGCGGCTCGGCAGCGTGCATGGGCTCACGGCCCTGTCGCCGGAATTCCTTGCCCACCAGGAACCGCGTGATACCGCACAACCAGGATCGAAGCCGAGCAGGATCGCGCAGTTCTGAGAGCTGTTTCCACGCGGCAAGAAATGCGTCCTGCGCCAAGTCTTCGCTCAGACTCAAGCTTCCTGTTGCGTTGTAAGTGATGGAGCAGACCAGAGACTGGTATCGCTTGACGATCATGCCAAACGCGGCGCGGTCGCCTGCCAATGTGCATTCGACCAATTGGGCGTCATTGTTGCCTGATAATTTCGTGGTCATCTCTATGCCTCATCGTATAAGTACCCGGACAAGATGAGGAGGTGACAAGGATATCCGGAGTTCTCTGGATATGATTATCGGGGAAAACCTTCAAGAGGGTGTGGCTTTGGGGCCGGCGAGTTCCTTGACGAGGCCAGGGCGGAGTGCGGCGGCGGGAACAGCGGAGTTAGCGGGGTCAGCGGGATCGGCGACCTGAGGGGGGAGGCGTGGGCCTAAAGACTCTTGAGAGCGAGCCGTGCGAGCGACTCTTCAGACGAACGCTGCTGATCCGGGCTCTCTGCACCGTAGACCGTCAAAACGATGACATTGTTCCCCTGCTTCACTGACAGTGTCCAGATATTCTGCATCCCCGAGAGCGACGCTGCGTCGCCAATTCCGCTGACATCCGTCTTGGTCATGCCCTGAACGGGCATAATTGTTCGCGCCCAGGCCGAGGCATCGCGCAGCACGATGCTCACTCCTTGCGGGCTGCCCTTCCACATGCAGCCCGTAGTTCCCAGCGCCATAGGCGAAACCGAGTTACCGAGCACCTGGGCGATTTCTTCCACAGTCAACAGCTTGCAGGGTTCCGCGGCGCCCACAATTCGAGGCAGCGTAACCAATAGTCCAAACGCCACAAGCACTCCCCATCGATGCGCTGATGCTTTCATGGTGAACCTCCTTCGCCTGTAGCATTTTAGCAATGCAAAAAGACCCATGGATGGGCGGGGGCCGGAGGCGTGGGCGCAGGTTTCGGACAGGTCTTTTCAGATACCCGGCAGGAGCGGCGAAGAAATCAGTTTTGGGGGTCTGGGGCCAGCAGGATGATCTTGCCGATTCCGCCTTTTTCTCCAAGTCGATGTGCTTGAGCCGCGTCGCGCAAAGGCAAGCGGCGGCCAATGGGCAGAACGAACTTGCCATCGCGCACGTCATCGGCAAACTCGCGCACCTTGGATGGATCGGGCCGAGCACCGACACGGGCAGTCTTGACCGTGGGATTGGCGGCCGCCGCACCTTCCGGCAACATCGTGGCGTAGCCAAAGGAGCCGTTGGGCTTTACCCTCGCGATGAGCTTCACCGCAACCTCACCGCCAACGGTGTCGGCAATTGCATCGACCAAGGGGAAGTTTGCAATCGCTCGATCGTCGTCCATCGCGAGCACGCCGGAGACGCCGAGAGCGCGGGCGGCCTCGAGCTCTTTGCCGCGAACACCGGCGATCACCTGCGCGCCGATTTTTTTCGCCGTGTGAACGGCCGCGCGCCCCACACCGCCCAGCGCCCCTGTCACGAGAACGACCTGTCCCTTTTGCACGTTGGTTGCGAGGCGGACAAGCTGGTCTCCGGTGAGCGAGATCAAGGGGATTGCGGCCGCGTCGGCCAGGTCCACGCCATCGGGCAAGTGGGTCACGTCGGAATCGTCGACTGCAACCAGCTCGGCGTAGGTTTTGTTGGTGAGCGCGAGAACGCGGTCGCCGGGCTTGAAGTGCTTCACATTTGCGCCCACCTGCCGCACGATGCCGCTGACATCGCGGCCAAGAATGGCCGGAAACGACAACGGAATCATCTTCTGCGCCATCCCCGAACGCAGTTTCCAGTCGATGGGATTGACGCTGGCAGCGGCGGCCGCGATCAGTACCGTGCTCCCGCTGACCTGCGGTTCAGGAACGTTGTCTTCAAACTTCAACACATCGGGACTGCCGTACTCATGCAGGACAACTGCTTTCATCGCGTATCTCCCAGGGGTCAAAGCATACTCAGGCTCAAGTTAATCAGATGCACGGGAGGGGGCTCGCGGCTCAGGTCGCGTTTCGGGTCGCGATTCGAGTCGCGCTTCCCGGTAGTGGGTCAGTTTGAAAGAACCTTCCCTCGGGGGCTGAAGCCCGCATCCAATTGCTCGGCTTATGTACGGGCTGAAACCCGTACCCTTCAAACTGACCCACGACCCATTTCCCGGAGGGATCACTTCAGGGGTGGCGGTGATGCGACCAGAGCCCGCGGAGGGGTGTAAACTCTGGCACGGATGACGATACCAAAATGAAAGCTGCGATTGTTGGTCTCCTCTTGATTGCGACGGCGTCATTGGCGCACAGCCAACTCGTGGACGCCGGGCTACCTGATCCACACTACTGTTACAAGCTCAAGGTTGAACCCAATCTCACCATCGAACAGGATGCAAATATTCGCGGGCGAGTGATCGACGCAACGGGCGCACCATTCCGCAATTCCCCTGTTGAACTACGCATCTTTCTCTCACCAACGAGACAGGTGCTTTCGAGAACCGCGAAGACAGACGCCGATGGAAATTTTTCCATAGAAGGAGTCAAGGCTGGGCAGTATCGCCTGATCGCTTCGCCAACTCGTGCTTTCCAGCAGCCATCGCCTCTGCGGTGCGTGAAAAAGCAATGCGAACTTTCTATTATCTTGCAGGTCAGTCCGACCGATTTGGCCGACTCACAATGCCCTGTTCGATAATGTTCTGACCGTGTGGCCGCACTTTGTCGCGAGGCAGATCGGGAGTGTACGATTTTCGTTCGAATTCAGCCAGAGTTGAAGAGCTTTGGGATTGCCTGTCGCGTCATGACCATCCTGCAATACTCTTGAAGAGCAAACAGGAAAGTGGGGCAAGAACTTGAAAGGGAATTGGGCGGCGCGAGTGCATTGGTGCGCGAGGACAGCCGGATTTGGTTTGATCCTTGCCGTGGCCGGCGGTGGAGGGTTGAAGGCGCAAAACGTAAGCTGGCCGGCTTATGGCGGCGCTGACGGCGATCATTATTCGCGGCTGACCCAAATGAATCGCGGTAACGTTCATCGCCTCAAGCAGGCCTGGGTCTTTGACACCGGCGAGAAGGGCAACATCGAGACCAACCCGATCATCATCGGTCACACGCTTTACGCGTACACGCCCAGCCAGAAAGTGATCGCACTCGACGCCGCAACCGGCAAGCTCAAGTGGAAGTTCGATTCCGGCATTGCCTCAACCCAGCCCAGCCGCGGTGTCGCCTACTGGACCGACGGCAAGGACGAGCGCATTTTGGCCGGCGTGATGAACTACCTTTATTGCCTCGACGCCAGGACCGGCAAACCCATCCCCAGCTTTGGCGAGAATGGACGCATCGATTTGCGTAGAGGCCTGCGTGAGCCATGGGAGCAGCAGTCCATCGCGCTCACCACGCCGGGCAGCATCTACAAGAACCTCATCATCCTCAGCGGACGCAACCCTGAAACGCATCCCGCGCCTCCCGGCGACGTACGCGCCTTCGATGTTCACACCGGCGCGCTGCGCTGGGTGTTCCACACGATTCCTCGCCCCGGCGAGCCCGGATACGAAACGTGGCCACCCGACGCGTGGAAGACCGCGGGCGCCGCCAACAACTGGGCCGGCATGACCGTAGACACAAAGCGCGGCATTGTTTACGCGCCTACAGGCTCAGCCGTGATGGACTTCTACGGCGGCGACCGGATCGGCGACGACCTCTATGCCAACACGATCCTCGCGCTTGACGCCGAGACGGGCAAACTCCTGTGGCACTTTCAGGGCGTGCATCACGACATCTGGGATCGCGACTTTCCGGCCGCACCGGCGCTCTACATCGCGAAGAAGAACGGCCAATCGATCCCCGCTCTCGCGCAGATCACAAAGCAGAGCTACGTTTATCTTTTTAACCGCGTCAGCGGCGAGCCACTTTTTCCCATTGAAGAGCATCCGTTTCCGGCAAGCACTGTGCCGGGCGAAAAGACCTCGCCCACCCAGCCAGTGCCGACTGTTCCGGCTCCGTTTGGCCGGCAGCAACTGACTGCCGACATGCTCACCAACCGCACACCCGAGGCGCATGCGTGGGCTGCGAACGAGTTCAGCAAGCTGCGCAGCAACGGCCAGTTCTACCCCTTCGCCGTCGGCCAGCAGACGGTGATCTTTCCCGGCTTCGATGGCGGCGGCGAATGGAACGGCCCGGCCCTCGATCCCGCCAGCGACACGCTCTTCGTAGGTTCGAGTGAAATGGCCTGGCTTGGCGGTCTCGATGAAGTCACCGCCGGCGCCAGTCCCGGCGAGCAAATCTACCGGCAACAGTGCGGCCTCTGCCACGGCGCCAATCGCGCCGGCTCGCCGCCCACGTTTCCTTCGCTCGTGGACGTGGAGAAGCGTATCGGCACTGAGACGATCACCGCCGACATTCACAACGGCACCGGACGCATGCCGTCCTTCCCCAATCTTGACGATGCACAGATCGCCGCGCTGCTGGATTACCTACGCTCTCCAATCGCCGCCAAGGAAACGGCGGCGCCGACGGCCGCTCGCGCTGAACCCGCAGACAATACCGGCGCACAAGTCTACGCCGAGCGCTGCGCGGATTGCCATGGAGACCACCTGCAAGGCAGCCGCAAAACTTTTCCGATGCTCATCGGCGTCGGCACCCGCTTGAACGAAGCGCAGGTGCGCGCGCTCATCCACGACGGGAAGGGAAAAATGCCGGCCATGGACGATATCCCCGACGCCGACATCGTCTCGCTTCTGCACTTCCTCGGCGTTGGCGCAGTTGCC
>CAYYKV010000079.1:0-12884 GCA_964468605.1 uncultured Occallatibacter sp. | reverse complement strand
CGATTTTTATGGGTTGCATCCCGGGTGATGATCGAAAGATTGATTGACATGGCTATAAACACCAGGCCCGCGAGAGCAGCAGCTCCGCCTCCTACCATTACGAAGAAATTGTTCCATTGGTCGATACCCATCGCATTTTTTATGATACGAAAAAGAAAATCGATCGGCTATGTTGATCGTTCTCGGGCAGTGGATCGGTTTGAGCGGAATGGATCGGCGTCGCGCAGCATGGATGACGGCCCGTTCAATCAGCCCTGGCCCCGTTCCCGTCGACGGTTTGTGTTCGGCCCAACGCCTCACCAAGAATCAGGGCCGTCCCCGCGAATAGAAGTGTGTCGAAGATGTAATCGATCGCCTCGATGACCTGGTCGGTTCCGTGAGCCGGTCCCAGCAACGGCAGGTAGATTACGATCACCGCAACGGTAACCGCGATTCCGATCCACGCGGCTGCTTGCCGCGCCCATCGATTGATCAGCACCAACAAACCGCATACCAGCAGGAACGCGCCAATGGCGTATCCCCACAGACGCAGCCCCGGCACCCATGCCGGCGTCAATTTCTCAAGAGGCACGCCCGGCAGAAACTCCGGGTGCAGAAAATGCTCCACCCCATAGAAGATCGCAACCAGTGCGAACACGATGCGGCATGGCGTTACCAGCCGCGCCAGGCGCGAGCCTCGCGGGCCTGTGCTGCCGGCAAGGGCCAGCAGTCCGCATCCGAATACCGTTTCTCGCGCCAGCAATGCAAAGGCAAAGCGATCATGGTTCTGCGTAATGACCCCGGGAAGATCCATCATCGCTACGAAGAGCAGAAACATGGCGCCGCACAGCAGCCCCGACCAGCGCACAAGCCGGTCGAAGATCAGGCTAAGAGCCGTTGCGATGAGTCCGAATCCGACCAGATAAACCCAGAACAATGGCCACGGCAAATACGTGGGAACCATCCCCGTGAGCCCTTGTGCCGCAGCCAGGTGTAGAGCGCCGAAGGTCGCCAGCGGGGCCGCAACAAAAACCCGCCCCAACGCGATCGCGCGGTCAAGCAATGAACCGCGGGTCAGCCCATGGCGGCGCGTTACGATGCCGGCAGCAAGAACCAGCACTCCCGCGGTGCTCATCGAAACAACCGTGCGCGAGATCTCAAACATGCATCATCACCCTGGCCGGATTTCGAGCTCCTGCAAGATTCGTACCACATTGCTGGCTTCCGGATAGCGTTAACATCGCGGGATCGCGGCCCGTTCGACTCCGAAAAGTTAAGCGGTTGCTATCGCTCCATCCATTTACAATTGGGTTCGGTATGTCGTGGTTTAAGCGCGAAGACGGCGAGTATTCTTCCGGAGCCGGTGGGACCGGACCCGACAACGGGCCGGAAACAGGCTCGAGGAATGTGCGCACCGAAGGCCTGTGGGTCAAATGCCCCGGCTGCCGCCAACCCATTTATAAACAGGACCTTGAAGCCAATCTGCTGGTCTGTCCCAAGTGCCAGCATCACTTTAAGCTCTCGGCGCGCGAGCGCATTGACACGCTCCTCGAGCCCGGCTATGAGCTTGTTGATACCGGCCTGCGCTCCACCGATCCGCTCAACTTCACCGACGTAAAGCCCTACAAGCAGCGGCTGCGTAAGGCGCGCCAGGACACAGGCCTCGATGATGCGATTTTGAACGCCGTCGGCCAGATGGGCCCTCATGAAGTCGTGCTCAGCGCCATGGAGTATGCCTTCATCGGCGGGTCGATGGGAGCGGTGGTGGGCGAGACCATCGCACGCGCAGTTGACCGCGCCAGAGAAACGCGGAAGCCGCTGATCGTTGTGGCTGCTTCAGGCGGGGCGCGCATGATGGAGGGCGTCGTGAGCCTGATGCAGATGGCCAAAATCTCCACCGCGCTGGCCCAGCTCGACGACGCGCGCGTGCCCTATATCTGCGTGCTCACTGACCCCACCACTGGCGGCGTCACTGCCAGCTTCGCCATGCTCGGCGACCTCAATATCGCCGAACCCGGTGCGCTGATCGGCTTCGCCGGCCCACGCGTCATCGAGCAGACCATCCGGCAAAAGCTGCCCGAAGGTTTCCAGCGCTCGGAGTTCCTGCTCGAAAAGGGATTTCTCGACGCGGTCGTGCATCGCCACGCTCTGAAGGCCTACCTGATCCGCGCCCTGCACTTCCTGCAAGCGCCCGCCGCCGCGTAGAGCGTTTCACTGCGCTCGAATCGCAGACTGGGCTCTATGATGGATCGAATGAAAGCAATTGCCTTTTTGTTCCTCGTTGCGGCGTTAGTTTCTGCACCCGTGTTCCCGCAAGTTCCAGGTCATCGCGACCCCTGCAAAGCCATGCCAGCGGACGGCTCGGCCGAGGCAAAATACTTTCTCACTTTTGACGCATTTGATCGGGAGTTGCGCGCTGCACTGATCAAAGAGGATGCCTTGTCACTCGCGTTCCTTGTCAAGTTTCCGCTCCGAGTAAATGCTTCCGGCGGCGCTTACTCACTGGACGACGCGCAGGCGCTCCAGACGCACTTCCAGGAGGTTTTCTCTACCTCCGTGCGCAAGGCGATTCTGGACCAGCCCATTGATGAGATCGGGTGCAACATCGAAGGGCTAATGTACGGCTCGGGAGTCATCTGGGTGAATGCGACGAAACGCGGATATGAGATCGAAGTTGTGAATGACGAGGAGACTCTACCTGCTCTCCCGAAGGGTTCACCGCAAACCAAGTACATTTGTCAGACGCAAACGCATCGCGTCGTTGTCGACGCCATCGCGGATGGAAAACTGCGCTATCGCGCCTGGAATAAGCCGCGGGCGATATCAGAAAAGCCGGATCTGGAGATTCTTGGTGGCAAAGATTCTTTCGAAGGATCGGATATCTGCGCGTATCCCGTATGGACATTCAAGAACGCACAGACCACCTACCAGGCTGAAGGCGCATTGGGCTGTTACGGAGAGGTCGAGCCTCCGAAAGACGCCACAGGCCGATTGGTCGTTACCGTGCCGGGCAAGCCGGACGAAGAAGCATGGTGCTTTTGAAGGCTAGCGCTCCGTCGAGATGCGCATTGCGCGGCGCCCGCCGCAGCGTAACGGCCGCTTCTTTTTTCAATTTTGATTGCTTGTCTCGCCGTTCGCCGTTACGCGGCGATCGAGATTGCAGTGTCGACGCTTCGCCTCGTCAAATCCGCATCGGCATCAGCACGTAGCGGTACTTGTACTCGGCGTCCGGATCCTCAGGCCGCATCTGCCCGGCCGACTGCGCGTCCTTGAACTCCAGGCGAACCTCGCCCGCGTTGTCCAGCGCCTTGAGGAAGTCGAGAATATAGCCGGAGTTGAAGCCGACCGTGATCGCCTCTGACGAGTACGGCGTGTCGATGGTGTCTTCGCTCTCGCCGGACTCCGTCGAATTCGCGCTCACCTTCAGTTCGTTGTCCTCGAGCCGCATCCGAATCGCTCCCGACCGCTCATCGGCAAACTGCGCCACGCGCTGGATGGCCGCTGACAGCTCACTCGAGCGCACCACGGCAAACTTCGTGTTGTCGCGCGGCATCACCGCCTCAAAGTTCGGGAACTGTCCGGTCAGCTTCCGGCTGCTCAGCGTGCGATGACCAACCCGGAAGAAGAGCGTGTGCTCGTCGTCGGCAAACTCCACCTTCTCTGCTTCCGAGTTCGACAACAGGAGTTGCAGTTCCTGCAGCGCCTTGCGTGGAATGAGCACGCGCTTTTCTCCGCTGATGCCCTCAAGCGTCTCGCCCGGTTTCTCGACGAACGAAAGTCGGTGGCCGTCCGTTGCAACCATCGCCAGCGACTCGGCCTTCAGCACCAGTAGCGCGCCGTTGAGTGTGTAGCGCGACTCCTCATTTGAAATCGCGAAGATTGTGCGTGCAATCAGTGTGCGTAGCGAGGCGAGAGAAATGCTGGTCGAAGCGACAGTCGGAAACTCAGGCACCTGCGGATAATTCGCGCGCGCCATGCCGACCATCTTCGTATTCGATCGGCCGCTCCTGATCTGCACCCAGTGATTCTCAAGCAGTTTGATTGAGATGTCGCCATCGGGCAGCAGCTTGATGTAGTCGTAAAGCTTGCGCGCGGGAATCGTACACGATCCTGGTTTCTTCACCTTCACTGCGGTGCTCGTGCGGATAGCTTGATCCAGGTCGGTGGCAGTAATATTCAGGCGGTCCTGGTCGGCCTCCAGCAGAAAATTCGACAGAATCGGGATCGTGGTTTTGCGCTCCACCACGCTCTGTGTCGCTGTAAGTTCCTTCACCAGATCCTGGCGGCTTACCGTAATCTCCATCGCTGCCCCCTCGACCCCAGATTCGACCGCTGATCGCCCGGCTGGCCTATCGACTTCGGCTTCGGCACTCGGCATACCCCACCCCTGCTCTAGTAAGCCGCGCCCTATGCCCTCACTCTATAACAACTTGCGAGTCATCGGAAGCGGCCACTTTTCTCCATCCCGATTGTAGTCATCCTGCAACAGGCGTGCGCGTGGAAAACCGGTCTCATTCTGTGAATTCCGCGAGCTGCCTCTTGTTTAGGCGCTCGTCAGGTAGGTCTGTGGCTCGCCGTATTCCGTAAAGCGACTTCTCACTGTTTTCGGCTTCGCTCTACGGGTGGTGGTTAGGGTTTAAGAAAAGATAGAGATAAACCAGTAGTACCCGTAGTTGTGTTCGGAAAAGTGGGAATCCGCGCAAAGTGGCTTGAGGGGAGCGAGTTGGACAACCGGCGCGTTTCCTAAATCACGGTGCCCCAATTCGAACAAGCCGGAAAACTGTTGCCCCCAAGCGCAGTCGCGCGCAGGTTTCCCACTTCTCCCACAGTGGCCTTGGAATCGCCTGTGGAATGTGTTGAGGTTGTGTGAATGCCCGCGCCAAGACCTAACAGCGCAACGGATTGCGGCGAGCACGTCTTGCACAATGACCCGCCCTCAACCAAAGCTGACCAAGCCACGGGATGAGCCTCTTATACTTAACCTTTCATGTCTTACGCAGCGGCTATCGAGCAACTGAATTCTCTGGCGCCGGAGCTCTATCTTCACCCAGGGCAGCCGCGCCGCCGGTTCTCGTTGGGTGAGATCCGGATCCTGCTTGATGCGCTCGACGACCCGCAGGCGCGATTCTCCGCCGTGCTCATCGCGGGCACCAACGGCAAAGGCTCGACCGCCTCAACGCTCGCTTCAATCCTTTCTGAATCCGGGCGGCGCACAGGGCTCTACACCTCGCCGCACCTGGAGAGACCTAACGAACGCATCCGCATTGGCGATCAGGAAATCGCTGACGCAGACTTCGCTCGCCTCTACTTCCGCGTGCACGATGCGGGACAGCAGTTGCTTCTTGCCGGGCATCTGCCGCAGCTGCCCAGCTACTTTGAGATCCTCACCGCTTTGGCGTTCCTCTATTTTGCCGAGAAGAAAGTCGACGTGGCCGTCCTTGAAGTCGGTATGGGCGGGCGCCTCGATGCCACCAACGTAGTCAACCCGCTGCTCTCGATCGTCACCGACATCTCTCTCGACCACATCGAGTGGCTTGGCCCCACCATTTCTGCCATCGCGCGTGAAAAGGCCGGAATCCTGTGCCGCGCTGGAACCATGATCACGCTGCCGCAGCATCCTGAGGCGAACCAGGTCCTTGGAGAAGTCGCCACCGAACTGGGCGTGCGCGGCGTCAGCGCTGTTCCCTATGTGCCCCCGCCGGGGACGACCGGCCCTTATTCAGTCGAGGCATTGGGATCGGCGATCACAGTGGATTCGCCGCTGGCAGGCGCTCATCAACAGCGGAACGTCGCCCTCGCCATTGCCGCTGCGGTCGAGCTTGCTGACCACCATAGCTTTCCAATCACACCCGCTGCAATTGAAAGCGGGATTCGCCGCACGCGCTGGCCAGGACGGCTGGAACGTCTCCAGGCCAGCGCCCTCATCAACCAGGAAAAAATCGAGTGGATCCTCGACGTTGCGCACAACCCGGCCGGTGCTTGGGCGTTGCGCGCGGGTATCCGCGGAATCCTCGAAGTTCACTCGCCGCGCGTACTCGTCTTCAGTTGCCTGCGCGATAAGCCTCTCGACGAAATGGCGCAGATTCTCTTTCCTCTTTTCGACCAGGTGATCGTGGCGCCCATCCACACGGCTCGCGCCGCATCCCTCGACGATCTGCTGTCCGCAGCCTCGGCAACCGGAACGCCGGCAGTCGCAGCCGATTCCGTCGCCGATGCTCTGCGCATTGCCGAAGCCCGCGCAGCCGGCGGCGTGGCTGTCGTCTCTGGATCGGTTTATCTTGTCGGCGAGGCGCGCGGCAAACTCTTATCGGGAAGAAGGGAATCGTCATGAGCCCGCGCCCCAACCCGCTACCCCGCTTCTATGTCTGGCTCACATATGGACTGCAGGGCCCGCTCATGCTTGTGCTCACTGCGGTTTGCGCATCGACAGCATTTCTTGTCTCCGTGGTCGACAAGAACGGCCGCATGCAGCATCGCATCGCGCATTTCTGGGGACGCAACTTTGTGCGCCTTTCGCTCTCGA
This sequence comes from uncultured Occallatibacter sp., assembly GCA_964468605.1. Taxonomy (GTDB): domain Bacteria; phylum Acidobacteriota; class Terriglobia; order Terriglobales; family Acidobacteriaceae; genus Telmatobacter. Next base: position 6,382 of record CAYYKV010000079.1, on the reverse strand, counting down.
GGCTGAAAATCGAGGGCGAGGAGAACTTCCACAAGTGCCCCGTCGCGGTCTACGCTTCCAACCACACTTCCTACATGGACACGCCTGTCATCTTTGGTTCCCTGCCCTTCCAGTTCCGCATCCTGGCGAAAAAAGATCTCTGGCAGTGGCCAATGATCGGCTGGTACCTGGGCCGCTCCGGCCAAATGCCCATCGACCTCGAAAATCCGCAAGCGACGCTCTCAAGCCTCGGCGGCGCAGTCAAAGCGTTGCGCGCAGGCATGCCGCTTTTCGTGTTTCCTGAGGGTGGCCGCACGTCAGACGGCGCATTGCGGCCGTTCCTCGCCGGCGCCGCCTACCTCGCCATCCGTGCTCAGGTGCCGCTCGTTCCCATCGCGCTCACTGGCGTCTACGATCTGCTGCCCATTCACGCCAGGCACTTCTATCCCTGCAAACTCACCGTCCATGTCGGCGAACCCATCGAAACCAGGGGCATGACCGTACGTCAGAACGGCGAGTTGACCGAGCGCCTTCGCGCGGCGATTCAAGAAATGCTCGGCCAGCCCGCGCAAGCTCCCGCCGAATCCCCCGCGCCCGTCGCCTAGGGCGCCAAAGCCACCGATCAAAGATGAAGTGTCACCTTGATAAAGGATGAAGTGTCATCTTAAGCGACCGAAGCGCAGCGAAGGGAATCGAAAGATCTGCGGTTGCTTTTCGTGACCTTCACTCCCATAAAAATGGGTGCCCCCGGTCCCTCGCATTCGGGGACCGGGGATAGCACAAACCCCGATCCGCCTCTCGGCACGAACATGTGCACCCCACCCTAAACGCGCATCTTGAGCTTCGGGCGTGAACCACGCCGCCTTTACACTGGTTCCATGCCCCCGCGCATCGCCATTCCCGAGCCCACCAGCGACGATCCCGAATACAACCAGCGCGCCTTGCCTCAGTACATCTCCGCGGTCGAAGCTGCAGGCGCGGAGCCGGTCGTCGTTCACCTCGCCGACACGCGCGATCGCATGACGCAGCTCCTCGCCGGCATCGATGGCGTTCTGCTGCCCGGCAGCGGCCACGACGTCGATCCGGCACTGTATGGCGAAATGCCCGCGCCGGAAACCGCATCGAACGACGCTGTGCGCGCCGCAACCGACGAGCTCCTCCTCAACGACGCGTTTAATCATCGCAAGCCGATCCTCGCCATCTGCCACGGCACGCAGACGCTGAACGTGTGGCGCGGCGGTTCGCTCATTCAGGATTTGAAAACTCCCGTCAATCACCGGCCCGGCCGCGAAGTCGTCGAAGCGCATCCGGTGAAAATTGCAGAGGTCTCACGTTTGACGGAAATCTTGGCGCGGACCGGCGAATCGAATGTTCATGTGCAGGTGAACTCCAGCCATCATCAGGCAATTCGCAAGGTCGGTGACGATCTTCGCGTGACTGCAATTTCTCCAAACGACGGCGTCATCGAAGCGGTTGAACTCAATCCACCGAATCCTGCCGCGCCGGATCACTTTGTCGTTGGCGTGCAGTGGCATCCGGAGCGCACCTGCGAGCAAAGTAAATTTTCGCGCGCGATCTTCTCAGCGTTCATTGGGGCAGCAGAGGACTGGCAGAACAAAGAAAAATCCGCGTTCGTTCACGCCGCCGCCGCGCGGCAAAAAGGGAACTGAAAGATGAACGCTGGGGCGCGCCTCAACGATCTGCTTCGAAACGCAGGCTTGGAACCGGTCGACGACCAAACTGCCGGCCAATTTGACCTCTATCTTTCGCTCTTTATTCGCTGGAACAAACGGATCAACCTCAGTTCCGTTCGCGACGAAGAAGGCATTCTCTCGCGCCATATCATTGAATCGATTGTAGTTGCTCGGTCGCTTCCCGATCAGATCGCCACGTTGCTCGACTTCGGCTCAGGTGGTGGCCTGCCCGGAATCCCCATCGCTCTCTGCCGTCCGCAAATCTCCGTGACCCTGGCCGAGTCGCAAGGCAAGAAGGCCGCGTTCCTCCAGGAGGCTGTGCGCGTTCTGGGAATTGGGGCAAGAGTCCACGCCGATCGCGCCGAAGTACTTCGTACCGTCTTTGATTGTGTAGTGTTGCGGGCTGTGGAACGCATGCCCAGGGCGGTTGGCTCCGCCGTAAAGTTGGTCGCGCCGCAGGGCTGGATCGCACTCATGACCACGGATCTTCGACTCGCCGAGCTACAAGCGGCCGCCGTCGCCGGACTCCGCTGGCAGCAGCCGATCCGCCTGCCCGGTAGCGAATCCAGAATCCTCGCCTTGGGGCAGCGAATCAACATGTAAAATTGAACCCGACGAACCCGGGCCGGCTCTACCCGAAGGTTCTCTTCCCGGAAGTCAAGCCCCTGGCCAGCCTCTGCTATCGCAACTCTCTCAAAACACGCTACAAAGATTTCCGTGAAGTTTGCCGATTATCTCCGCCTCCCGGCGCATACTTTCCTCATGATCGAACCTGAGCTAAACACGTGGCGCCGATCGCGCCTCAGTTCCCGGCGTCTTTTCCCGCGGACTCGCGGACCATTGAGGAGGCAAAAATGGAAAGCCAGTGATTTTATACACCTTCAAAGTCGTTTTTTGACCGTAACTCTTTCAGCATCAACAAAAACTACCTAAAATCCGTTGCGATTTTTATCGATTTTTGTTGATTTTTGTCGACATATCGACCCCAAATCGACCCAGAACAGACCCGTTTGGCCACGCGAATTCGCTAACCCCGCTCGCCCGCTGAGAACCCCCACGACCAATCTCTGACCGGCTGTCAAGCGGGCCTCCGCTCGGATCCCCAACGACGGGTCTTCGTTGTTGGGGTTGAAGGCCTGCATTGCAACGCGAGCTGTCCGTCTTCGGCCTGTTTCATCCCCGATCGTGTTCCACGTGGAACATAGAAGGCCCACCCATCCTCCCAAATTTTCCAGATCCACGGCCGTTCCACGTGGAACAACCCCTCCAAAACAGCCCCAAATCGGGCCCATTTCTGTCATCGCCCCAAAATGGAACGCACCCAACCGCAGGCGCAAAACGAAACCCTCCGATGGTTAGTTTTCCACCACAGGCCCTTTTTTCTGCCTCTCCGGCTCTCATCGGGCGGCCTGCCCCAAACCTCTTCCAACCCAATGAGTTGCTCCCCAACGCGGAAAACGGCTCACAGCCGCTTTCCACAACTTCGTCCCGTTTCCCACAACGCAAGCTCAAACCTGCGGACGCACTGTCGTTTTACTCTGGAATGCCATGGGTAAGATCGTCGGTCTCGTGAATCAAAAGGGAGGAGTGGGCAAAACCACAACGGCCATCAATCTGGCCGCATGCCTCGCCCTCGAAGGCCTCAAAGTCCTCCTTGTCGACTGCGATCCTCAGGCCAATGCATCCTCCGGCATCGGTCTTCTACGCGACGATAGCCGCCACTCCGTCTATGACGTCCTTATGGGCGACAGCCTCGCCGAACAGGTAATTCTCCCCACTGAAATCGACAGCCTCTCTCTCTTGCCTGGTTCAAAGAACCTCACGGGCGCAAACATTGAGCTGGCTTCCGCCGAAGATCGAGCCCTCCGTCTCCGCGCCAGCCTCGAGCCAATCAAGGACAGCTACGAACTCATCTTTCTCGATTGCCCACCCGCCCTCGATCTGCTCACCCTAAACGTCCTTTCTGCCGCTCAGACGCTGATCGTACCCATGCAGGCCGAATATTTCGCCCTCGAAGGGATCTCCGAGCTGATCTCGACCCTCGAACGCGTGCGCTCCGCCTATAATCCGGACCTTGCTATCGAAGGCGTCTTGCTGACCATGTACGACGACCGCACCAACCTCGCCCAGCAAGTCACGCAGACTCTTCGCGAGCACTTTCGCGAAATCATCTATCAAACCGTTATTCCCCGCAACGTTCGCCTGGCTGAGGCGCCCAGCCACGGCAAGCCCGTCGCGCTCTATGATTCCCGTTCGCGCGGCGCCGAAGCCTATTTCGAGTTGGCGTGGGAGTTCCTGGCCCGAAACCAGATCGAAAGCCCGCGCGCCGCGGAACGGCAGGCAATGGCTGGCGACCGTCCCCGAACCAGGGGCACATTCTGGCCTTATACCTGATCGTTCGCCAGCACTCAATCGGGCAATCAGATCCCGAATTTAGATCTCGCAGTTGCATTCACTATTCTTTGAGGTTTCAGCACTATGACTACTGCCGCCATCGACCCCAAGCGCCGCGCACTTGGCAAAGGCCTTGACTCTTTGCTTCCGCGGGCGCAAACCTCCCCAGCTCCCGAAACCGAGGGAGGAAGGCCACGCGAGATTCCTCTCGACCAGATCGACCACAATCCCTTCCAGACTCGCTCGCAGGTCAACCAGGAGCAACTCGCCGAACTGGCTGCCTCCATCGCCGCCAATGGTGTCGTGCAACCGGTGCTTGTTCGCCCCCTCGCAGGCGGCCGCTTTCAGTTGATTGCCGGTGAACGCCGTTGGCGCGCCTCGCAGATCGCCGGCAAAACAACGGTGCCGGCTATCCTCCGCCAGGTCTCCGACGAGCAGGCGATGGAGATCACCATCGTCGAGAATCTCCAGCGTGCCGACCTGAACGCAATGGAGCAGGCGCGGGCCTTCGAGCGCCTTTCGCGCGAGTTCCACATGACTCAGGAGCAGATGGCGCAGCGCACAGGCAAGGACCGCGCAACCGTCGCGAATTTCCTTCGCTTGCTTAAGTTGCCCGCATCCGTCCAGGCCCGCGTCGAATCTGGAGAGCTGACCTTCGGCCATGCGCGCGCGCTCCTCGCGTTCGACCGCGCCGAGGAGATGGAGTCGGCAGCACAGCGTGTGGTTGATCGTTCGCTTTCTGTTCGCCAAACAGAGAGCTACGTCCATGAGCTCATCGACCCCAGCCGCAAAGCGAAAAAGGGGCCCAAGCCTGCGCCTCAAGTCGATCCCAATGTTCGCGAAGCTCAGGAGCAACTTCAGCGCGCGCTCGGCCTCAAAGTCACAATCGAGGACCACAATGGCCGGGGCAAAGTGATCATCGAATACGCGCGCCTTGAGGATTTCGACGCGCTGATGGACCGGTTTGCAGCTGAGTGAGACAAACGGAGGCAGGAGTCGCTGACGGCATTGGAAAATCTGATAATCTGACTCCGTGGATCCGATTTCAATCAGCGTGACTGAAGCTTCGCGGAACTTTGCCGACTGCGTGAACCGCGCGCGCTATCAGGGTACAAGCTTCATCCTGTTGAGGGGTGGCACGCCGGTGGCGCGCATCGAGCCGGCAGAGGCGCAGGTAAAAAGGGGTCGTGAATTGGCCGTGGCATTCGAGAATGCGGTGGAAGGCGTTCACGTCGGCGCGGAAGAAGCCACTTCATGGCTTCATGATCTCGAACAGGCGCGCGGGTCACTGCAGCCTCAGGTGAGGCCGTGGCGCTTCTGATCGATGCCGATGTAATCATTCAGGCGGAGCGAAAGACATTCGACCTCGGAGCATGGCTTCGCTCACATCCAGATGAGGAGATTAAGCTCGCTGCCATCACTGTGGCTGAATTGTGGCGAAGCGTGGAGCGCGCCGGCGGCATTCATCGCGCGCTCCGTCAAAAGTATCTCCAAAGCGTGGTGACTGTATTTGAGGTCGCTCCATACACCGAGAGTGCAGCCGTTGAACATGCCCGCCTCTGGGCTGATATTGAGGCCGCAAGGCAGAGAATGAGCCCCCACGACCTCATACTCGCGGCAATCGCCAAGGAATCCGGCGCCGCGATCGTCACTTTCAATACGAAGCGTTTCGCAGCCGTCCCCGGATTGACGGTGCTCAAACCCTAGCCTTCATGCGCCTGGGAAAGCGAGGTCCTCATCATGAAAGCTTCGTTGATGCTCTTCTGCATCGCAATCACCGCGGGCATCGCCGCAGGCCAGACCCCGCAAGCAAGTCCGGTGTCAATCAATGTCAACCTCGCCAGGCCGGTTGGCGCCTATAAGCCCATCTCCAGTTGGTTCGGATACGACGAGTCCAACTACACAACAATGAAATACGGCAGGCAACTGCTTAACGAATTGCACGATCTAAGCCCGGCGCCTGTTTATATTCGCACCCACCATCTTCTGACTTCAGGCAACGGCGTGCCCGAGCTCAAATGGAGTTCGTCGAATGTCTTCAGACTTGATGCGAACGGGAAACCGGTCTACGACTTCACCATCACCGACCAGACCTTTGACGAATTCCAGAAGGCCGGCGTGCGGCCGATGGTTGAATTGGGCTTCATGCCCAGGGATCTGGCCGCGCCAGTTCCGGGCATCACCGAATATCAGCTCCACTATCCCAAACCAACCATGGGCGGCGCATCGAACAATCCGCCCAAAGACTACAAAATGTGGCGCGAGCTGGTGCGCAAGTACACCGAGCACCTCGTCGAGCGCTACGGCCGCCAACA
>CAYYKV010000078.1:0-13101 GCA_964468605.1 uncultured Occallatibacter sp. | reverse complement strand
GGCCCATCATGCCCCAGCCGATAACGCCAAGCGTGATGCGATCGGAAGCCGGGACACGGGCTGCTCGCAGAATGGGATTGGATGAAACGGCGACTGAAGCGGCAGCTGTGGCGAGAAAACGGCGACGAGTGAGAGAAGGATAGAGCGTTGGATCTTTAGGTGAGTCGGGCATGGCAGTCTCCGAACCCGCGCCGAATCGGCCAAGGGTAGCTCGCTTTAAGATGCCGGCAGACACGGGCTTGAAATGCGTGCACAGTCTAGCACGCGAGAATCGCTAAGGGATTCGGAAGAAGGGCGTGCCGCCCGTCCTGCGCCCGGCTCGACTCATGCGACTCCGGATCTGGGTAGTGGGTCATGTTGGATATGTTTTGAAAGGGCACGACTTCAGTCGTGCCGCAACGCATCCAAAAAGAGTGTGGGCTTCCGCCCCTGAGCGATGGTTTCTCAGATTGACCCACCGCCCTGATTTGCCGTCCCGTCTCCCAAGGCGAGCGTATGCAGCAATCAGTTGCGCCGAGAGAAGCCGGCAACAGGCCGGCTCCTCTGGCTCGAACGATTCCGGATTCGCCGAAGCTCACGCGGCGGTGTGGCCGGCTATGCGGATTTTTCAACCAGCTTGCGCGCTGCAATCGCCATCGGAAGCCGGGTGAAACCCGCGAAGAGCATGCTAATCCCGATCAGAGTTCCAATGGCCCACTCGCTGCTCGACGGCCAGCTCAGGCCGATCATTGAACCCAGAATCAAGGCGATGACGCCATCGAAGAAGAGCCAACCGGCGCCTCCAATGTGGCGGATGCGGAATGCCAGAATCAATACCAGAACGCCCTTGAGATAGAGGTAGCACGCAAGAACGAACGTAAGCGAGGCGAGGCCGGCGACCGGCCAAACGAGGATGTAAACCGCCAGACCGAGGTAAAGCAGGCCAAGGAGAATCTGCCAAATCAGGCCTCCGGTTGAACGAATGTGCCAGCCCATGGCCAGGTGCGCCACGCCGCCAAGCATCAGCAGCCAGGCGATAACAATCGCCACGCCGATCCCTGCGGCCAGCGGGACGAAGATCGCCAGCAAGCCGGCGAGGATCAACAGAATGCTCAGTGCGATGGCCCAGCCGACAGATTGTTTCTCGATTCCAATGAAAGTTGAATCGGCCATTTGCTCCTCCTTCTATGTGCTGTGTTGGTTGCCGAATTGGCCAGAGCTTTCGCCGGGCATCTTCCGGCCAAGTGGAAAAACGGTGGCCGCGGCGCAGACAAACACTATACCGAACAAGAGTGCGACCGTGGAGCGTCTTGTGCAAGGTCAGCTTGAAAACTCGTCCCACAGAGGCTGAGATAGATTGACGGCCCGCTCCCAAAAATCTGCTGATTAGCATTGTTATTCAATAAGTTACATGAATCAGACAAAATGCCGCGCATTTTGTGGCATAATGTCCTTATGAGTCAAGCTGCCGCAGTTCCAGGCTCTCCGCCGCCCTTCGCATACGATTGGAAAGATGTGGAGCGGGGCCTGCCGCTTTCCGCACTGGAGCAGTTCTCCGCCTACTCCGGCATTGCTTTGAAGGATTTGCTTGGAGTGGTCATCCCTGCCCGGACGCTCAAGCATCGCCGTCAGCGTAACGAGACGCTGAGCCTGGACGAATCGGATCGCCTGGCGCGCGTGGCGAGGATATACGAGTTGGCGGTAAGGGTGTACGGAGATCGAGAGGATGGGCGAGCGTGGCTGTCTGGCGAGAAGCGGCGCTTCGATGGAAAGACGGCGCTGTCGATGCTGCGCACCGAGGCTGGGGAGAATGCGGTACGAGAATTTCTGATCCAAATTGACGAGGGGATGTTCGCATAAATGAGCCGTTGCGAATTTGTTCCCTCATGACGACTCTTTGGCGCATCAGCAATTACATTGATTTGAGCGGTGAAGGGGCGCGGGGCGCCTCTGGGCGCTGGCACACCGAAGGCAGATTGGTTGTTTATCTGGCGGAAAATCCCGCCAGCGCCATGTTGGAACGAATCGTTCACCTGACGGACAAAGACGCAGGCGGGATTCTTCCGCGTTTTTATCAACTGCTTCGTATCCAAGTTCCCGATGATTTTCAAACAAAGCCGCTGAGTGCGCTTGCTCCAAGCGACTGGCGTGAGCATGCTGAGTCTACGCGCGCCATCGGCGACGCCTGGCTTGAATCTCTGGAAACGGCTCTCGCGCGAGTGCCTTCTGCGATTGTTCCTTTCACGTCGAATTACCTTCTCAACCCGCTCCATCCCGATGCGGCTCAGGTGCAGATTGCGGAGGCGATTCGCGAGCGGTTCGATAACCGGCTGTTCGGGCTTGGGGAACGATGAGGCTCGAGATGGGGTCGATGGTTCCACATCGGCCTCCGGCTTCCGCGAGGGCGGGGTTCATGTTAATCTTTCAGTAGACACTGAAGAGTGGACACGAGAGAAAATGAGGAGTACTTAACGCCGTGCTGGCGATTGAAAAAAAGACTGACCTGATCAAGCGCTTCAGAACCCACGAAACGGACACCGGATCGCCGGAAGTCCAGATCGCGATTCTGAGCGAGCGGATCAACGACCTGACCGAGCACTTCAAGGCCCACAAAAAGGATCACGCATCCCGGCGTGGGTTATTGATGCTGGTGAGCAAGCGCCGCCGCCTGCTGGATTACCTGAAGACGCATGACACGGACCGCTATCGCGACGTGATCGGCAAACTCGGAATCCGCAAGTAAACGACGAAAGCTGACATTGAACCGGAAGCATTCAGACCGGACACTGGTCACGGTCCCCATACAACATGGAATACCGGACCAAGGCGTGCTGGGCGGCCTCGAAAGGTCGCTGGAGCCCGCGCAGAGGTGTTTCTCTGGCGCGGCAGAGTTGTGGGCGAGATCGTCCACGCATCGGCTGGCCTCAAAGCCGGCGCTTCGCGCGCGCATTCCCCACACAAATCTCCCAAGCGAACAAAATGAAATGAGGACATTATGTCTACGAAACACGATGTAGCCGTCGAATTAACCGGCGGCAAGCGACTGGTCTTTGAGACCGGCCGCATGGCCAAGCAGGCCTCCGGCGCCGCACTGGTGAGCACGGGCGAAAGCGTCGTCCTGGCCACAGCGGTAGCATCTCCCGACCCCAGGGAAGGCATCGACTTCTTCCCCCTCACGGTGGACTATCGTGAGTACACGTATGCCGGCGGACGCATCCCCGGCGGATTCATCAAGCGCGAAGGCCGGCCCAGCGAAAAAGAGATCCTGACCTGCCGTCAGATCGACCGGCCCCTGCGCCCGCTGTTCCCCGATGGATTTCGCAATGAAACGCAGTTGATTGCGCTGGTTCTTTCCGCGGACAAGGAGAACGATCCCGACGTGATCGCCATCAACGCCGCTGCTGCGGCGGTGGCTCTGTCGGACATTCCCTTCAGCGCGACGGTTGGAGCTGTGCGCGTAGGGCGCGTGAACGGCGAGTTCGTCGTGAATCCAACGTATGCGGAGCGCGCGGGAACGACGGTGAACATCATGGTGGTCGGCCACAAGGACGGCATCGTGATGATCGAGTCGGGTGCAAAGGAAGAGACCGAAGAAGTCATTCTCGCGGCCATTGAATTTGCCCACGACGAGATCAAGAAGATTGTCGCCGCGATTGACGAGTTGGTGTCGAAGGCCGGCAAGCAGAAGCGGGCGTTTACCGCTCCAGAGACCGACGAGGCTTACTACGGCGAGCTGAAGGCAAAGGTTGGCGACCGGCTGAAGGACGCACTGGACACCAAGGCGCACGGCAAGACCGAAAGCTACGCGCTGATCAAGCAAATCAAGGATGAGCTGGCGGCAGAATTGCCCGCAGACGACCCGAACGCAAAGAAGAAGCTGGCGCACTACTACGAGCTTCTGCGCGAGCGGCTCTTCCGCGAGCAGGTGACGAAGGAGCGCATCCGGCCAGACCGGCGCGCATTCGACGAGATCCGGCCGATCACCATCGAAACCGGCGTGCTGCCACGGACGCACGGTTCGGCGCTGTTTACGCGCGGCGAGACGCAGGCGCTGGTGACGGCGACGCTGGGCACGTCCGACGACGGACAAAGGCTCGAGAGCTACGAGGGCGAGCAGCGGAAGAACTTCATGCTGCATTACAACTTTCCCCCGTTCAGCGTGGGCGAGACAGGCCGCATGACCGGCGTCGGACGCCGCGAAGTGGGCCACGGAGCCTTGGCCGAGCGCGCGATCAGCGCGGTTTTGCCGAACGCCGATGAGTCGCCTTACTCGATCCGCATCGTGAGCGACATTCTGGAGTCGAACGGATCTTCTTCGATGGCTTCAGTGTGCGGAGCCAGCCTGGCGCTCTTCGATTCCGGCATCAAGTTGAAGGGCGCTGTAGCCGGAGTGGCGATGGGCCTGGTGAAGGAAGGCGACGACTACGCCATCCTGACCGACATTGCCGGCGCGGAAGACCACTATGGCGACATGGACTTCAAGGTGGCCGGAACGCGCCAGGGAATTACCGCGCTGCAAATGGACATCAAGATCGGCGGCCTGACGCGCGAGATTCTGCGCCAGGCGATGGAGCAAGCGCGGCAGGGCCGGCTGTTCCTGCTGGACAAGATGGACGCAGTGCTCGACGGTCCCCGCGTGGAGCGTTCGAAGTACGCGCCGCGGATCGAGACCGTGATGATTCCGACGGACAAGATTCGCGATCTCATCGGCAAGGGTGGCGCGACAATCCGCGGCATCGTGGAGCAGACGGGCGCGAAGATCGACGTCGACGACACCGGCAAGGTGAGCGTTGCGTCAAGCGACGCCGAGGGTCTGCAGAAGGCGCTGGCCATCATCAGCAATCTGACCGCGGTTCCCGAGTTGGGCAAAGTCTACCTGGGCAAGGTGGTGCGGCTGGCCGAGTTCGGCGCGTTTGTTGAGCTGTTCCCCGGAACGGATGGACTGCTGCACATCTCCGAGATCGCTGAGCATCGCGTGAAGGAAGTCAAAGACGAGCTGCGCGAGGGCGATCAGGTGATGGTCAAAGTTTTGGCCATCGAAGGCAATCGCATCAAGCTGAGCCGCAAGGCGCTCATCAAGGAGCAGAAGGCGAAGCTGGCGCAATCGGCGCCGGTGGAAGGGGAAGAAGTGGAGTATTCGCAGCCCGTCGTACCGGCGGCGCCTCCGAGCCCCAGAATTTCCGCGCCGCGCAACGAGTTTGACGAGCGTCAGCCGAGCTCCAACCAGAGCACGATTCTCATCGAAGGCGGAGACGACTTCGATGAAGATGGTGGCGTGGAGATCGACGAGGCAAACGAGCCGAACTTCAACCGCGTGGATGGAGCTCCAGTTGTCCATGCCGGCGGCCCGCCATTCGCTGGCGGACGGCCCGGCGGAGCCAGTGGGGGCGCAAACAACCGGCGTAGGCGGCGTCGCGGCGGTCGCAGGCCTGGCGGCGGGCAGGGATGAGTCGCCTTCCGATTCATTGAGCAATAGAAGACCCGGACGTAGTGTCCGGGTCTTCTTATTTGCGAGTGATTTTTTCGGAGGCTGTTTTCAGGGCTCTCCGCGGCCGGACTACTCCGCGGTTTGAAGGTTCTGCTGCTGCCTGCCCGGCGCCGGAACCGATTTCACCGGGATCGGCTTGGAGGTTTCCACCCCGCCGTTCTCCTTGGAAGCGATCTTGCCCGCATACATGCGGACATCGGCGGCGATGCGCAGGGATTCTGAATCCGCGGCGTCGTCGGGGAAGACGGCAATACCCACGCTGGCGCCAACGCGCACCGCGCGGTCGCCAAAAGTGAAGGGCTCCTCGAGGAGCTGAGTCAGCGTGCGGGCAACCCGCGCGGCGTCGGCACGCGTCATCGGCTCTTCGAGAATCACCGAGAACTCGTCTCCGCCGGTGCGTGCCACGGTGTCGGAGCGGCGCACCCGGCCGGTGAATTGATTGCTCACGTGCTTCAGCAGCTCGTCACCCACGTGATGGCCCGCGGTATCGTTCACCTGCTTGAAGTCATCCAGGTCGATAAGAAGCAATGCGACATGCGAGCCGGTGCGGCGGGCGCGCTCAATTGCGCCATCCAGGCGATCCTGAAACAGGCGCCGGTTGGGCAGGCCGGTCAGCTCGTCATGCAGCGCCAGGTATTTGTTGTATTCGAGCTGATCCTCAAGCAGAAGCATGATCATGCCCACGGCCACAACGTACTTGGGCAAATTCCAGACCTCGCTTTCGAGGTGGAGATTGGGAAAGAAATACAGGATGGACGGTGCGGCAACGAACACGCCTGCCCAGGCGAAGAAGCCGGCGATGGTAATGAAGGCTCCTGCGGTCCCGCGCTTGTAGCTGAACCAGAAATGGATGGCGCAGCCGAGATAGACGGTGAACAGCACCGCCTCGATGGCAAGCGTCGGGCCCACCTCGGGCCGGTGTTGAACAAACATCAGGAACATCGAAAGGCTGGCGTTAAGGATGACAAGAACCCAGCGCAGTGGATGATTAATTTGACGCAGCGTGACCAGCATAATAACCGCTGGCAATGCGCCAATGAGAACGACCACGGGCGTCAAAGCCCAGGAGGCGATGGGATCGATGACCAGAAGTCCCAAGTAGAGCGTATAAGTTGTCAGCAGGACGGTCAGCATCCATTGGCTGGAGCGCTGGAGCTTGCGATGAGGCACAGCCGCCCACATAAACAGAACGCCGGCACAACCCAGTGCGGCAAGACCAATAAAGGATGCGAAGTCGGCCCAGTATCCGGGCGCGTCCAGAAACATGAAGGCGGCAAAATGAATTGCGATCAGAAGCCAGCCGGTTAGCCAGACGGCAGAAACTGTTGCCCGCGCACGGCGTGCGACAGACGCGAAAGCGACTGTTAGGAGCGCGACGGCTCCTAAATCGGGAAGTTTGCTCCAGTCAACCAAGGCGCTCCAGTCATGCGCGTGCATTGCGCCGCGCTTTATCTAATCTCTTTAACGACAGCATCGGTGATTTCTTATGAAAGTGCGATAGCGCTTTTGTAGGACTCTTTGGGCACCAGTATACACTTTGGTAATCTTACCGCCTGACGTTCCACGAACTAAAAGAGTTAATTCTCGATAAACGCGGTGCAAAACACAGCAATTCAGAGACAATCTGGCCTTTAGAATACGGGCTCAGCCTGTGGATTTCTTCGGATTTTTTGGGGTGAGAGCAACGACGGAACTTTCGTGCGTAACTGGATCGCCGCAAGAAATCGGAACCGGAAATAAGGCAGCGCTCGCCTGCTAAACAATACCAGCATTCCTGCCGATAAAGCTCGATGCGGAGTGTAGACCCAAAGTTGGCGCCCGGTTCGCCGCAGAGGCCCAAATGATCTCGCTGAAGAAATACCTCGATTCGCAGCAGGTAAATTCGGACGCCGCCCCGGAGCTTGCGGGGGATGATCTGCTCCCGGCGGTCGTCGACGCCTATGGTTCTGCGTTGCTTGAAATGGGACACGCGAGCCTGGATGCATGTCCCGGAATGGGCGATGAACTCAAACGGCATCTGGGCGAGTTCAAGTCGGGGCTTTCGGCGGGCATGAACTCGGCGGCGCTTTCGGCGACCGACGCGGGCGTGCGCGAGCAACTTCGCGGATGGGGCCGCGGGACAGCCAGGCACTACCGGCAGAAGGCCTGCGAAGTGAAAGAAATGCTGTTGATGATGGCGCGAACCGCGGAAAGCGTGGGCGCGCGCGACCAGCGATGCGCAGGCCAGATGACCGAAGTGACGGAGCGGCTGAAGGCGATCGCCAGCCTTGACGATCTGACCGAGATCCGCGCCTCGATCGAGAAGAGCGCGACGGAGCTGAAATCGTCCATCGACCGGATGACGGCCGAAGGCAAGGCGGTTTTGGATCAACTCAAGGAGCAGGTGACCAGCTATCAGACCAAGCTGGAGGAGGCCGAAGAGATCGCTTCGCGCGATGCGCTGACGGGCTTGAGCAGCCGCCTCTATGTGGAGGGCCAGATCGAAAAGAGGATGGGAGCCGGAGCTCCGTTCTGCCTGGCAATCGTCGACATCGACCGCTTCAAGAAGGTAAACGACGATCACGGCCACGTGACCGGCGACGACCTACTGAAGCAGTTCAGCACCGAGCTCCGGTCGGCCTGCCGGGCGACCGATGTGATTGGCCGCTGGGGCGGCGACGAGTTCATTCTGCTCTTCGATTGCACGCTGGCTGAGGCGGAGGGTCAGACCGAGCGGCTGCGCAAATGGATCTGCGGCAACTACACGGTACGGGGCAAGGCGGGCGAGATCAAGCTGCGCGTGGACGCGTCGATCGGGCTGGCGGAGCGCGCGCCCGGCGAAGAAATAAAGCAGCTGCTGGCCCGGGCCGACGCCAAAATGTATGAAGAGAAGGCCGCGGGGCGGCAAAAAGCGGCCTGACGCGAGCTGTTGAAGACCGCGGGCCGGGCTTGCGCGGGGTAATGGATCGACGTTGTCCGGGGTTCTCTCCGATTTTCCGTGTCTACCGTCACAGGCCAGTGGTTTCGCGCCCATTCATGAACGCGCGCTTCCGGCAAATCCGTTTCTGAAGTCGTCCTTCTTCTTTTCTCCGATTCTTCCTTGAGTTCCTTTCCCGCACGCGGGAATGTGGAGGGTAGCCTTGCTCGACGCGGCGCTCTGCGGCGGAGACAAAGAGAGTCGGCCGCGGAGAAAAATGCAGCGGATGCAGGGCACGAAGTGATGGAAAGGCTCTCATGAGATTACTCATTGCCGAAGACGATAGGGCGTTGGGACAGTTCCTGAGCCGCGGTCTCGAGGCCGACGGGCATCGCGTCCACCTGGCCTGCGATGGCGGCGCGGCGGTGGAGGCATTTCGCCAGGAGTTGCCGGACCTGACCATTCTTGACCTGAACATGCCGGTGAAGGATGGCGAGCAGGTGCTCGAAGAAGTGCGCCTTCTGGATGCGGATCTGCCCGTGCTGGTGCTGACCGCGCGGCAGGAAGTGGACACGCGGGTGCGCTGCCTTGACCGGGGCGCCGACGATCTGATGACCAAGCCCTTCAGCCTGCACGAGCTGCGCGCGCGATGCCGTGCGCTCTTGCGGCGTAAGCGCGAGACGCGGCTGCAACTGCGCGCGGGCGATCTGGAGCTGGACCGGCTGGAGCACACGGCGCGGCGCGGCACGCGGCAGATCGTTTTGACCAACAAGGAATTTGCGCTGCTTGAACATCTGATGCTCAACCGCGGCGAGTGTGTCTCGCGCGTGGAGTTGCTCGATTCGGTGTGGAACCTGGAGCCGGCGCAGACCACCAACATTGTCGACGTGTATGTGAACTATCTGCGCCGTAAGCTCGAGGATCCGCCGCCGGGCCGCCTGATCCGGACGGTGCGCGGGCGGGGCTACACAGTTCCGCCGGAAGGGGAGCTGTCACCGCCGGCGTCGCTTGATCTTTCCATAGCGGCGATCGGGTCGGCCTCACCGGCCGAATTGCCCTCGACTCCTCCGGCGCCCGCCGCGCGCTAGCGCCGGTTCGTGGCCCGGCTCGCGGCCCGGTTCGCGAATCGATCGAATCATTTGCGGTTTTTTTGAAGGAGAGCCTTCATGCAGCCTTTTTCGGTTCCTGTTCTTCCTGCGCACCCGCGCATCCGTCCCCGCACGGCGCTCGTCGCCAGCGCCGATCGCAGCTTCCGCCAGCGGCTTGCACAAATCCTCACCGGCCTGCGCTGGGAGGTTCGCGAGGCCGAGGGCGGCGCGGAGGCGTGGAGCGAGGCCGAAGCCGCGCATCCAGAGGCGGTGATTGTGGACTCCTGGTTGCCGGATCTGGATTTAAGCGAGTTCCTGAGCGACTTCAGGAGAAGGTTTCCTGGCGTCGATGTGGTGACTGCGGAAGGTTCGAGCGCCGAAGAGAGCACGCGCGGGCCCTACCGGCAGGAACTGCTTTACGCGTTGCGCCGCTCGGAGGAGAGCGACACGGCGGCGTGGAACACGGCTCCGGCAATCGACGCGGCGCGGCCGGTCCCGCAATTGTCGAAGATCGAACTCCCGAACTTCGAATTGCCAAAGATCGTGTTGCCTAAAGCTGAGTTGCCGAGGCCGGTGCGCGCTCTCGAGTTTGCCGCGGCAGATTCTTCCGCGCGCCGCGCGGCGTCGAATGTCGCGAGCTTGGCCTCAGGTGCACCGAAGGCCATTCCGATCCGCAACGGGTCGGCTTCGCCCCCAGCCGAATCGTGTTCCGCGGAGCGCCTGCCTGAGATGGTGGGCAATGCCGCATGCATGCTCGAGGTGAGCCGGCGCGTGCGCCTTGTGGCTCCACGCATGACTCCGGTGCTGATCGAAGGCCCCACCGGCTCGGGCAAGGAAATTGTGGCCGAAGCGCTGCACCGGCTTTCGTCGCGCAGCCGCAAGCCCTTTGTGGCCATCAACTGCGCGGCGATTCCTGAATCGCTGCTTGAAGCCGAACTCTTCGGGCACACGCGCGGCGCGTTTACCGGCGCGGTGCAGGGACGCACCGGCCGCATCGAAGCGGCCGACGGCGGAACGCTGTTTCTGGACGAGATTGGCGAGATGCCGCTCGGTCTGCAATCCAAGCTGCTGCGTTTTGTGGAGTGCGGCGAGCTGCAACGAGTCGGCGACAACGAAACCGTCCGGGTGGATGTGCGCATCGTCGCCGCGACGCACTGTCCGCTGGCCACGCAGGCGCAGTCCGGCGGATTCCGCTCCGATCTTTACTACCGGCTCGCCGTCTTTCTCATCCGCACGCCGGCGCTCCTGGAGCATCAGGAGGATCTGCCGCTGCTGATTGAGCACTTCTTCAAAAAGATGGGCCGCGACGCGCCCATGAAGCGCGTAGACGAAAGTGCGATGGCCAAGCTTGCCGCGCACGACTGGCCGGGCAACGTGCGCGAATTGGAGCATGTGCTCGAGCGCGGCGTGATTCTTGCCGGAGACAACCCGGTGCTGACCTCGAGCGAGATCGACTTCGGCCTGTCGGTGAACTAGGAGCGTCTCCCGCGCTTCCGGCAAAGAACGCCGCAAAGGCTGGCACAACTGGGAAATGGCGCAGCCGGGATTCGATGAGGAGGGCGAGCAGAGCAAAAGGAGGTTCGCATGAGCATGGAGATCGAAACGCAGTTGAGCGACCAGATCGCGCGCTACCTGGATCTGGCCGCCGCCGAAGCCAAGCTGACCGCGGCCAACATGGCCAACGTGGATACGCCGGGCTACCGCACCGTGGGCATGGACTTTGAGGCGGAGATGCGCGGGGCCATGAGCGACGTGAGCGAGGGACGCGGCCCGAGGAAGGTGCGCGTGACGGAGGTGGACGGACTGATCACGCGGCCCGATGGAAACAACGTCTCCATCGACCGCGAGAGCCTGCAACTGGCCGAGGCGCAACTGAAGTTCAGGACCGGCGTGGCTCTCTTGCGCCAGGAGTATCAGCGCGTAATGGACGCGATTCACGCAGACAAGTCATGAGGCGTGACCCGTGATCCGTGGTGCGTGAACACGATCCACGACACACGAACCACGATTCACGACACACGAAGCACGAGAGGGGAGGTTGATCCATGAACCTGTTTGGATTGATGGAGACATCGGGCTCGGCAATGGAGGCTGAGCGGATGCGCGCCGAAGTGGTTGCGGCCAACATGGCCAACGCGGAGACGACGCGCACCGCGGACGGTGGTCCCTATCGCCGCCAGGAGGTCGTCTTCGCCGCCAATGGAGGCGATGCGGACTTCCTAAACTCGATGAACGAATCCATAAACTCGGCCAGCGCGGGCACCGTCCCCCTTGGCGCGGGAATTGCCGGCCCAGAAATGGCCGGCGTCGGAAATGCGAGCGCGCCAACTCTGCCTCCGCTGCTGCCCTTGCCGGGAGCGCCCAATCTCGCGCCGGGCGTGCACATCTCCCAGGTGGTCGAAGACCCATCGCCGCCGCTCAAGCGCTACGATCCCGGCCATCCCGACGCCGGGCCGGACGGCTACGTTTCCTATCCCGACATTAATCCGCTTACAGAAATGGTGGACCTGATGGGGGCGACGCGTGCATATGGCCTCAATGGCTCCGCCGTGCAGGCCGAGAAGGGCATGATCACGTCGGCGTTGGAGATTGCAAAAGGCTAAGCGGCAGGGAGTCGGGATTAGGGAAGAGAGAGTTTTTCGAAGTCCTGCTTTGTAACAAGGGCACGGCCGGGGCACCCGCCCTGTGGGTGGGTCGCGGGCCAAATGGGCAACAAAAAACCGAGGCCTTTCACCAATCGGTTTTGTAACAAGGGCACGGCCTTAGCCGGGCCGAGGAAAACAGCAAAAAATCAGGGGTTTTAACCCCTGAGGCTTGCTGAACGGAGGCGCGAATCTATGTTGACTGCAATGAATGCCGTCAGCGCAGTTGCAGGCGCGGCATCGGGCGCGACAACTGGCGCGAATTTACCCGGCGCCGGCGCGGCCAGCTTCTTTTCGACGGATGCAGCGGGCGCAGCTTCCGTGACGCCGTTCGCCGATCTGATTACCGGCGCGGTGAGTGAAGTGAGCCAGCTTGAACAGCAGGCCAACGCGGCCGTCAGCGGCCTGATGAC
The DNA here is from genome assembly GCA_964468605.1 of uncultured Occallatibacter sp. GTDB lineage: Bacteria > Acidobacteriota > Terriglobia > Terriglobales > Acidobacteriaceae > Telmatobacter. The sequence continues at coordinate 595 of CAYYKV010000078.1, read as the reverse complement.
CGGTACGGGCGTGGATGTGCATCAGGCGATGATCGCCACCCAAAAGGCAGACATGGCCTTTGAACTGGCGCTGGCTGTGCGCAACAAGGCGGTTCAGGCTTACCAGAGCGTGATGGGAATGCAGTTTTAGATAGAACGGACAGCCGGGAGCATGAAGCTCGGCGCAAAAAAGAAGAAACGGAAACCATGGCCACGGGTACACAGTTGGAAAAGAGCCCGCCGGCAATGCCGGGAAGAGTCCAGGCGGGCAACAGGTGGCAAGGGCTTTGGGGGTTGGTCCGCGTTCGCTGGGCGCAGATGGCCGCCTCGCAGCGCGGCTGGGTCGTGGTGAGCGCGCTGCTGCTGATCGCGCTCATCGGCGGCCTGACCTGGTTCGCGCTCAGCCCCGACTGGCGCACGCTCTACGTGAATCTCGACCCGGACGATGCGCGCCAGATCGGGCAGATCCTCGCGCAGGCGCAGATTCCCTTTGAGCCATCTCCCGACGGCGCGGGAATTCTGGTTCCCGCCGCGCAACTGGACAAGGCGCGTCTGGCGACTGCGGCCAAGGGCGGCGTGAAGAGCGGCCGGCTGGGCTTTGAGATCTTCGACAAGC
>CAYYKV010000077.1:0-13267 GCA_964468605.1 uncultured Occallatibacter sp. | reverse complement strand
TTCTGCGCGCTGCCGGCCTTCATGCGCGTGGAGCCGGAGACCACTTCCGCGCCCACATCGGCCACGACGGTGATGTCCGCAGCTTGCGACAGCGGCGTTTCATGATTGCAGGTCACGGCCGCGGTGTGGGCTCCGCGAGCGCGGGCGTAGGCGACAGCGGCAACCACATAAGGGGTTCGTCCCGAGGCCGATACGCCGACCACTATATCTTTGCGCGTGGGGCGGCGGCGCGCGATGTCGCGCTGGCCCAGCTCTTCGGAGTCTTCATTGACTTCGACCGCGGACGCAAGAGCCTTGGGTCCGCCGGCCATGATGTATTGCACCTGTCCCGGAGCGGTTGAATACGTGGGAGGACACTCCGACGAGTCCAGCGCGGCAATCCGCCCACTGGAACCTGCGCCCACGTAGATCAACCGGCCACCGTCGCGCAGACATCGCGCAACCTGGTCGATCACTTCGGCAATTTCGGGGATGGCCTTCTTCACCGCCGCGGCAATCTTCGCGTCTTCATGATTAATGATGCGAGCGATTTCAAGCGCAGACTTGGTGTCGAGTCCTTGAGAAGCCTCGTTCTGGCTCTCGGTAGTTAGTTGCTGAAGCAGGGTGGCTTGGTCGTTATGGTTTCCGTTCGTTCGGGAGCCAGCCATCTCCTGCAGCGTAGTGCTTGGTAGCATCGCGTCAGACCCCAGCATTGATTGTATCTATAAATCCGCGCAAGTCCCTACACAAATTTCGCCAGCCCGGAACAGCTTTCGTAACCGGCAGAAGTTATTTTTGGAGGGCTTCGCGCATGGCGTCATGGAAGGCCGGCCGCACCTCGCGGATCAGCTGATTCTTTCGATCGGGCCAGGTTCGATTGGTGAGCAAAACAATGGCCAAAGCGGCTTCCAGGTCGATCCAAAGCGAGCAGCCGCTAAAGCCGAGGTGGCCAACGGAATGGCCCGAAAAATGCGTTCCCGCCGACGAGATCGGCGAAGGCGTATCCCATCCCAGGGCACGCGAACTTCCGGCGGGCGGTTGCCGTTCGCTAAATCGTTTCACCGTCACAGGCTCAAAGAGATTCGGCGCTCTGGTGGGGCTTCTGCCGGCTGCCGCATTGACAATCTCCGCTGCAAATCGGAGAAGGTCGGCGACCGGCGCGAAGAGGCCTGCATGTCCTGCGACACCCCCGAGAACCGACGCATTTTCATCCTGCACCTCGCCCTGAATCAGGCGATGACGGAACCATGTGTCCTCTTCCGTGGGCGGAATGGCTTCGCGAAGGGCCGGAGCAGGGCAGAAGCCCGTGGCGGCCATACCGAGCGGGGCAAAGATTTCGCGGCCGCACCAGGAATCAAGGGGTTCGCCGGTGCGGACCTCGAGCGCCTTGCCAAGCAGAATGAATCCGGGATCGGAGTACTCGGCCCGCGTTCCCGGCTCGGCCTCCAGCGGCAACTCCAGGCAGGCGCGGAACAGCGACTTCGGGGTGGTTGCGGTGCGAAACAGCTCCGCCTCTCCCGGCAAACCCGAATTGTGCGCCAGCAAATGCCGCAACGTCACCTTGCGCGCCGAGTCGCCCGGGGCGCGGCCCACGACAAATCCCGGGAGCAAGTCGCCAAGGGGCGTGTCGACGTCGATCTGCTGCCGCTGGACCAGCAGCATCATGGCGGCTGTTGTGGCAACGACTTTGGTCAGGCTGGCCACGTCAAACGCGGTTTCGGGGGTCACAAATGGCGATTCCGGCTCGTATGTGAAGCGGCCCAGGGCGCCAATATGCGTGGCTGGGGAGTGCGTCGCTGGAAGCGCGACCTCGTCCGCGGCCAACACGCCAAACGCGCAGCCGGGGAAGGCTCGCGCCGCGATCGCCTCTTGCAACACGCGATAGGCAGCGCCAAACCGGCCGGACTCGCGGCCGGGATCAACGGCGGTTGATGGGGCTTGCGATGGCATCGCTTTCTCGCATGGTAACGCGCGTACGGCCCTTCTCGATCTTTTGCATGCGCTTTTGGGTGGTGGGCCGGGTTGAAGGGAACTTTCCCTCAGGGGCTGAAGCCCGCTTTCGTTTTGCTGATTTTATGTACGGGCTAAAGCCCGTACCCTTCAAGCTGGCCCATGGCGCGCTTTTCATGCGCAGGCAATGCAGAGTCGAGCTATCCTTGTGGGCGGGAGTTCCGTCTACCCATCAGGGTGAAGGAGGGCTGCATGTCCCCGGAGCGAAAGCTGTACTCGGCAGCGATTTTGGTCGGCTTGATGGCCGCTGGCCCGAGCCTGTGCGCCGCTCAATCGCCCGCTCCCGCTTCGCCGGACCAGAGCGCATCGGCTCCGGAGGCGGCGCAACCCGCAACTCCGCCTGCGTCGAATCCCGCGACCCAAGGCCCCGCGACCGCTGCCGCACCGGCGCAACCCGCGGCGACAACCGGACCCGCGGCTCCGGAGGGGGCATCCACGGACTCGGTCGGCCTGACCGATGCCGCTCCAGCGAAAAAGACCTACACCGTTCCCGCTGGCACCAAGGTTCTGCTTGAGTTACGCAGCGCGATCAATACCAAGTCGGCCAAACCCGGTGACGGCGTCTACCTCTCGTCCACCTTCCCGGTCGTGGTTGGCAACCGGGTCATGATCCCCACGGGCGTTTATGTGCAGGGCGTGGTTGACCACGTGCAGCGCGGGGGCATGAGGGCCAAAGCACAGCTCGACATGCACTTCACTTCAATCATCTTCCCCAACGGCACCGTGGCTGAGATTCCGGGCGTGGTGGACAATATGCCCGGGTCAAAAAATCAGACGGTGATGAACGACGGGGAGGGAACCATCCAGCAGAACGGCGATAAAGGCCGCAACGCGGGCCAGACCGCGGAGATCGCCTTGCCAACGGGCGCGGGTGTCGGCACCATTGGAGGCGCGTCCTCGGGTCATCCCATTGAGGGTGGACTTGCGGGGCTGGGCGCGGGACTTGCCACCGTGGGCATCGTTACGCTCTTTACGCGCAACGCCGATGTCGACATTCCACGCGGTACGCAGGTCGAGATGCTCTTGCAGCGCCCACTGTTGCTGGAGGAAGAGAATCTAGCCGGCGTCAACGAACCGGGAACGGCGCCTGCTCTGGTCCCCGCGGCGGACCAGCAGAGGCCGATTACCAAACACCGTCCGCGCATCATGTGCCCGCCGGGAAGCCTTGGTTGTGAATAAGGCGGTACTCCGCCATGCGGCCCGGCCGGGCACGATCTGCTGCAATCAAATCACTGAAGCGTAGTTTTCCTGAACGAGTCTTGCCTTTGGGGCCACCACTCCGGCACGCGTCAGCACGCAGCTTCCGGCCTGGTCGCATCTGTAGTGGACACCGGAGTGGTACTCGCTCCACGATGTTGCGTAGCTGGCGGCCACTGTCGTTCCAAGGACAAAGGTCGCGCCGTCGCTGGCCTGGATCGTGCCCGAAGCCGCGTCGTAGCCCGCAACCGTAACGTCTCCTTCGCTGTAAAGGCTGACCGGCTTTGGCGCACCGTCGAGGCTCGATGGTGCAAGGCTCGATTGTGCAAGGCTAGATGGTGCAAGGCTCGATTGTGCAAGGCTCGATGGTGTTGGATCCAGAGCAGTTGGGGCGACAAATGAAGCACTCGCCAATTCATGCTGCGCGGGCTCGGAAACAGGAATGGAGGTCGGCCTTGCGGCGGGCCATGGCTTGCCGGCCAGCTTGACCGTTGCAGGCTTTACTGCGTCCGGAGCCTGGTTAAGGGCAAGCTGCTCGCCGGATTGCGGCTGAGCCTTTAAGGCGTGATTCGGGGTTGATTGGCGAACTTCCGACTTCGCTGCGGGGTGGTCCGTGTCGACTGCCGGCACGCTGGAACTTGCAGCCGGGGGAGCGACGGCCGCCGTTTGCACGGCAGGCGCCGGGGTTGAATTCGAGGCGAGGTTGGTCGCGGCCTGGGCGCTGGATGAATCGGGTTGAACAGAAGCGGTAGACGCCTCGACTACGCCATTTCGCGCATGAATCATCGCCAGTGTGAGCCCTGTTGCCGTACCCACAGAAGCGGCGATTGCGATGCAAAGGGCCGGCAATACAAGTCGATAGGGCGAAAAGGATGAATACTTCCGAAGACTGGTTGCAGGCACGAATACAACCTGAGGGGCTACGATGCTGGGTTCCACTTGGGGGGATTCTATGAATGTAGACATGGTCCTCCGCGGGATCGAGTTGCTGTAGAGATGCTTGAGAGGGTCCCAGTACTTGAGTCATTAAACGATTTTCGCGGTAACCGAACAATCCACCGAATGGGGCATTACTAAACGGTTATGCGAAGGCTTCCGGCGCGGTAGGCGGCGCAACTCTCAGAACATTCCTTCGCGGGTCTCAACGCGTTCAAAAAAATCGGGAATAGGAGGCCGCGCGGCACGCTGTGTTGACTTTTGCGATGCCTCGCAAGTGCAGGAAGCCACGGTTCCTAGTAATCTGGATAGAGATGGAAATAGCTTCAAACAACCCTTTGAACCCTGATTCCGGCTCCAGCCCTCAGCAAGCTTCATCGCAGCCGCCGAACAGCCCGTCGCCCGCGCCGCAAGCGAAGTCCGCGGGCATCATGCTCTGGGTGCGCGATCTGGCCGTTGCGACGGTCGCTTCTGTCCTCATCATCACTTTTCTCTATCAGCCTGTCCGCGTAGAAGGCACCAGCATGTTGCCGCGCCTCGAAGACCGCGACCGCCTCTTCATCAACAAATTCGTCTATCGTTTCACCGCAATTGATCGCGGCGACGTTGTGGTCTTCCACTATCCGCGCGATCCCGAGAAGAGCTACATCAAGCGCGTCATCGCGCTGCCCGGCGACAGTTTTCGCATCGATCACGGTCATGTGTTCGTGAACGGCGCCCTTGTTCCGGAGCCCTACGTGCCGCCCGAGTATCGCGACACCCGCTCCGTGGACGAGATGACGCTTCCGCCCGACGAGTATTTCGTGATGGGCGATCACCGCTCCATCTCCTCGGACAGCCGCGATTTCGGCCTCGTCGACCGCTCCCTCATCTACGGCAAGGCCATCTTTGTTTATTGGCCCACCCGCGATGCCGGTGTTGTTCACTAGGCAGCTTATCGCGGGTTTCCTGTTCCTTGTGGCGCAGGGCTCCTACGCGGCTGTCGTGCGGGCGTCCTGGCTCACGCAACTAGTGGAAAAACCGGACCAAATCGATCCGAATAAACCTGCTAAAATCGATTGAATCCACTCCTCGGAGAGGCGATGCAGGCGATCCTCGCGCTCGAAGACGGGCGCATCTTCCGCGGGCACGGCCACGGACACCCAGGCGAATGTCAGGGCGAGGTCGTTTTTAATACTTCTCTCACCGGCTACCAGGAAATCGCTACCGATCCCTCCTACGCCGGCCAGATTGTCGTCCTCACCAACCCCCAAATTGGCAATTACGGCACCAATCGCGCTGACAACGAGGCTGCGCGGCCCTTTATCGAGGGCCTGATCGTCCGCGAATTCTCCGCGATCAGCTCCAATTGGCGCTCCGAGCAGGTGACGGACGAGTACATGGAGCGCTACGCGGTCCCGGTGCTGGCTGAGATTGATACCCGCGCGCTGGTGCGCCACTTGCGCGACCGCGGCGTGATGCGCGGCGTGATCTCGACGACCGAGCTGAACCCCGATGTTCTTGTCGCGAAGGCCAAGGCAATCAGGAAGATGGAGGGAACTGATTTGGCGCGCGTGGTGTCGACAAAGGCCAGATACGAGTTCGACGCCGCCGATCCGCGCAGCCAGATGGGCGAGCCGCTGCTGGCCGAGGGTTTCATTCAGAAGCCTCAGGCGGAAAAGCCAATTCTTAATGTAATAGCTTATGATTTTGGCATTAAGCAGAACATTCTGCGCATGTTGACGCGTGACGGATGCCGCGTGACCGTGGTTCCGGCAGAGACGACCGCGGAAGACGTGCTTGCTCTCAAGCCAGATGGTGTGTTCCTCTCGAACGGGCCGGGCGACCCCGAGCCGGTTGACTACGCCGTCAGGGCTATTCGCGGGTTGATGGGTCGCGTGCCGGTTTTTGGGATTTGCCTGGGCCATCAGCTTTGCGGACTGGCCCTCGGCGGCCGGACGTACAAACTCAAGTTCGGCCACCACGGCGGCAATCATCCGGTGCGCAACAATGCCACCGGCAAGGTCGAAATCACCGCTCACAACCACAACTTCGCCGTCGATCCCGACTCCATTAACGCGAACGAGGTCGAACTGACGCACGTGGACCTGAACGACCAGACGCTCGAAGGGCTCCGGCACAAGACGCTGCCGCTCTTCAGCGTGCAGTATCACCCCGAAGCCGCTCCCGGCCCGCACGATTCGCATTATCTGTTCCGCGATTTCCGGCAGATGATGGAGGAGTGGAAAGGATGAAGCCCGCGACGCACAGCAATTTCGGAATTTCAAAACAGCGGGGCATTTGGCTCCGCTGTTTTTTGGAGTTGATTTGAAAGGCGCACGAATTTAAAGGAAAACGGACAAGAATAAGGAAACATGCCACGCAGAAATGACATTCAGAAGATTTTGGTGATCGGCTCCGGCCCTATCGTCATCGGCCAGTCGGCCGAGTTCGACTATTCCGGCACGCAGGCTTGCAAGGCCCTCAAGCAGGAGGGCTACGAGGTGGTGCTGGTGAATTCGAACCCGGCGACCATCATGACCGATCCCGATTTGGCCGATCGCACCTATGTTGAGCCGCTCACTCATGAGTACGTGGAAGAGATCATCCGCATTGAAGCCGAGATGCTCGCGGGAGATCCGAAGTCAGGCAAATTTGCGCTTTTGCCCACCGTTGGCGGCCAGACGGCGCTTAATCTGGCTGTCGATCTGGCCGACACCGGCGTGCTCGACCGCTATAACGTGGAGCTGATTGGCGCCAAGCTTGAGGCGATCAAGAAGGCCGAAGACCGCCTGCTTTTCAAGGATGCGATGATCCGCATCGGCCTTGACGTGCCGCGCTCCGCGCTGATCAACAACCTGCGCGACGGCCTCGACTTCGCCAGCAAGCTCGGGTTCCCCGTCCTCATTCGTCCCAGCTTTACCCTCGGTGGCACCGGCGGCGGCATCGCCTACAACCGCGAGGAGTTGATGGAAATCCTGGCCAGGGGCCTCGATCTCTCGCCGGTCCACGAGTGCCTTCTGGAAGAAAGCGTGCTCGGCTGGAAAGAGTTCGAGCTCGAAGTGATGAGGGACCTGGCCGACAACGTCATCATTATTTGTTCGATCGAGAATTTTGACCCCATGGGCGTGCACACGGGCGACTCCATCACCGTTGCGCCGGCGCAGACGCTCACCGACCGCGAGTACCAGAAGATGCGCGACGCGGCCATCGCCGTGATGCGCGAGATTGGCGTTGAAACCGGCGGATCGAATGTGCAGTTTGCCGTCAATCCGCAAGACGGACGCATGACCGTCATCGAGATGAACCCGCGCGTTTCGCGCTCGTCGGCGCTGGCTTCAAAGGCCACCGGTTTCCCGATCGCAAAGATTGCGGCCAAGCTCGCCGTGGGCTACACGCTCGACGAGATCCCCAACGACATCACGCGCAAGACGCCCGCGTGCTTTGAGCCGACGATCGACTACGTCGTGGTCAAGATTCCCAAGTGGCAGTTCGAAAAGTTTCCCGGCGCAGACGAGACGCTGGGCCCGCAGATGAAATCCGTCGGCGAAGTGATGGCCATCGGCCGCACCTTCAAGGAAGCGCTGATGAAAGCGTGGCGCGCGCTTGAAACCGGCAAGAAGACTGGCGCGGAAGTGATGGAGCCGCGCCGCCTGACGCAGATGCTGGTTACACCGCGACCGGGACGCCTGGAATACATTCGCTACGCCTACGAGCGCGGCCTGAGCGTGCGCGACGTAGCGCGCCTCACCAGGATCGATCCGTGGTTCCTGCACCAGATGCGGGAGGTGACGCTGGCGCAGATGGCAATCGCCGGAACAACACCAAAACAGATTGGCGCGGAGCAGTTGCGCAACCTCAAGCGCCTGGGGCTGAGCGACGAGCGGATCGCCACGGAATGGAAGCTCGCAGGCAACGCGGGCGTGCAACAGGTGAGGGAACTGCGCGAGGGGCAGGGAATTCGCCCCGTCTTCAAGCTTGTGGACACCTGCGCGGCCGAGTTCGAATCCATGACGCCCTACCTCTATTCCACCTACGAGGAAGAGGACGAGGCGCCGCCGACCAAAACGCCGAAGATCATCATTCTCGGGTCGGGCCCCAATCGCATCGGCCAGGGCATCGAGTTCGATTACTGCTGCTGCCATGCGGCGTTCGCGCTCAAGGATGACGGCTACGAGACGATCATGGTGAACTGCAACCCTGAGACCGTCTCGACCGACTACGACACCAGCGACCGCCTTTACTTTGAGCCGTTGGTGCTTGAGGACGTGCTGGCGATTTACAACCACGAGGCGCAGTCGGGCGCGAAGATCGGCATGATTGTGCAGTTCGGCGGGCAAACGCCGCTGAACCTGGCGCAGCGGCTGCGCGCGGCGGGCGTGCCGATTATCGGCACTTCGCCTGAGTCGATCGACCTCGCCGAGGACCGCAAGCAATTCGGCAAGCTGCTTGAAGATTTGAAGATTCCGCAACCGCGCGGCGGCACAGCAACCAGCGTGGAGCAGGCGCTCGCCGTCGGCGAGCAGATCGGCTATCCGGTTCTCGTGCGCCCCAGCTATGTGCTCGGCGGACGGGCCATGGTGATTGCGTATGACGCCGACGCGGTGAGCCGCTACATGCGCCAGGCTGTCGAGTATTCGCAGGAGCGCCCGGTTCTCATCGACCACTTCCTCGAGAACGCCATCGAAGTCGACGTCGATGCGCTCTGCGATTCGAAGGACGTTTTGATCGCCGGCATCATGCAGCACATCGAGGAGGCCGGCATTCACTCGGGCGACTCCTCGTGCGTGCTGCCCGCCGTCGGCATCAGCGAGTCGACGCTAGAAACCCTGCGCGCCTACACGCGCAAGCTGGCACTGGCGCTCAAAGTCGTCGGCCTGGTCAATCTGCAATTTGCTGTTCAGCGTGACGAGCAGGGCAACGACCACGTTTACGTCATCGAGGTCAATCCACGCGCATCGCGCACCGTTCCTTACGTCTCGAAAGCCACCGGCGTGCCGCTGGCCAAGATCGCCGCGCGGCTGATGACCGGCCGCAAGCTGTGCGAATTGCTGCCGAACGAACTGGCTGCCGGCAAGGACCTGGGAACCGGAGCGCACTTCTACGTGAAGTCGCCGGTGTTTCCATGGTCAAAGTTTGCCGGCGTCGATACGGTTCTGGGGCCGGAGATGAAGTCGACAGGCGAAGTGATGGGCGTGGCAGCAACATTCGGAGAGGCGTTTGCCAAGGCGCAGCTCTCCGCCGGTCATATCCTGCCTACCGGTGGCACGGTGTTTTTCACCGTGAACGATCACGACAAGCAGGCAGTGATTCCGCTGGCGCGCCGCTATGTCGATCTCGGATTCAAAATCGTCGCCACGGAGGGCACGGCCAACGTGCTCGAGGGCGCGGGCATGATTGTCGAACGCGTCTTTAAAGTTGACGAGGGCCGGCCCAACGCCGTGGACCTGATCAAGGAGAAGCGGATTCAGCTGGTGGTGAACACGCCTCGCGGACAGGATGCGCTCTTCGACGAGAAGGCCATTCGCCGCGCCGCGGTGCTTGCGCGCGTTCCCACGATCACAACGCTGGCAGCCGCACAGGCCGCGGCGGACGGTATTGCGTCCATGCAGAAGCACGCCGTTACGGTTTATGCGCTGCAGGCGCTGCGCTCGGCCAACGGGCGGTGAGAGCGCGATTTACGCGCCCCGCCGCCGCATCCCCAGCCATGCGCCGATCGAGTAGCCGACCAGCGCCGCTGACGGCCAAGTGCCGATAAAGGGACCATCGTCATCAATGAGGCCGCTTGGATTGGGCAGCGAGAAGAATGTCCGCGAGAGTTTTTCCGTCGCGGTGCATTGGAAGCAGTGACCTGGCCCTGTGGGCTGGTCCAGAACGTAAAGGGCCACGATCATCGCCCAGATAAAGCCGACCAACCAGACAGCGGTCGCCATTTCGCCGGGATGAAGCCGGGCAACAACGAGGCCAACCACGAGCGGCACGGCCAACGACAAGAGAAGAATGACCCACTGCGAAATGCCGACGGGATTAACCGCGTAGCCGAGGAGCATGAGCGCGATCCACGAGGCCAGCGCCAGAAGCGAGTGCAAAAAGAATGAGAGCGCCTGACGGGCAAGGGCTGGCGCCTTCTTCTTTTTCACTTCGGTGTGCATCAATGTGTCCATCGATCCGGCTCCTGCGGGTCGTTCTCGCCTGGCCGCCAGCGGACGATCCTCATGCTGTGCGCCTGATGCCGTGTGCTTCCCAACATACACCGCATTGGCTGGGGCGGCCAATGGAATCGCGGAGGAGCAGGTCACTTCGTGTGGTGGCTCCGCGGCGGGCTCTACAATAAACGAATGCTTCTGGAAGGCGTATTTGCCGCGGTCACGACGCCGTTTTACCCGGACGAGCGTATTTATTTCCGCAAGATTGAGGCCAACATGGCGCGCTACTCGCGCAGCCTGCTGGCGGGAATGGTGGTTCTCGGCTCAACGGGCGAGGCCGTCACGCTGAACGATACGGAGACGCGCGACGTTCTGCGCGCTTCGGCAGGGTCAACTGCAGCCGAAAAGGTTTTGATCGCCGGGGTGGGCCGCGAAAGCGTTCGCGCAACGGTTGAGCTGGCGGAGTTCGCGGCTGCGCTCAACTATGACGCTGTTGTCGTCCGTCCGCCCAGCTACTATGGCGGGCAAGTTTCGCCGGCGGCTGTCCTTCACTATTTTCGGAGCATCGCCGACCAGTCGCCGCTTCCGGTGGTGCTTTACCACATTCCCAAATTTGTTCCGATGGAGATGCCGGTCGAGCTTATCGCCGAGCTGGCTCAGCACCCGAACATCATCGGCATCAAGGATTCGAGTGGGAATGTGGAGCGGACCCGCGAGACGGTCGCCGCCACGCAAAACGCACACAGGCGCACGGTGCAGGTGACACAGGTGTTTGAAGCGGCCACGGCGCGCATGATGACCCCGAAGCCGGAAGCCGACGCGACTTTTGTTTCTGCCGGCGACCTAGCCGGAGGATCGGCGGTTGCCACCGCGCCGCCTGCGGCTCCGGTGAAAACGCGCAGCAGGGAAGTCGGCTTTCAGGTTCTTACCGGCGCCGAACGGTCGATTTTCGCGTCGCTCGAGGCCGGGGCGTCTGGCGCCATCGTGGCTTTTGCCGCGTTCGCTCCGCAGGCCTGCCAGGAGATTTACCTTGCCTGGAAGGACCACGACCTAAAGCTTGCGGAAGTGAAACAGCAGCGGATTCTGGCCGCCGGCAATCGCATTGTGGGCGCGCTTGGGCTGGCGGGGATCAAGTACGCCTGCGACTTCAACGGCTACTACGGTGGTCACCCAAGGTCGCCGATTCTGCCGCTTACGGCCGAGCTAAAGGCCGAAGTGGAGCAGCTATTGGCCGAGATCCGGAACTGAATTGAACAGCCTGCCCATGGACGCAAGCCCAAATCAAATCATCAACCTGGCCCGGGCCACCGACGCCGATGTGCCGGATGTCGTATCGCTCATCAACCGGGCATTTCGCGGGCGCGGCGAAGAAGCAGGCTGGAGCATCAAAGAGGAGTACATCGAGGGGACCAGGATCACCGAAGACCTTCTGAGGGAAGACATGGTGGCCAAGCCACATGCGACGCTGCTGCTATGGCGCGGGGCTGACGGGTCATTGCTCGGTTGCGTATGGCTGGAATCGGAAAAAGGCGGTGTCTGGTACCTAGGGCTGTTGGCGATCCGGCCGGGCGACCAGAAGGGCGGCCGGGGCCGAAGGCTGCTTGAGGCGGCAGAGAGGTGGGCGAAGGAGCGCGGGGCGACAGAGATTCAAATGACCGTTGTGAATCTTCGCCTGGCGCTGATCGAGTGGTACAAGCGGCGCGGCTATTCGCTGACAGGGCAGACCAAACCGTTTCCATACGGGGACAACCGATTCGGCGTGCCGACGCGCGACGATTTGTATTTCGTCGTGCTCAAGAAGGAGTTGGCAAGTTAGCAGGACAGAGGTGGGTACGGCCTGAGCCTAGGTGCGGGTTGGATCGGGCCGGATGCCTGGGTTTCGACCGATATGCAATGTCTGATAACAGATATTCTGTTAACTAAAGCTCGCCATAGACCACTTACCCTGTCTTTATGCCCCTGAGAGCGCGCCAGGCCATCGTCTTCTCCCACCTTCCCTTTGAGGACCTGGGTTCGCTTGAGCCGGAACTCGAACGGCGCGGCTTTACGATCCGGTCCATTGACGTTCCGACTGTGCGGTTTCCCCTGCCGGACGCCGAGGACTGCGATTTGCTCATCGTCATGGGCGGACCGATTGGCGCGTACGACTCCGGCGACTACCCATTTCTCACCGGCGAGATCGAATCCATCCGGCGGCGGCTAACCGCCCGCAAGCCCACTCTGGGAATCTGCCTCGGCGCCCAGTTAATGGCCGCTGCGCTTGGCGCGCGGGTTTATCCGGGCGGCCGCGGAGCTGAGATCGGCTGGTTCCCCGTTCTCCCGGCTGGCCCGCGTCCGGATTGGTTCGCGCCGCTCCTTGCCAAAGACCTCCGCATGTTCCACTGGCATGGAGACACCTTCGATCTGCCTGCCGGAGCTCAACCCCTGGCGCGCACAGAACTCTATGAGAATCAGGCCTTCGCCATCGAAAACTATGCTCTCGCGCTCCAATTCCATCCCGAGGTGACCGAATCGGGCCTGGAGCGCTGGTACGTCGGGCACGCATGTGAGCTTCGGCAGAAGGCTGTCCCCGTTAAACGGTTGCGCGCCGAAGCGCAGAAGTACGCCCCCAAGCTGCTGAACGCGGCAACAAGTTTCTGGAAACTTTGGCTGGACTACATCTTGTAGCGGCCGAGGTCTTCGTCGTTCAGGCCTTCGAGCCATCCGCGCAGTTGCTCCGCCGTGGGGCCCTCGGGCGGGCCGCTGGTGTTCAGCTTGGCGCTCTCCATCACCTTGTCCGCGACGAAGATGGGGCAATCGGCGCGCAGCGCCAGCGCAATGGCGTCGGACGGCCGGGCATCCACGGCAACCTGCTCGCCGCCCTGCCGCAGCCAAAGAACCGCATAGAATGTATCGTCTTTAAGCTCTGTAATGACAATCTTTTCCAGCTCACCATTCAAGTGACGGACGAGATTTCGAGTCAGGTCGTGCGTCATCGGGCGCGCCGCAGTCATCTTCTCGATCTCGAGGGCAATCGCGTT
>CAYYKV010000076.1:0-13474 GCA_964468605.1 uncultured Occallatibacter sp. | reverse complement strand
GAAACCGAGATCGGGAAGAGTCTGGAATACGCGCCAGCGGGCGGACGTGCAGTTGACAGCCGGACAGACTCAGCGCACGCGCTGACCCTGGATTTCCTGGCCAGCCTGCCCAGAGTTCGAGAATTGCTTCAGACGGACACTGAGGCGGCTTACAACGGCGACCCGGCGGCTTTCAGCCAGGACGAGGTGATCGTCGCCTATCCGTTCGTCGAAGCGATTGCGGTACAGCGATTGGCGCACGAACTGTACCTCGCCAACGTTCCGCTCATACCCCGTATCATGACCGAATGGGCACATGCACGGACGGGAATGGACCTGCATCCCGGCGCTCAAATTGGCACGCATTTCTTCGTAGATCACTGTACCGGAACCGTGGTGGGTGAGACCGCTGTGATAGGCAATCACGTCAAAATGTACCAAGGCGTCGGTTTGGTGGCGAAATCGCTCGCCGCCGGGCAGGCGCTCCGGGGGCAGAAACGTCATCCGACCATCGAAGACCGAGTGACGATCTACGCCGGCTCCACGATTATGGGCGGCGACACGGTCATCGGCGAAGGAAGCACGATCGGCGCGAGCGTCTTCCTTACGACCAGTGTTCCCGCGAATTCACTGGTTGTGCTGGAGGCTGCGAACCTGAAGATCATTCCAAAGAAGTCCCGCGAAAGCTTTATTGTGGACTATCAGATCTGAGGTCCGTCCCGGACCGGCCGATCTTTGGCAAGACCACCGCGGCGAGGTCCATTGCCGATAACGGAAGCATATGTAAACTTGCTTTTTCGGTAATTGCGAATGAATGCGCCGGTTCCGCGGTAAGTGCCGCAAACTGCGCATGCCTGCACCCGATCGCAGCGCTAAAGGGTCTGCCGCGCGATTTCACGGGCGCCTTCGTAACCATTAATCTCTGGCGTCTGAAAGTCCAGAATGACGGAGTCATAAGGTACGAGCGCGGCCATCTCGACTGCTTCCGGGTGAGCTTGGATGGCGTCGGCAGCAACGCTGATCGATCCCGGCGCGAGCCGGGGAAGCGCATCGTCGAACGCGCCTCGCGCTTTAGCATTGGCACGCTCCGCCACTCAGCTCCTAGAGCCTAACCTTGCCTGGAGATTGGGCAGCCCGTGGGGGAAACGCGAACCGAACCGTAGTCTGCGTTAGAAAGAGAGCCTTGCGCTCAACTGGAACTCCCGCCCAGGGGTCGCAGCTTCCGTGATGGTGCCGAACTGCGGCGTGTTGACGAAGCGGTTCGGCGTATCCCAGTTCGAATGGTTCAATGCATTGAAGGCCTCGCCGCGAAGTTCCATGTGGAGCCGTTCGGCGAGCGCGAACGAACGGACCAGCGCGAGATCCATGGTTTGGGTGCCCGGCCCATAAACCGTATTCCGTCCAACGTTGCCGAAAGTATACGCCGCTGGGGTGCTGAACGCGGCTGGGTTGAACCATTCCGCCGTAGTTCTGGTGCCGCCGCCGAAAACCGGTTGCCCGGTGTAGTTTGCGCGAATGGGATTCTCACCCACGATTGTTCCCGCGTTAGCCGTGTCGCCAAAAACGGAGATCGTGAACGGGAAGCCGCTCTGTATCTGGTAAATGCCGGACAATCTCCAATTGCGCGTGATGGCGCGTTTCCAGTCGGGGGAGTGGAAGGAGGGCAGTTCATACACCGCACTCAACGCGGCACGGTGGCGCACGTCACACGCCGGCCCTTTCTCCGCCGCAAGATCGTTATCGTTCTGCGGAATCGCGGACTCGGCCATGGGTGAGCGAAACTCGGGAGCGTTACTCAGATTCTTGGCGAAAGTGTAATTAGCCAGCAAGCTCAGCCCGTGCGCATACCGCCGGCGCACGCTGACGTATCCAGCCTCGTACCAACTCCGGGCGGTGTTTTGGAGGTCGTTCACAGAACTGACCGGGAAGGTGGTGCTTGCCACCTGGGTAGTAGCAGGAAAGATCGTGCCGGGCAGGAAACTCGCGGTGGGATGTGGCCGGCGGGGCTGGATTGCGCCCGGTCCGGGCAGCGCATTGTTGATCAGGTGGGCCTGCTGCAGATGCATCCCGCTCTCGCCGTGATAGCCAACTTCGAGCGTTGTTCCGTGTCCCAGATCCTTCTCGATCGATGAGCTCCACTGCTGCACGTATTGCGCGGGGGCGTGAGGATCGAAGCCCGTGAAACTAACGACCGTGGTGCCCAGGACAGGCTGCGGGAAATTGAATCCGCTAATTTGCGGAGTAAAGTTGTCGCTCTGCTGGGTGATGGGAAAGAGTATGGGCACGTTGTGCAATTGGTTGCACCAGGTGTTCATGTCCACCGGCGTATAGAAAATACCGTACGCGGCACGGAAAACCAGGCCGGCGCCGAGGACGTGATGTGCGATTCCCAATCGCGGCGCGAATCGCAACTTCGGAGGATATTGCAAGCCGCGCGGCATGCCCAACTGGCCGCCAATGAACGCCACCAACCCGCCATTCTCCTGCATGATGTTGCTCCAGTTGCGCGAAATGTCCACCAGCGGCGTTTCGAACTCGTAGCGCACGCCGAAATCGATGGTGGTGGAAGGCGTGACGCGCCAGGTGTCTTGCGCGAAAGCGTCCACCGACCAGTTCCGCAGGTTCATGCTGGGCACGCCGGCCTGCAATTGCCTGGAAGCGGGATCGCCCAGCAGAAAACTCGCCAGCCCCGATCCTGTGCCATCGTTAGTCGACGTTTCCGTGGTGAACCCTGGCGTGAACTGGTAGTAGCCTCGACTCTGCACCAGCGCCCACATCGGCCAGATGACCTTGCGATAGTCTCCGCCAAACTTGAGGAGATGGCGGCCAGTCTGCCACGACAAGCTCTCACGGCCCTCGAAGGTGGTATTCCACTGGTGCATCGGTGTAGCTTGCCAGGCGTCGCCGAATGGCGAGTACCCTTGGACATTAAAATACGGCGCGCCTGAGGCCTTCGGCCCGCCAAAGTTTGTCCCGGTGATTCCCAAGGCGTCGACGATATCGTTCACACCGTTGTTTTGCGACCAGTGGTACATGGCGAGGCGGGACACCCCTACCGAAGCTGTATTTACGATAGTTGGAGAGATGATACGGGTCCAGATGATGGAACCGTTCTGGGAGGCATTGTCGAAGTTGAAGCCATACCCTGGAAGATTCTGCGGAGTGAAACCCTGCTCGTTCGTTGACGAGAAACGGGCACTGATTGTGCCGAGGTTGCCAAACATCCGGTCCACTCGAACGGTGCCCTGATTGTTGCGTCCGGTGGCGTCGCGAACGTCCAGTAAGTTGTTGGAATCCATGCCGGTTCCGAATACCGCCGGCGTTCCGTTCATCGTCATGCCGTAGCCCATGTCTCCCGTGGTGTTGGGTCGCGGCGTATAATTCTTCAGCATCAGGGCGGCCGCTGGATAGAGCCGTGTGACCGGAATCACGTTGTTGGGGAACGCGCTGCGCAGCGTCTGAGGGTTGCTGGTGCTCACGGGCAGTGATGGGTTATAGTTCGGATTCGCGTAAGAGCTGGAAGGGTCGAATATGTTCACGCCACTGGCGCTGAAATCGCCACCTGCTTCGGCGGCTGTTGGCACTGTGTCCATCGCGGTCTGCGCCTGGGTCTGGCGGAAGCCTTCGTAGTTCGCGAAGAAGAAGGTCTGTTTCTCGAATAGCGGGCCGCCGATCGAACCACCATAGTTATTCTGTACCAGATGGCTGGTGCCGGGCATCTCGTTCCAGGTGCGCGCGTCCAATGCGTTGTTGCGCAGGAATTCGTATCCCGTCCCATGGAACTGGCTGCCGCCCTGACGGGTCACGATATTCACCTGACCGCCGCCAGCGCCGCCGAGTTCCGCCGAGTAACTCCCGGTTTGCACCTGGAACTCCTGTACGGCGTCGGGCGACAGACTCAGGTTCATGGTGTTGAATGTCGGGTCGGTATTTGTGACGCCGTCAAGCAGGTAATAGTTGGCGTTCGGCCGGTTGCCAGCAATCGTAATCGCGGACTTCTGCCCAGGGCGCCAGTAGAGTGGGCTCGTGTTGCCGGTTTGAGCGCCCATGCCGACATGAGCGTCCGGCACAGTGAGTGCCAGGTCGATCAGCATGCGGCCATTTAACGGCAGATCCTGAATCGACTTCGGTTCGACGACTTCTCCTATACTGGCATCCTGCGTTTTCAAATTTTCCGCCGATGCTTCGACGGTGACGGTCTCGTGCCTCTCACCGAGTTGCAGGGCGAGATCGAGCCCCATGTGCTGGCCAACTTCGAGGACGATTTCGCGTCGTTGTTCCGCGAATCCGGAAGCATTCACCAGCAGCGAGTATTCGCCGGGCACCAGACTCGGCACCTCGAATAGCCCGTCTGAGTTGGTGACGGTCTGCCGGCCGGTCGCAGTTGCCTTGGCCGTTACCGTGACCCGAGCGCCGGAGATAGAGGTTTGCGCCGGGTCCTGAACTCTTCCGCTGAGCGTTGCGAAGTTGCTCTGCGCGTACATCGACGTGCAGGCCGCGAAGACTAGTAGTAATAAGCGATTAGGCATTATGATCCTTACACGCCAGACGAGAATCCGTCGTCGAGACTTCCGGCCTGAGGGCCGGTGCCGAAACACAGCACAGAGAGATTAGTAGTTTCACACTCCTTTGTCTGTTTGAAAATACTGTGAAAGCACTACATGCGATCTGCGCCGGGAGAGAATTTGCGACGCGCCAGCGGACGCCCAGGGAGCTGAACGCATTCTTGAGTTTTCTATTCTCATAGCTGCCCATGAATTTCGTGGTGCCGGTCTTACTGATCTACGACCGGAAATTGTTATGAAGGACCGGAGTGTGCGCAGACGCCGGCACTCGTCGGTAATACATAGAGATTATTGTTATTGCAGGTTTACAGGTCCATAATTCTCTTTTTGAGAAATTGCCCTGCTAGCACAGCTCTAAGCCCGTCGTGAGATTCAGTTCAGTTGGAAACTACTATGGTGATCCGTCGACTGCCGCTGGCTGCGGCGATGCTCCTGCTCCTTCTGAGCCCAGACGTCCCGGCCCAGTCCCCCGTGGTCATTTCGTTTTCGAATCTGCTCCGGATCGCTACCTCAGCGCCCACACTCAGCGTCTCGTCGGATCTCGCCCTCATTGACGCATCTGTAATCGATCGGAATGGGAAGCCGCTTCGCGGGTTGCCGCCGAGTTCCTTTCACCTGTTCGAGAGCGGCGTGGAGCAGAAGATCGTGACCGTAAGCGAGGCTGACCTTCCCATCTCGGCGGTCCTGGTGTTCGACGAGAGCGGCAGCATGGGTAAGGGCGTGCATCTCTGTGCCGAGGCGGTCCGGAAGTTCCTCGATGAATCGACCGCCAGCGATGAATTCGCCCTTATCACCTTCGCGAAAGAAGTGGTGGTCGAATCCGATTTCACGAACAATGCCCGAGCGATTCAAAGCCGGCTCCTGAAGGCGAAGAGCCATGGCCGTACCGCCCTCCTGGACGCGGTGCGGACCGCCGCCCTGTTGATGCGGCATGCCCACAATCAGCGGCGCGTGATCCTGGTTCTGACCGACGGCGGCGACAATCGCAGCCGCTCGCGCGAGTCGGAAGTGGAACGGATTCTACTGGAGACCGAAGCGCAAGTTTACGCTACGAGCATCCCTCAGGAAAAGCACCTTGACGACCCGAACACGGCGTTCGGTCCCGAACTTCTAGACAGGCTCAGCGCCGCTGCCGGCGGGAGAAACGTAAGCATGGACGGATTCTGGGATCTCGAAAGCGTAATGAGGCAGATTAATAACGAGATTCGTTCGGAATACGTCCTCGCCTTTAGGCCGAAACATCTCATGCACGACGGGAAGTTCCGGCACGTGTCCCTACGTGTGACGCCGCCGTCCGGGGTCCAGCACGTCTCGGTATCGTTCAGGCCCGGCTACTACGACGCGCTCGAATAGCGTCTAGGGCGAACCAACCCTATCACAGAACATAGCGCGCCTGATTTGGCCGAAAAGGCAGTTCGCCGGACCTGTCGCGCTAGCCGTCCCACGAACGAAATCCCACACCCATACAGCCCGCCTCCGGCGCGGATGATATCGCCGCGTATCTTCGCCGAAACGACCGCACGCCCGCGGCGTGGATGATGGCGCAGGTTTTAATCCTGTTCCCGGGGTGGGTCACTTCAATCGAACGCTACTGGGTCACACTTCTGGAGAGCAGCGAAGCACGGGCGACTCGAAACCTTTGCCCCCGCAGATTATTGCTCTGCGATTCGTGGCGAGATGACCCATTCAAGCATGGGCTGGGCCATCAAAGTCGTGGCCAGAGCCATAATCACCATCATCGAGAACAGGGTGGGCGAGAGAATATGCAGGTCGAGCCCCACATTTAGAATCACCATTTCTACGAGCCCCCTGGTATTGACCAGGATCCCGATTCCCAGGGATTCGCGCCATGACAATCCGCCCGCATGGACCACAAGCGCGCTCACCAGCAGTTTGCTCCCCACCGCTACCATTACGATCAGACCACACAGCATCCAGAGTCTAGTGCTGTTCAGCAGTCCGACACTGGTGCGAAGGCCAGTGTAGGCGAAGAATAACGGAAGCAAAAGCGTCAGAGTTACCGATTCGATCCGCTCCCGCAGATCCTCCTCCACCGTTCCGCCTTTGGGCATCACGAGCCCTGCCAGGAACGCACCGAACAGGGCGTGGACCGCGAGTTCTTCTGTTGCCCATGCCGAAAGCAGGAGAAGAATCATGACGACTGAAAACTGTCCCCGGCCCGGCTTGCCGCTGGCTGGCAGCAGCCGGCGCAGCACCGGCCTCACCAGGAAGAGCATCGTAAGTGAATACCCGATGAGTCCGGCGAAACGGCAAAGGAGGGGGCTGCCGTTCGATTCAGGACGCGCGATTACGGTCACGATGGCGAGCAGACACCAGGCTGTCACATCGTCGAAAGCCGCGCACGTGATCGCCACGATTCCCATGCGCGTCTGCATCAGACCTCGATCGGCTAAAATGCGAGCGAGAACCGGGAAAGCGGTGATCGACATTGCTGCCCCGAGAAAGAGCACGAAAGGCAACTGGGGAACACCCCCGCCAAGTTGTGGGTAAACGGCCCATGCCAGCGCTCCGCCCAGCAGAAAGGGCGCAGCCACGCTCGCCTGGCTGGCGAAAAATGCAGACTTGGCGGCGCTGCGCAGCAGGCTCGGCTGAACCTCGAGGCCTATCAGAAACATGAACAGGACCAGGCCGACTTGACTCAGTGCATTCAGCGGCGTCAAGCCTGTGGCAGGGAAGAGGGTGCTCATGGCTGCCGGCGAGATTCTGCCCAATAACGACGGCCCCAGGAGAATCCCAGCGGCCATCTCGCCGAGGACGGCCGGTTGACGGATCCACTTAAAGACTGTCGCCATCAAACGGGCGGCTGCTAGAACCACCACCATTTGCAGCAGCAGCAGCTTCAGTTCAGGCATCGCCCCGCTCCAGTTTGCGATGCGACTCCAGTCGCGCCAGGCGCTTCCGTTCACTGGCTTTCCAACCGGCATCCCAGTAGAGAAACCGCAGAGCCAGAAGCAGGCAATTAATTCCGAAGAAGATGGCGAGGTCGCTCGAACTGGTTCCGTGCGCACCAAGCCAGAACAGCGGTATCGACGACAGGACAAGGACGAACATCATGAGTCTTCGGTGACGTGACCCAATCGGGCCCGACTCTTCGCTAGACCGAAACTCGGGGTGGACAATCACGAGCAGTGGACGGTTCGCCGGGCCCTCTGCATCGTAGATTTCGCAGCGGACGTGCGGCAAGTGCTCAACTATCGCTTCGCCGAACTGCTGCGCCGCCTCAAGGGAGCGAAATACCACGCAGGTTTCATCGGACGGCTTGGGATAGGGGCGGCCGTGCGGTGCGAGTGATGTGGAATCTGCGCGGTCTTTCAGAAACACAACGCAGTCCGCCGGATCAATTAGGTCGGTCCAGTCCTGCGGCTTACGCTTTGGATCGTACAGCCGGATCTCAGTGCCGTCGAGCAATTCTAATGGTATCCCAGGCGGGGCCGTTGGGTTTCCCCATTCCAGCCGCAGCTCCCGGTTGACAGGCTCGATGAGGGCGCCCAGATCGTTCGAGCGCGGCTCCAGCGGGGCGCACCGCGGGATGCGTCGATGCTTACAAATTTCGACCAAGAAAGGGTGAGTGTGCGATGGCGCGTCGTTCGTCACTCTCTGGCTAAGTACATTCTCATCTGGCCCACCGTCACTCGAAATTGATGACCGTCGTAAACGAAGCGCCTGGATTCAGACCTGGCAAATCACGTTGCACGAATTGAGGACCGGGAACCCGGCAGCTGGCCGACCGTCGGACACACGTATTCTCTGGACATCCTAAAAGCCTCTCCGGACCGACCGCGCAGGCGCGAGGAGTCGACCCTACTCTATGCCCAAAGTCTGTCGTACGTCGGAAGTCCCGGCGCGCTACCCCGCAGTTGACATGGCCGGCCGGGGTCCGGCAGGTCGCCTTATCGTGCAGGCCTACTACGACGCGCTCGAATGGTCGTTGAGGGAATCCCCCAGACCTGTCGCGCTAGCTGATTTCCACTATTCCGCCCTTGGCGAGGCGATGATACCCTTCCTGTACGTCGGAATGCAGGAGGGGTCGGAGCGGAGAGAAGTTACGGTGATCGGCGGCGGCCTGGCCGGAATGGCAGCTTCCCTGAACCTCGCCAGAGCGGGATACCGCGTCACTTGTATTGAGCCCGCTACCGTGGCGGAGCAGCCCGTTGGCGAGTCGCTGGACTGGTCCTCTCCGGCTCTGCTGGAAGCCTTGGGATTGCCCATGGATGGCTTGATTAGAGACAACGTCGCCACTTACAAGCGCCACGTAACGGTGAAGTTGCGGGACGGGGCAACCCGGCATTACGAGCCAGGCGCCTGGCTGGCCCGGTCTCCCTACAATATCGAACTGCGCACCCTGCACGTGGATCGCCTGCCACTCGACCGGTCGCTCCGTGAGATGGTGCTGCAGAGCGGAGTGGAGATGGCGAGTGACCGCGTGGTCGATGTGGAAACAGCAGGAAGGAAGGTAAGCGCGGTAAAGACGGCGTCGGGCCGGAGGTTGTCGTCGGACTGGTTCATCGACGCCTCTGGCACCACCGCCTTGTTTGCGCGGATCTTCCGTCTACCGGTCTACCAATACGGGCCCAAAAAGGTCGCCATGTGGACCTATCTCAACGTCTCGCAAGCGAGCGAGGGCACCACACTCTACATGGATGGCCAGCCACCGTACATGCAGTGGACCTGGGAAATTCCCATTCACTTGAACGTCATTAGCGTGGGCTGCGTGGCGGCGGGCGAGGCGATCCGGCAAAAGCGACAGCAGGGGCTCACGGTGGAGGATATTGTTCGCGAACACCTCGCCCGCTTCCCGAGATTTAGCGGATTGCTGCCGGCGCCCGGCGCCCTCTCACCCCACGTGACGTCATTCCAATGCCGCACGCACGGCAGACTGGCCGGGCCCAACTGGTTGATTGTGGGGGAAGCGGCATCCCTCGTGGATCCCATGACATCGAACGGAGTCACGGCGGCGCTCAGGCACGCCCGCGAGGCCTGCGCTGTGATCGTCAGCTCGGGCCGCGGAAAGCGCTTGCCGTTTGTAGCCGGCGCGATGTACAGCAAGCGGATTGTCGACCTGGGCAGGTTCTTCAATTGCGGGATCGAGAAGACGATTTACGATTCGGCCGTCCGCAACCGCGTCGGAGTTTTGCGGGCGGGGCGGATCTACACCGTCCCGGCCTGGGTCTTCAACGCCGTCTATTCCCGGACCAGGCCAGAGGGCGTGGCCGGTACACTACTGTTCGGCTTCGTACTGAACCTGTTTCGAACCGCAGCCATTGTGTTGAGCGCAGTCTGCTTGAGACTGGGTGCTCGCCAGGAGGCGGGTTAAATCATGCATCTCGTAACCCGCGGGTCCGGATATCCGGTGCTGTTTCTTCACGGCATTCCTACCAGCAGCATTCTATGGAACGGCGTGATCGCAGGGCTGTCGAGCGAGTTCCAGTGCATCGCGGTGGATCTGCCGGGGCTTGGCAAATCGGTGAATACGCCTCCTGCTTTCCGAAACCTGGCGGCTCTGGCTGCGAGTATCGAAGCCATCCGGATGGAACACCGAATCGAGAAGTGGCATGTGGTAGGGCACGACGCCGGCTGCGCCATTTCGGTGCACTATGCCCACCACTTCCCACACCGCGTCGGGCGTCTGGCGCTGCTGTCGCCATCCATCTTTCCGGAGCTCAAGCCGTTCTATCTTTTTGAACTGCTGCGGAAACCGGCGATCGGCGAATTGCTGGCGCCTGTCGTCAACCTGCTCTTCTGGAACGTCGCGATGCGATTGGCCATGGCGGGTGTTCCCAACCGCCACGAGATGGTCCAAAACCTCCACGCGCCTTTTCGCGGTTGGCGTGGTTCATGGCGCTTGATGTCCGTGCTGCGTTGGGGGCATCCCTCTGAAGTGCTCGCGTCCATTCCGAGCTTGCTTCCCGGGATCCTGGCGCCCACGCTGGTGGTTCATGGCTCGAAGGACCCGGCAGTGCCGGAAGCCTTTGCCTGCCGCACTCGGGATCTGATGCCACACTCCGAATTGCTATTGTTGAACTCCGGCCATTTCCTGCCCATAACGGAGCCCGCAGCCGTAGCGAAAGCACTGGCGCGCTTCTTTGGAGATGCAGGTGTGCCGGCGGTTGCTTCGGTCGACCTCGCGGCGGCCTTTGCTACGCGATAAGCTGTCACACTCTTCAGCGCAAGAGCTTCACTAGCGCGCTTTCCAAGTCAGATGGTTTGAATCCAAATGGACCGGGCGCGCTCTTGAACACCAGCCTGCCCTCGATGTCGATTAGCATCAGGCGATCCGGCCAGCCGGTATATTGCCGCTCGACCGAATTGTCCATGCCATCGATCAAAGCAGGGAAACGGATTCCCAGGGTGCGTACACAACTCTGCGCAATCTCCACCCGCTCTCCCGCGGTTCGAGGGGTAGCGAACACCACGCCTTCTTTGACGTTGCTGCGCTGTTGCCAAATGTCGCTGGGGTGCGCCTCCTGAATATACACGGCGTAGAACGCAACCCGGTCGCAATAGGAATCGTACAGCTTATTGAGCGCGGGAACCTCCCGGCGAAATGGCGGTCAAGTATAGCTGCCGAATACCAGGACCACGGGCCGCGAGCCGCGGAAGGACGAGAGCTGGACGCTACTCTTATGGTCGAGTGCCGGCAGGGTGAAGTCCGGTGTCAGATCGCCGGGGTGCAAGCTTCCGGCCCGAGCGCGCATCCAGAGCGGCTCGAACGGCAAGACCATTCCGACCACTGGGGGGAGCGTGGTCAGCCTCATCATGACCCGTCCGAAGACGTCGGGGGGCTGCCGCATGGCCCAGTAAAGTACCGCGCACAGGGAAAGATACGCGAGCGCCAGGAAGCCAAGGGACAGAACCAGCCATCGCGCTATCCGGCGGGACCAAGGGCGCCGCAGCGGACTGGCAACCGCACTGCTCACAAGCCCAGCTCCCGTTCCGCCAGGCGAGTGCCTTCTACGCGCGCTCGAATCTTCGCGAAGGCCGTGTCACGAGCGGTGGAGACATCATCGGCGAAGGGCGCGAAGCCACAGTCGTCCGTGGTGCCTAACCGTTCGGGAGGAATGAAAGAGGCCGCCTCCCTTACAGCGGCACAGATCTCACGCGGCGATTCGATCCGCGAAACCAGCGGATCCACCACCCCGATAAAGACCGTCTGGTCCGGCCGGAGATGCTCTTGGATCAGACCCAGCACATACCGCCGATCAGGTTCGCTGGCCAACTGCAGGTAGAAGCGGCCCGCGGCCAGCGAGAAGAGCGCGGGCAGCAGTTCCGCATAGTCCACGGAAGCGCTGTGGGTGGAGTCCCTGTCGCCGCCCGGACAACTGTGGACCCCGATGCGCGATCGCTCGTCCGGTGTGAAGCGGTGGAGAACCTGGTTATTCAGCTCGATGAATCGCCGCAGCAGCCCTCCGCTCGGGTCCAGCTTCAGCGACAATCGTCCCTCCGTAAAGTCGATCTGAACGCAGTGCGCTCCCGCGAGGAGACAGCGGCGGATGTCTGACTCGGCTTCGTTCAGCAGATCCTTCTCGAACTGCTCCCGCGAGTAACCCGGGAGGGACTCATCCGCATACAGCAGGCTCAAAGCGGAAACGGAAATGACAGCCTGCTTCACCGGAAGGCTCGTCAACTGCATGGCCCGTTTTAGGTAGGTTTCGGAGTAGATCCCATACCGGAAAGGCCCGCCGGTAAGTCTCGGAAGCTGACGCGTATGCCCGTCGGCAAAGGGAATCGTAACGCCGTCCGCGGCGAGACGATTGTCTGTAAGGGGATAAGTAGCAAAACTCGGTTTGCCCTGTTCCCCGTCGGTGGTCACGGGCGATTCCGTCTTCTCGAATCGGCGGATGGTATCGAGCACCGCGGCGTCGAGCACTTGCTCATATTCGGACTGCTCCAATACGCCAGCGCCCAACTTCCCCAGAGCCTCGATGAGTTCATGAGGACGAGGAATGCTGCCGATCGGCTCAGTCGGTATAGGCATGATGCGCGTTCTCCTGCCAGACGGATCCTTTAAATTAGAACAGAAACTTCACCGCCAGTTGTAGCAGGCGCGGTGGGCCGGCTTGCAGAATCTGGCCGAACGCGGGAGACTCCAGGTCGTTCTCGGGCAATCCCAGATTCGCATGATTGAGCAGGTTGAAGCACTCGGCCCGGAACTGGACGCGTTTTGTCTCGCTCATCCTGAAATTCTTGAACAATGACAGATCCACGCTTTCAATGCCCGGTCCGCGCACTACATTGCGGCCCTCGTTGCCGAATTGGCCGGCCTGTGTTGCCGGATTCAATTGCCGGAAGGGCGCACGGCTCACCCATTCGTTGGCGGTGTGCGGCTGCCCCGCATTGGGATTGGAAACCAGATTCGGACGGCTGGAATAGAAGCCGCTGATTTCCGGTGCGCTGCCCTGCAGGGAAACGTCGGCGCTATCGTAGACGGTAAACGGTGTCCCTGTGGAAAGACTGCTGATGACGTTGAACTGCCAGCCATTGAGCAGGAAGGCCGCGGCGCCGCTGACGCTTTGCCGGCGCGGGAGCGCCCAGGTTCCGCTGAAGACGAACCGCTGGGTGGCATCGAATAGCGACGGGCCATGCTCCGCCGCAAGGTTGAAGGGATTTTGCGCCAGGTCATTCTCACCGGCGACCAGCGTGGGAGCCGAACCGGCAACATTCAGCGACGAGATATAATCCAGACTCTTTGAATACCAGTAAGACGCCAGGAAGCTGAGGCCGTGCGCGTATTGGCGGGAGAAGGCCACTTCCAGCGCATGGTAAGTGGAGCTGGAGTCATCGGCGATCAATCCCACCGATCCGTAATTGCAGATACCGGCCGAGTTACAGGTAGTGTACTGGCGAATCTCGTTGTTGTTGTTGGCATTGACGCCCGGGCCGTAGATGCTGGGATTGGCCTCGATAAAGCG